>JAPPPF010000165.1 GCA_028817665.1 Magnetovibrio sp. | reverse complement strand
CGGCCGGCCAGGTCGGCCAGCACCTCGGAACCATCATCGCCCAGCGTGCAGTCCAGCAGCCGGTAGTCGGCCGCCGTCGCGGCGCCGAAACCGACGATGTTGGCGGCGCCGGCTTCGCGCGCCTTGCCGGCCAGGTGGTCGAAGTAGTCGCTGTCGCGGTTGAGGATCGCGGTGCCGCCGGGCTCGAGCCCGAGGAAGATTTCCGCCTTGGCGTCGGCGATGCCGTCCAGGGACGGGAAGAACTCGCTGTGCACGTGGGCGATCGCCGTGATCACCGCGACGTGGGGCCGGGTCATGGCGGTCAGGGGCGCGATCTCGCCGGGCGCGCTCATGCCGAGCTCGAAAATCCCGAAATCCGTCGCCGCCGGCATCCGCGCCAGGCTCAAGGGCAGGCCCCAGTGGTTGTTGAGGTTGCCGGCGGTCGCGGCGATCCGGCCCTGGGCGCCGAGCGCCAGTCCGAGCGCCTCCTTGGTGCCGGTCTTGCCGACGCTGCCGGTGACCGCGGCGATCCGCGCCCCGGTGCGGGCCCGGGCGGCGCGGCCGAGATCCTCGAGGGCGGCCAGGGTATCGGCGGCGACGAGCCTGGGCGCCGCCGGGTCGAGCTTCGCGGTCGCCGGGTTGGCGGCGGCGACGAGCACCGCCGCGGCGCCCTTGGTCAGCGCCTCGGCGGCGAAATCGTGGCCGTCGAAGTTCGGCCCGGAAATGGCGACGAACAGATCGCCGGGCGCCAGGGTGCGGGTATCGATGGAGACGCCGGTCGCCCGCCAGCCGCCGGCCGCCTCGCCGGCGGTCGCGGCGGCGGCGTCCGCATCGGTCCAGAGAACGGAGTTCTCGGCGCGGCTCATGGGCGCGCCTCCCCGAGCAACCGGCGCGCCACCTCGGCGTCGTCGAAGGGCCGGGTTTCGGTGCCGATGATCTGTCCGGTCTCGTGGCCCTTGCCGGCGATGACCAGGATGTCGCCGCCGCCCAGCCCGTCGATGGCGGCCGCGATGGCCTCGGCGCGCTCGCCGATCTCGGTGGCGTCGGGGCAACCGGCCATGGCCTCGAGGCGGATCCGGGCCGGGCCCTCGGTGCGCGGATTGTCGTCGGTGACGATCACCCGGTCGGCGGCGGCGGCCGCCGCCGCGCCCATCTCCGGGCGCTTGCCCGGATCGCGGTCGCCGCCGCAGCCGAAGACCACGTGCAGCCGGCCCCGGGCATGCGGCCGCATGGCCTCGAGGGCGCTCCTGAGGGCGTCGGGGGTGTGGGCGTAATCGACGTAGACGTCGGCGCCGCTGGCGTGCCGGCCGACGTGCTCAAGGCGTCCGGCGACGCCGTTGAGGCGTTCGAGCGCGTCCGTCGCCGCCACCGGATCGCCGCCCGTGGCCACCGCCAGGCCGAGGGCGCAGAGCGCGTTGGCGGCCTGGAAGATGCCGGGGAGCGGTAACCGGACGGCGCGGCGGCTGCCCAGCACCTCGAGGTCGAGGACCTGGCCGGCGCCGTCGGCGTCGAGGCCGCGCAGGACGATGTCGGTACCGGCGGCGCCCACGGTGAAGACGCTCAGGCCGCGCGCCCGGGCGGCCTGCTCGAAGGCGTCGCAATAGAGCGCATCGGCGTTGACCACCGCGGCGCCGCCGTCGACGACGATGTCGGCGAACAGGCGCAGCTTGGCGGCCAGGTAGCCGTCCATGCCGCCGTGGTAATCGAGGTGATCGCGGGTCAGGTTGGTGAACGCCGCGGCGCTGACGCGGACGCCGTCCAGGCGGAATTGCTGGAGGCCGTGGCTCGACGCCTCCATGGCCAGGTGATCGATCCCGTGGCCGGCCAACTCGGCCAGGCTGGCGTGCAGATCGACCGGGTCCGGGGTCGTCAGGTTGATCGCGTGCTCGAGGTCGGGCGCCGCGCCGGAAGCGAACCCGCCGATCTCGACGCCGAGCGTGCCGGCGCTCGCCGCCGGCCGGTCGTTTGCCCAGATCTGGCGCAGGAAGGCGACGACGGAGGTCTTGCCGTTGGTGCCGGTGACGCAAGCCACGGTGGCGGGCTGGCGCTTGAAGAACCGCGCCGCCATCAGGGCGTATTGGCGGCGCGGGTTGTCGTCGGCGATGACGGGGATGTCGAGGCGGTCGGCCGGGGCCTCGGTGCCCGGCGGCGCCAGGATGGCGACGGCGCCGCGCTTCACCGCGTCGGGGATGAAATCGCGGCCGTCGGCCTGGCCGCCGGGAATGGCGGCGAATAGGAATCCCGGCTCGACGCGGCGTGAATCGCAAGTGATTCCGGCAATCTCATGGTCGCTCAATTCGGTGCCGTTCATGACCTGCCGAAAATCTCCATCCATGACGTCAGCGAGCCGCAACTTCCCGCTCCAAAGCCGTGACGACGCTGGAGAGAATGGGCTTCTGGGCTTGCTTGACCTCGACCGCGCGATTCAGCGCGTGGCGCGCGTCCAAAACGATCCGTTCCTGGCGCGGCGTCTGGCGCGCCGGGTATCCGCCGACGGCGCGGCCGATCGACCGGGCCCAGTCGCCGGCCTCGCGGCGCGCCGCCCGCTTCGCCTGCTCGGCCTTCTTCGCAGCCTCCGCCGACTTGATCTCCGGCGTCGCGAAGGTGGCTTCCGGATCCGGCGCGATGCCGACCATCGGGCCGATGCGCTTGATCACGCGGCCGACCACCGGCGCCGCGACCCAGCCGCCGGTCGCGTAGTTGAAGGTGCTCTCATTGCCGACCGGCTCGTCGAGCATGGCCAGAACCACGTACTTCGGCGCGCTCATCGGGAAGGCGCCGACGAAGGACGAGATCTTCGCCGACTTGGAATAACCGCGCCGCGAGCTCTTCTCGGCGGTGCCGGTCTTACCGCCGACCAGGTAGCCGCGCACGTCGGCCTTGCGGCCGGTGCCGCGGCTGACCACCAGGCGCATCAGCCGGCGCATGGTCCGCGAGGTCGAGCGCTGGATCACCCGGGTGCCCGCGACCTCGGCGCTGTCCTGGCGCAACAGGGTCGGGGTGCGGTGCAGGCCGCCGTTGACCAGCGCCGAGATGCCGCTCGCCAATTGCACCGGGCTGACCGAGATGCCGTGCCCGAAGGAGATCGTCATGGTGTTGATCGGCCGCCACACGGACGGCAGCAACGGCGCGCCCACCTCCGGCAGCTCGAGGGACGCCGGCGTCAACAACCCGAACCGGCCGAGGTAACGGCGCTGCGCCTCCATGCCGACGTCGACGGCCATCTTGGCGGCGCCGATGTTCGACGAGTGCAGGATGATTTCCGGCACCGACAGCCAGCGGTTCTTGGCGTGGTAGTCGGAAATGGTGAACCGGGCGACGCGGATCGGCCGGCTCGCGTCGTAGCCGCCCTCGAGCGTCACGGTGCCCGAATCGAGCGCCATCGCCGCGGTGAACAGCTTGAACGTGGAGCCCATCTCGTAGACCCCGGTGACGGCCCGGTTGAAGGCCGGCGCGCTGGTCATGTCGCGCGGACTGTTGGGGTCGTAGTCGGGCAGCGACACCATGGCGACGACCTCACCGGTGGTCACCGACATCACCAGGCCGGCGCCGCCGATGGCCTTGAACTCCTGCTTCGCGGCGACCAGTTCGTCGCGGAGGATCGACTGGACGCGCAGATCCAGCGACAGCCGAAGCGGCGCGCCGCCGGCGCGGAGGGTCTGGTCGAACTGGTTCTCGATGCCGGCGATGCCGCGCCCGTCGACATCGGTCAGGCCGAGCACGTGCGAGACAAGCCGGCCGTGCGGATAGACACGGCGCTCGCCGCGATGGAAGCTCAGGCCCGGAATGCCGAGACGGATGATCTCCTGGTGTTGGTGCGGTGTCAGGTTGCGCGCCAACCAGACGAAGCGGCCCTTGGTGGCGAGCTTGATCAGGGTTTCCTGGCGGCTCATCCCGGGCAGCACCGAAGCCAGCTCGCGGGCCGCTTCCTCGGCGTCGAGGACCAGCTCCGGGTCCGCCGACAGGGATACCGTCGGCAGGCTGGCGGCCAGGATGATGCCGTTGCGGTCGAGGATGTTGGCGCGGCCGGACGACGACGGCAGGGCCGCCGGCGCGCGGGCAAAGCGCGGCTCCGAGCCGTTGCCGAGCACGGTCAGGTCGACGAGCCTGCCGGCGATCCCGGCGAAGGCGACGGTCAGCACCATGCCGGTCAGCAGCAATCGGCTGCGGCCGGTCTCGAGCGCGCGTTTTCGGATTCCTTCGATCTGGCGGCGTTTCGCCGCGCGGCGGTGTGCGGTCATGGTCATGGCCGGAATTCCTTTCCAGCGATTACGCCGCTTTCTGCGGCAATGTCGTTCTCGGCCGAGGCCGAAACCTGGGGCAGGCGCGAATCCATCCGGGTCCGCGTCGTCACCTGCTCGACCCCCACCGGGATCATGCCGAGGTGACGGCCGACCAGCCGCTTCAGGCGGTCGGGTTCGTTCAAGTGACTCCATTCGGCCTTCAAGACGTGGATCGCCTCGCGGTCGTCGGCGATGTCCCGATTGAGATCCTGCAACTGGGCCTCCAGGCCCTGCACCCGGTACTTGACCAGGAACAGGCCGACGCCGACGGCGACGGTGATCAGGACGAGGGCCAGGGTCGAGCGTCTCATGGCCGCGCCTCCGCGATGCCGGCGACCGGTGCGTCGGTGCGCTCGGCCCACCTGAGGCGCGCCGAGCGGGCCCGCGGGTTGGCGTCGGTCTCGGCCTTCGCCGGCTTCACCGCGCCGCGCTTGTGCAGCCGGAAACTGGGCGCGGCGGCCTCGGCGCCGGCCGGCAGGTGCCGCGACGGGCGCGGCGCCTGGCCGCTCCGCGAAAGCAGGAAGTCCTTCACGCAGCGGTCCTCGAGGGAATGGAAGGAGACGACGGCGAGGCGGCCGCCCGGCGCGATCAGTTGCTCGGCGGCGCGCAAACCGGCCTCCAGCTCGCCCAGCTCGTCGTTGACGTAGATGCGCAGCGCCTGGAACGTCCGGGTCGCCGGATCGATGCCGTCGCGCGAGCGGTGGACGACGCGCCGGACGATCTCGGCGAGCTGCCCGGTCCGGGTGATCGGCGCCTTCTCGCGCAATTCGACGATGGCCCGCGCGATCTTCCGGGACGCGCGCTCCTCGCCGTAACGGTAGATGATGTCGGCGAGCTCGCGCTCGGCCAGTTGGTTGACCACGTCCGCGGCGGTCTCGCCGGCCTCGCCCATGCGCATGTCGAGGGGGCCGTCGTCGCGGAACGAGAAACCGCGGGCCGGGTCGTCGATCTGCATGGAGGAGACGCCGAGGTCGAGGGCGACGCCGTCGATCTGCTCGACGCCGACGGCGGCGAGCAGGGCCGCCATGTCGCCGTAACGGCCGTTCAGGACACTCAAGCGCCCCGGATACTCAACCGACAGCTCGGCCCCGGCGGCGACCGCGAAGGGATCGCGGTCGATGCCCCAGACGGTGCAATCGGCGGCGTCGAGAAGCGCGCGCGAATAGCCGCCCGCACCGAAGGTGCCGTCGACGTAGACGGCGCCGGCCTTCGGCGCCAAGGCCCGGACGACCTCGTCGGCCATCACCGGGATGTGCATCTGGGCGTTCATGCGCCGTCCCCGTCGTCGGTCTCGGCGGACGGCTTGCGGAGCCTGAGCGTGGCGCCCCGTGCCCGGGCCCGCTCGAAGGCCCGGTCGCGGTTCGCCGCGTAGAGTTTCGGAGACCAGATCTGGAAGCGGCCGCCGCGGCCGACGAAAGCGGCGTCCGCCGTGATGCCGGCGTGTTCCGCCAACTCCTTGGGCAACGCGACACGCCCCTCGGGGTCGAAACTGAGGGCGTGGGCGTTCTCAAGAACGATGGCGGCCAGGTCGTCCTGGTCGTCGGAGAACATGTCGAGGTCCTCGAGGCTGGCGCTGAGGCGTGCCATGAAGGCCTCGCCGCAGGCTTCGAGGGCCTGGTGTTTGAACAGGGGGTAGACGTAAAGCAGCGCCGATCCCTGAGCCTGCAAGGCGGCACGGAACGGCTTGGGCACGGAGACCCGGCCCTTCTTGTCGATTCTGTTTACATGGCGACCGACGAACAACGTCATGGTGGCCCCCGATTTCAACGCGCGTTAAGCCGGATTCTTCCGGCGTTCTGGAAAGCGGGTTTCTGCCGCCTTCCAACTCATCGAGCCCATCCCCCACCACCTCGCGAGACCGGTGAAGGTTCAGACCCAGACAATCCCTTGCCCGAGCCAGTATTTGGGCATAATTGGGATATCATGGGTAATCATGGGCGTCAACGGGTTAAGCTTGTCATTCAATGGGTTAATAAAGTGTTTCGATCCGCCGCCGCAGCTCGCTCGGCCGGTCCGGCGGCGGCCGCGGCGGCAGCGTCGAAACACGCTCATGATGGCGGCCGATTCGGGCGCCAATGTGGTCCGGAGATGGCGATTTGGTGCGGAGCCGGCGGAGAAAGGTGCCAGACGGCCTATAAGCCGGGTTCTGTCGCCGCCCCGAGGGGCGGGGATGACCATTCATCTGGGACGCCCGTTGCCGGACGCCTCGCGCAACCGACCCGGGCGGCGGTGCGGAAACCCACCTGCTGGCCGAACCAGCTTGCCGCCCCTATTTGGTCTTGCTCCCGGTGGGGTTTACCTTGCCGCGCCTGTCGCCAGCCGCGCGGTGCGCTCTTACCGCACCCTTTCACCCTTACCCGCCGGCGCCGAAACGGCGGCGGGCGGTTTGCTTTCTGTGGCACTTTCCCTGGGGTCGCCCCCGCCGGGCGTTACCCGGCACCGTGTAACCGTGGAGCCCGGACTTTCCTCCCCCTCGGGGCTGGCGCCCCGCGAAGGCGGTCATCCGGCCGTCTGGCGGACCCAACCTACGCCAAGGCCGCGACGGCGGCAAGCTGGGCGCGGGTCTCGGCGTCGGCGACGCCGTCAACGGCGGCGGGGCGGAAATGCCGCTGGAAGGCGGTGAGCGCGGCGGCGGGATCGGCGGTGTCGTAGCCGATGCGCGCCAACAGCCCGGGCACGGCGGACTCCTCCGGCGTCACGCCGGGTGCCGCCGGCCACAGCCCGATGCCGTCGGCCGCCAGGCCCCGCCAGTCGAACAGCTCGCCCGGGTCCATCTTCCGCGCCGGCGCCACGTCGGCATGGCCGACGACGTTGCCGGCCGGGATCGGGTGGCGGGCCAGGATCTCCTTGGCGAGGTCGCGGAACGCCGCCATCTGGGCCTCGGGGAAGTTCCGGTAACCGAATTCGTGGCCCGGGTTGACCAGTTCGACGCCGATGGACCGCCCGTTGACGTCGGTCTCGCCGCGCCAGGCGGCGACGCCGGCGTGCCAGGCGCGCCGGTCCTCGGCGACCATCCGGTGCACGGCGCCGTCCTCGTCGATCAGGTAGTGCGCGCTGACCTCCGCCGCCGGATCGCAGAGCCGGGCCAGCGCCGCGGCGCAGCTTTCCATGCCGGTGTAGTGGACGACCAGCATGTCGACGGGCTGGCCGTCGGGCCTGGCGTTGTGATTGGGGGACGGCGTCTCGATCATCGCCGCGAGAGTCTAGCGCAAACCCCGCTGCTTTTCGATCTGGTCGTAGGCGGCGTTGATCGCCGCCATCTTCTCGTTGGCGAGGTCGATGAACTCCTGCGGCACGCCCTTCGCCATCAGCACGTCCGGGTGGTTCTCGCGGATCAGCGCGCGGTACTTCTTCTTCACCTCGTCGTCGGAGGCGTTGCGATCCAGGTCGAGGACCTCGTAGGGGTCGGTGCCATCGCCGCCGTCGGGGCCCAGGTGGATGTGCTTGAGGCGTTCGAAGCCGTGCCCGTCGAAGCCGAAGATCTGGGCCGTGTGCCGGATGATCCGAAGCTCCTCGGGGTGCACGACGCCGTCCGCCTTGGCGATGTGGAAGAGCGCGCCGATCAGTTCCTCGAGCACCGCCGGCTCGTGGCGGAAAAGCATGGCGATCTGCTCGGCGTAAGGCTCGTAGCCGCCGGCGTCGCGGCGCGCCTCGTCCCAGATCTTGCCGACGGACTTGGCCTCCTCGGTGGGAATATGGAAGAGCTGCCGGAAGGCGGCGATCTCGTCCTTGGTGACCTGGCCGTCGGCCTTGGCGATCTTCGCCGACAAGACGATGATCGCCGTGGTGAAGGCGACCTGGCGGGCATCGGGGCTGTAGCGCGAGAACGCGTCGGGGCCGACGTCGCCGGCCTCCTGGGCCTTCATCTTGTCGACGGCGTGCCCGGCGACGGCGCCCATGATCGCGCCCAACGGTCCGCCGAGCGCGAACCCGGCGGCGCCGCCGATGACCTTCCCCCAAATGCTCATGGCTGGTCCGGCCTCCGGCTCAGGACTCGCCGCCGATGCGCCCGGCCATGGGCAGCTTGACGGTCAGGTCGAGGGGATCGATGCCGAAGGTCAGGCCCAGGAGATTGATCTCGACGCCCTCCTCCTTGCCGACCATCAGGCCGAGCAGGCCGGCCAGGGAGACCTGTACGCCGGTACCGCTCGGCGTCTTGGCGACGATGCCGCCGGGGATGTAGTCCTTGCCGATGGCGGTCGGCGGCAGGTCGAGGCGCAGTTCCGGAACGGCGCGGGCCACGTGGGCAGTGAAGGTGTTCGAGTTGGGGCCGGGCCAGACCCGGTACTCGTCCATGTACGGGTAGGCGCCGGCCGCCCGGTCAATGCGCTGGATCATCTCGTCGACGCCGTCGCCGCGCACGTCGGCGATGATCTCCGGAACCGCGTCGAACCAGCGCCCGTCGGCCGGGCGGTTGGAGATCGCCAACGCCTTGCCGCCGCGCCGGACCCGCCAGCCGATGACCTCGTAGACGGCGAAGGCGTCGGCGCCGGTCGGCTTCACCGCGAACCAGGTATGGACGCCGAAGATGCCCCGCCACGAATAGGCGCGGGCCGCGTAGACCTGGATCACGGCCTCGGGGTGGGCCGCCGGGTCGGGGGCGATGCCCGCCGATTCCATGGACGCGGTACGCCAGTCAGCCATCGAATGCCGCACCACGGCGATGCCGAACAGCCCGATGAGCAGCGCCAGCGGCACCGTCTTCAGCCAGAAACTCCGTCGTCGCCACCATGTCATTCATCAAATCCTCGCCGGGATATGGTCTCGTTCTTCAACAACCGCAACATCAGCGGCTTCAGGATCGCCGGCATCAGGTAGATGGGAAACTGACCGACGGCGAAATACAAGAACAGATCCGGGTCGGCCCCCGCCGGCAAAACCGCCAGGATCACCGCCAAATTCCGGCAGCCGGCGGTGAACCCGGCGCTCAGGATCAACCTGCGGCCCCAATGCGGCTGAAATATGGCGAGCCCGAGCACGGTCAGCGCCATCAATCCCGCGTAGGCGGCGAAGGTCAAGGCCGTAACAAAGAGCACGTAGCCGGGCTCGGCAAGTAACCTTGCCGTGAGACCGTCCATGATGGCGATGGCGAAGACGATCAGGATCAGCACCGCGGCGCCGTCGAGCTCCGGCCCGACGGCGCGCACCCGCTCGGCGTCGAGCCCGCGGCGCAGCGCCCAGGCGGCAAGTATCGAGGTGCCGACCAGCACCGCCAACCGGACCATCAGGTCGCCGGCGCTGACGTCGGTCTCGAACCCTAGCAGCACCAGCGCGATGCCCGGCAGCGTCAGCGGGATCAACAGGGTCGCCGGGATCAGCAGGGTCAGGATGAAGGCGCCGTCGAGGCCGAGCAGGATGCCCAGCGCCGGCGTCGAGATCAGCGGCGACGAGCCGGCCGCCAGAACCATCGCCGCCGCCAGCCCGCCCGGCAGGCCGCTCAGCGATACCAAGCCCCACATGACCGCCGGCGTCGCCGCCAGGCACCAGACCAGCAGGCCGGCGACGCGGCCGGGCCTGCGCAGGTGCGCCATCGCCGCCGCGCCCTCCGTGCGCAGCAAACTGATCACCAGCAGCGCCCAGACCGCCGGCGCCAGCAGCGGCGCCAGCAGCTTCGCCAGGGGCGGCGCCAGCAGCCCGATGAACACGCCCGCCGCCATGGCCGCCATGGCGTGGCGAGACAGGAAGTTCAGGAAGCTGTTCATGGCGCCGGCAGGTCCCCGGGTGGTGTCAATCAGTGGCCGCCGTCTAATCAGTCGCCGGCTTGCACGTCGAAAGCGACGCTGATCCGGCGCTCGTCGGATTGGTAGGGCACGGTGCGGTGGTAGAAGTATCCGGGGAACAGCAGGACCTTGCCCGGTTCCGGCTTGAACAGGGTGATCGGCGGTTCGCCCACGCATCCGAACTCCTCCGGCGCCCGGCCGAACTCGATCCATCCGGCGTGGGTACCGTCGTCGCCGTCGACATCGGAAGGCAGTTCCAGGTAGCAGACGCCGCTCAGCCAACTCTTGGTGTGGATGTGGGATTCGACGAAGCCCTGGGGGCGGTCGATGACGATGCCCCAGACGTTGAGCCGCCAGTAGCTCGGCTTGATCGACAGGAACGGGTGTCCGGGATCGTCGGGCAGGGCCTCTGCGTAGGCGGCGATGGCCGAATGGATGATCCGTTCGAGATGCACCATCGGCCCCTTCGGCTCGGCGAGCAGGCTGCCCGTCTGCGAACAGCGGCGGATGGCGCGCCCCGGCGGCTCGTAGCGCAGCGTCGGATGGTCGAGGACGTGGTGGGTCAGGCTTTCGTTGAAGGCGCCGATGCCGTCGAACTCGGCCGGCACCTCCATCTCGTGGGTCTGCACGAACCGTTCCTCGCCGAGCAGGTAGTCGGCCATTTCCTCGTCGCCGGTCTCCGCCGCCATGATCGCCGTCAGCGCCAGGCCCATGGTGTGGGTCGGATCGGCGGCGATGGTGGTCTTGGCGTGGGCCAGCGCTTCGCCGTGATTGTGCTCGGCGGCCCGGATGATGGCGATGTCGGCGTTGGCGTCCGGAGTGCCGGGATCGATGCGGAGGGCTTCCGCGTAGAGCCGCAGGGCCTCCTCGGTGCGGCCGAGCCGGTTCACGGCGCGGGCCAGGTAGGTGGTGACGACGGCGTCGTTGGGCGCGTGCTGGAGGGCCTGGCGGTAATAGCGCTCGGCGGCCTCGTAGTCGCCCTCGTCGCGGTGCAGGCTGCCCAGGTTGGTCAGCGCCGAGACGTAGGCCGGGTCCGCCTCGACGGCGCGCTCGTAGGCGTCGATGGCGGCGTCGATGCGCTTGTTCTCGCGGAGCGCGTTGCCCAGGTTGTTGAGCGCCAGCGCGTACCCTGGCGCCAACTCGACGGCCCGGCTGAAATGCGTTTCCGCCATGTTCATGTCGGCGTTCATCTTCGCCAGGTGGCCGAGATAGACATGCGCGTCCGGGTTCTTGGGGTTGATCTCGGCGGACCGGCCGATCAATTCGCCCGCCTCATCGAAGCGTTCCGCGTCGAAGGCGATCACGCCGAGCAGGTACATGGCGTCCGGATTGCCGGGCTCGGCCTCGAGGGCGCGGCGGTACAGCGGCTCGGCCTCGGTGGGCCGCCCCGCCTGGTGCAGGGCGAATCCCTTCTTCAACGCCTCCATGGCCTGGGTCATACAGTCATCTCCGGCGCGGCGCGGGGACGGCCGCCACGCGGCATCGTAAGGCGGCGCGGCGAACCGTGACAAGCCGGTTCACCGCCGGGGCCGGTCCCACAGCGCCAGCGCGACCAGGATGCAGACCATGGCCGGCGCGAAGAACAGCCACTGCACCGCGTCGCGTTCCGGCCAGAAGAAGTTGTGCGCCTCGGCGGCGGCGACCAGCACGACGCCGAGGACGCCCCAGAATTGCCAGCACTGGAAAATCGCCTGCTTCATGCCCGGCTCTCCATCGGGACCATCACCATAGGGTCTGGACACCCCGCGCGCGAGGCCGCATCTTCGCACCATGACCGAAAGCGTGGACTGCATCGTCGTCGGCGCCGGCGCGGTGGGCCTGGCCATCGCGCGCCGGCTCGCCATGGCCGGGCGCGAGGTGATCGTCATCGAGGAGGCCGACGACATCGGCACTGGCACCAGTTCGCGCAACTCCGAGGTCATCCACGCCGGCATCTATTACGCCAAGGACAGCCTGAAGGCGCGGACCTGCGTCGCCGGCAAGCACCTCTTGTATGAATTCTGCGAAAGCCACGGCGTCGAACACAAGCGCCTCGGCAAGCTCCTGGTCGCCACCGCCGACGACGAGGTCGCGGCGCTCGAAGACACCAAGGAGAAGGCGGCCGCCAACGGCGTCACCGATCTCGCCTGGGTCGAGGCCGATGAATTGGCCGAGATGGAGCCCAACCTGAAGGCCGTCCGGGCGCTGTTCTCACCGTCCACGGGGATCGTCGATTCGCACGCCTACATGCTGGCCCTGCAGGGCGATTTAGAGGCGTCGGGCGGGATGATCGCGTTCCTCAGCCCGATCGTCGGCGGCCGCGTCGAGGACGGCGGGGTGACGCTGGAGACCGGCGGCGACGCGGCGATGACCGTCAGCGCCCGGACCCTGGTCAACGCCGCCGGGCTCGGCGCCCAGGCGATCGCCCGCGCCATCGACGGCGTGCCCGCCGACAGCGTGCCGCCGCTCTATTATTCCAAGGGCACCTACTTCACGCTGGCCGGCGCCAGCCCGTTCCGCCATCTGATCTATCCGGTGCCGGTGCCGGGCGGCCTCGGCACCCATTCGACCCTCGACCTCGGCGGCCAGACCAAGTTCGGCCCCGACGTTTCCTGGGTCGACGAACCCGATTACGAGGTCGATCCGGCCCGCGCCGAGCTCTTCTACACCGCCATCCGCCGCTACTGGCCGGGCCTGCCCCACGGCGCCCTGCAGCCGGGCTACGTCGGCATCCGCCCGAAGCTCGTCGGCCCCGATAAAGCCAAGTACGCCGCCGACTTCATGGTCCAGGGCCCGGACGCGCACGGCGTCGACGGCCTGATCAACCTCTACGGCATCGAATCACCCGGCCTGACGGCGTCGCTGGCACTCGCCGACGTGGTGGCGGAGATGGCGGGGTAGCGGCCCCGGGCGCCTAGGCGTCCAACGGCTTGCCCTTGCCGGCGACGGCCTCGAAATCCTTGATCGCGGCGCGCATGCGTTTCTGTTCGGCTTCCGTGTGCTCGAACTCGAGCGCGTAGCCGCCGGCGAACTCGCGCACCACGCGGCCCTTGTAGTGGTCGTAGCCGGCGACGTGCAGATCGACGAAGGAATCGTTGGTGAACAGCGCCGGCGGCGCGGCGATGGCGGCGCCGCCCTCGGAGATGTCGGTGACGGTGGCGTCGAACTCGCCCTCGCGGCCGACGGCGCGGGCCTTCAGGTTGACGTCGAAGCGCTCGAAGCGGCGGTGGTTGGTGACCGGACCGATCATCGGACCGCCCTACTCCGCCGCGTCGGCGCCGAAGCGCGCGTGATAGCGCCCGAGGAAGGCTTCCCAGGCATCCGGGTTGACGAGGTTGCGGGGCCGCTTGCCGGCGAACACCTCGGCCCACTGCCCGGCCGCCGAGACCGCCATGTTGTGGTTGCAGTCGACGGTGACGCCGGCGTTGTGCGGGCTGACGATGACGTTGTCGAACTGGACCAGCGGATGGTCGTGGGCCGGCGGCTCCGCCTCGAAGACGTCGAGCCCGGCGCCGGCGATGCCGTCCGCCGCCAGGACCTCGGCCAGCGCCGCCTCGTCGTGGATGCCGCCGCGCGCCGTGGTGATGAAATAGGCGTGGCGCGGCATGGCGGCGAACTGGGCGGCGCCGATCATGCCACGGGTCTCGGCGGTCAGCGGACAGTTGATGGAGATGAAGTCGGCGGCGGCGAACATCTCCGTCAGGTCCGTCATCCGCTCAGCGCCGCGCTCGGCGAAATCGGCGTCGGTGATGTAGGGATCGTAGGCCAGCACCCGCATGCCGAACAGCGCCGCCGACAACTGGGCGACCCGGCGCCCGATGTTGCCGAGGCCGACGATGCCGACGGTCTTGCCGGTGACCTCGCGGCCGGTGTAGTCCCAGCGCGTCCAGTCGCGGGCCTCGCGGCGGATCGCGCGGTCCGACTGGATGAGCTGCTTCGACAGGGTCAGCATCATCGCCAGCACGTGCTGGGCGACGCTTTCGGAATTGGCGCCGGTTTGGTTGAACAGCAGGACGCCGGCCTCGGTCAAGGCGTCGACGTCGACCATGTCGTAGCCGGCGCCGGCGCTGGCCACGGCCAGCAGTTCCGGGCAGCGGCCAAGGAACTCGGCGTTCGGATAGAAGATCTTCAGGGTTTCGGTGCTCGGCCGGAGCTGGTAGCCGTGCGCGGCGGCGAGGACCGGCCAGAGCGTGTCGGGATCAGCCCGCTGGTCGAGGCGCACGACCTCGGTGGCCGCGATGCCGGCCGCCATCTCCGGGCCCACCGGGTCCATCCATTCCTCGAAATAGACCAACCGCCTGGTCGTGGTCATGCGCCGCGTCCTCCTCTGGCCGCCCCCGCGCCGACGCCGGAACGTCGCTCCGGGGTCCGCCGACCGGTTCTAGACCGCCCCGCCCAACGATGCCAATCCTATTGCGGCGCAGCACAAGATATTGTGTGTTTGGGCGCAATAACCGCGATATCTTGTTTACCTCCCGGCGCCGCTGCGCTATACTCGATCGTGCATTTTGGCATCGGAGACCAGAGGTTCACGTGACCTACATCCGGAGCATTTTTGTTTCCCTTACCCGGGCCGTCGGCCTCCGCCGGCGCTCCCGCCCGGCCGAAATGATCCGGTTCCGGCCTTACGCGCTCCGCTAGCCGAAACGCTCCATCATCACGTCGCTCTTTCCTCGGGACCCGCAACGGGTCCCGCTTTTTGCGCGCATCCTGGCGGTTACAGCGACGTGGCGGCCCGCGCCGCCTGGTCGTAGAGGCCCGACAGCAGCCTGAGCGCGCCGGCCAGCTCGCCGATCTTCGCCTGATCGCCGCCGAGCGCCTCGAAGGACCGGATCAGGCATTCGGCGCGCACCTGGCGGTAGCGTTCGCAGGCCCGAACGCCGGCCTCGGTGGCGCGGAACAGGTTCTCCTTGCCGGCCTTGTCGCTGCTCACCAGGCCGAGCTTGACGAGCTTCTTCAGGGCGTAGGTGACGACGTGGGTGTCCTCGATATTCAGGACCAGGCAGATATCGGCCAGCTTCTTCGCCCGGTCGCGGTGGTTGACCGTGTGCACGATGAGGACGTCGACGGCGCCGAGGTCGGGGTAGCCGGCGGCCGCCATGCCGCGGACGATCCAGCGGTGGAAGGCGTTGTTGGCGAGGGTCAGGCCGAACTCGAACTCGCTCAACTGGGCCGCACCCTCGGCGACCAGATGCGCCGACGAGACGATGGGGCCGAGCGGCGGCAGGTTCTTGGTCGGTTCGTCTTCGGTCATCTCCATGTCTCCCGGCTCGTCTCGAACAGAGGTCGAGTCTGAACCATCGGCGACTCTCCAGTCAATATTTTATTGACGATTTATCGATAAAATGTATTTATGCATCCTTCACCGGTTCACGCACGCGGGGATAAGCACATGTCGGAGACTCTCAGCAGCGCGCAGCAGTGGCAATTCTGGGTCGACCGGGGCGGCACCTTCACCGACCTCGTCGCCAAGGCGCCGGACGGGCGCCTCGTCACCCACAAGCTGCTCTCGGAGAACCCCGAGCAGTACAAGGACGCCGCCGTCCAGGGCATCCGCGAGATCCTCGGCCTGGCGCCCGGCGCGGCGATCCCCGAAGGCGCCGTCTCGGCGGTCAAGATGGGCACCACGGTGGCCACCAACGCGCTGCTCGAGCGCAAGGGCGAGCGCACCGTCTTCGTCACCACCGAGGGCTTCGCCGACGTGCTCAGGATCGGCTACCAGAACCGGCCGCGCCTGTTCGACCGCCACATCCGGCTGCCCGAGATGCTCTACGAGCGCGTCGTCGAGGTCGGCGAACGGCTCGACCCGCAGGGCCAGGTGCTGCGCCAGTTGGACGAGGCCGCCGCCCGCGCCCAGCTCACGGACGCCTACGACGCCGGCATCCGCTCCGCCGCCATCGTCTTCATGCACGGCTACCGCTTTCCCGATCACGAACGCCGCGTCGCCGCCATCGCCGCCGACATCGGCTTCACCCAGGTCTCGACCTCGCATGAGGTCAGCCCGCTGATGAAGATCGTCAGCCGCGGCGACACCACGGTGGTCGACGCCTACCTGTCGCCGATCCTGCGGCGCTACGTGGCGCGGGTGGCGGACGAGCTCGACGCCGAGGCCGGGCGCGGACCGCGGCTGATGTTCATGCAGTCGAACGGCGGCCTCACCGACGCGACCCTGTTCCAGGGCAAGGACGCGATCCTGTCGGGCCCGGCGGGCGGCGTCGTCGGCATGGTCCAGACGGCGGCCATGGCCGGTTTCGACAAGGTCATCGGCTTCGACATGGGCGGCACCTCGACGGACGTCTCGCATTTCGACGGCGAGTACGAACGGGCGCTCGAGACGGTGGTCGCCGGGGTCCGCATGCGCGCGCCGATGATGCACATTCACACCGTCGCCGCCGGCGGCGGCTCGATCCTGCATTTCGACGGCGCGCGCTACCGGGTCGGCCCCGATTCGGCCGGCGCCGACCCCGGCCCGGCCTGCTACCGGCGCGGCGGCCCGCTCGCGGTGACCGACTGCAACGTGCTGTTGGGCAAGCTGCAGCCCGATCACTTCCCGGCCGTCTTCGGCCCCGAGGCGAACGAGCAACTAGACGCCGACGTGGTGCGCGTGAAATTTCAGGCCATGGCCGACGATATCGCCGCCGCCACCGGCCAGGCCGCACCGACCCCGGAATCCGTGGCCGAGGGTTTCCTGCGCATCGCCGTCGAGAACATGGCCAACGCCATCAAGAAGATCTCCGTGCAGCGCGGTTATGACGTCACCGAATACACGCTGAACTGCTTTGGCGGCGCCGGCGGCCAGCACGCCTGCCTGGTCGCCGACGCGCTCGGCATGGAACGGGTCCTGCTGCATCCCTTCGCCGGCGTGCTGTCGGCCTACGGCATGGGCCTGGCCGACGTGCGGGCGATCCGCGAACAGGCCGTCGAGCAGTTGCTTGAGGACCACGACCTGGAGGCC
>JAPPPF010000088.1:239-3391 GCA_028817665.1 Magnetovibrio sp. | reverse complement strand
GGGGTATCGGGCGTGAAGGCCTCGCCCTTCGCGACCGGCCGCGTCGCGACGAGGCTTCGCCGGGCGATCTTCCGGTTCGCCTCCTCGGCCGGCGTCGGCCGCTTGACGCCGTCGCCCAGGGCTTGTTCGACGACACGGATGGCGGCGACCATCTTGGCGAAGGCTTCGGGCTCGATGGACGCGGCGTGATCCGGTCCAGGCATCTTCCTGTCCAGCGTCAAGTGCTTTTCAATGATCCGCGCGCCCAGCGCCGCGGCGGCGATGGGCACGGCGGTTCCCTCGGTGTGATCGGAGAACCCGGCCGGCACGCCGAATGTATCCGACAGGGTCGCCATGGCGTTCAGATTGGCGTCACCGGGCGCCGTCGGATAATCCGTCGTGCACTGCAAAATCGTGACCTTGTCCCGCAGGGCCGCCGCGCCCTCGTCCGAATCGGCGATATCGGCGAGGGCCTTTTCCGACGGTTCGCCATCCGGATTGACGAGGCCGAAGGCGATGACCGCCAAGGCGTCTCCGATCTCCCGCATGGTCGCCATGCCCGTGGACAAGATCATCGGGCGGCCGTAACCCGCCGCCGCGAGCAGCACTGGTCCGTTGGTGATCTCCCCGGAGGAAATCTTCAGCCGCTCGAGCCCCAACTCCTCCACCAGGAACGCCAGGCTTCCAAGGTCGAAGGGCGTCGACATGAACTCGATGCCGCGGTGCCGGCAATGGGCGAGTAGGTGCCGGTGACCCTCGGCGCCAATCTGCAACCGGCGCAGCATCTCGTGTTGGCCTTCCTCGGCTCCCGTGGCGCGGATCTGATACCCGGCCTTCGGCGCATCGACGCGGACCAGCGCATCGGCGTCGAAGGTTTGGAACTTGACCGCGTCCGCGCCCGCCTCCTTGGCGGCGTCGATCAGGTCTCGCGCCAGCCCGAGGTCGCCGTTGTGATTGACCCCGGCCTCGGCGATGATGAACGTGCTCACCCGGCGCCCCCATCCGGAATAGGTTTGACCGGCTCCGTCATGACGGCGCCGCCAGGTCGTGAAAGCGCTTTTTCGTCAGTCGGTCGAACTCGGTCCGGCGCAGCCGCTCGACGATGCGCCGCGCCGCGCCAGGCTGGCCGTATACGGGCTCGGCGGCGGCGATGACCGCAGCCATCTCGGGCGCCAGCGCGCGGCCGAGAGCCGCCGAGATGTCGCCTCGCGATTCGCCGCAATCGACCACCGATGCGCCGCGCAGCCGACCGCGCTGGCGATCGCCGATATTGACTGTCGGAATCCGCATCGCGGGCGCCTCGATGATCCCGCTGGAGGAATTTCCAACGACCGCCTTGGCGAGTCCCATCAGGCTCAGGTAGCGGCGCTGGCCGAGCGACGGCGCGGCGACGGCGCGGCCCGGATTGCGTTCGACGTATTCCTCTATGCGCCGGGCCACGGCGGCATTTCCGGTGTCGGCGTTGACGCCGGTGAAAACGATCCCGTATTCGGGGTGCTCGTCAAAGGCGGCCAGCATCGCGTCGACGGGCGCCAGCGCATCTCCGCGCGCCAGCGTCACTGGATGATAGGTGACAAGGAAGAAGCCGCCGCCGAGATCCATTCCGACATCCTCGGAAAGCCGTTCCAGTGGCAATGGATCGAGGTTCTCAATGGCGTCGAGGCCGAGGGCGCCAACGACATGGACCTGGTCCGGATCCTCGCCCATCTGAACGACGCGGCGCGCGTATTCGGGGGCCGCGGTGAAATGGATATGGGACATCTTCGAAATCGCGGGGCGGATGCTGTCGTCGATCGCCGCTTCGGTGACCTCACCGCCATGAATATGGGCGACAGGAACCCGGGCGATCAAGGCCGCTTCGACGGCCGCCAGAATCTCGTAGCGGTCGCCAAGAACGACCATCAGGTCCGGCCGCAGCTCCGCCAACGCCCCGCCGATCCCGGCGAGCGCCAGGCCCATGGATTTCGCGACGCCTGGCGCGGTGTCGTCATCGAGCGCCAGGTCGACGCGCGCCGAGATCTCGAATCCGTCGGCCTCGATTTCCTGGACGCCAAGGCCAAGGCGAGGCGATAGATGGGCCCCGGTCACCAAGAGCTGAAGGCGCACGCCGGGGTCGGCGTCCAAAGCCTTCAGCAGGCCCGAGAGCAGGCCATATTCGGCCCGCGACCCAGTCACCACGGCGATCTTTCTCGGATTAATCGGAAGCCGCCATTGACGCCGGCCGCATCAATCCGGGGCCGCTCGGGACATTGGCGACCCGGCGCTGGATGTCCCGCGCCACGGCGAGATCGTCGCCCCTCACCGCGTCGCGGTAGGGTGCCAAATCCGGCATCAGGCGCCAACAGGGCCGGGTTTGGATGTCGCGGTCATTGGTTTCGACCAGGAACCGGTCGCGGGCCCCCTGATCGGCGAAGATCAGGGCGTTCAGCCAATGGTTGCTCCGCGCCCAAGGCTGCTCGGCGAACAGCCGGGCTTCCGGTGTGCCCGCCAGGGCCGTCGCCAGTCTTGCGTGGAGTTGGCGCTTGCGGTCCAGGAACCCGTCCAACAGCTCCATCTGGGCGCATCCCAGCGCCGCGTTGATGTTGGGAAGGCGGTAGTTGAAGCCGACCATGTCATGGTCGAAATCCCAGCCCGTGCCCGTCCGCGCCGTCGTCGTGACATGGCGCAGATGGCTCGCCAGGTCGGCGGAATCGGTGACGATCATGCCGCCGCCGCCGGTGGTCACGGTCTTGTTCCCGTTGAAACTGACGACCCCGGCGTCCGCGAGGCCGCCGCACGGCCGTCCCTTGTAGGCACTGCCGAGCGCTTCGGCCGCGTCCTCGACCACCGGAATCCCCCGGGTCGAGCAGATTTCCATCAACGGATCCATATCAACCGGGTGTCCGAACACATGAACCGGGATCACCGCGGCAAGACGGCGTCCGGAGGCCCGGTGATGGACGATCCCGTCGCGGTTTTCACAAGCATCTTCGATAAACGCCTGAAGTTTCCGAGCATCGATGCCCAATGTATGCCACTCGCTGTCGACGAACAGCGGGTCGGCGCCACAATAGGAGATCGCATTGACGGTCCCGACAAAGGTCAGCGCCGGACAGGCCACCAGGTCGCCGGCGCCGACGCCGACGCCCAGCAGCGCCGCATGCAGCGCCGCAGTGCCAGTGAACGTTGCGCCG
>JAPPPF010000088.1:0-229 GCA_028817665.1 Magnetovibrio sp. | reverse complement strand
CGACGGCATAGCGGGTCCCGCAACGCCGGGCGACCAGGTCCGCGAAACGGGTGACGAAGCTACCCGCCGACGAAACCCACCCCGCATCCAGGCACTCCTTGACGTACTCCCACTCCCGTCCCTCGAAGGCCGGCGCGTGCAACTGCACGGGCCCCGCGCAATCGAGCTCATGGCGGTAAATGTCGCAGATGGCTTCAGTGACACTGTTCATATAGGCAGGGTATCGGGC
>JAPPPF010000216.1 GCA_028817665.1 Magnetovibrio sp. | reverse complement strand
GTCCCATGACAAGCGACGCCAGTTCAGATTTGGAGATCATTGCCGGGGCCGGCCTCAACCTGAGCGAGCGCCGGGCCCCCGACGGCTCGCCGGAAACGCTCATCTCGGGCGACACCCATCCCTGGCGGCACCTGCTGCGCGGCCAGGGCGGCCGCTGGGACAAGCTGAAACGGGTCTGGGTGTTGGAGGGCGACGGCGCGGAAGCGCGGCTCGCCGCCGCCATCCGGGCCGAGCCCGGGCCGGCGCCGGGGCTCGCCGAGGAGACCGCCGAGAAGCCGCACTACTGGGGTCACCGCCAGCGCCTCCGCGACCGCTTCATGGACCAGGGCGCGGACGGATTGGCCGACTACGAACTGCTGGAGCTGCTATTGTTCTACGCGATCCCGCGGATCGACGTGAAGCCGTTGGCGAAACGCCTGATCGAGCGCTTCGGCGGCTTCGCCGGCGTCCTCGCGGCCGAGCCCGAGCGCCTCGCCGAGGTCGACGACATCCCCTACCAGGCGATCGTCCAGTTGAAGGCGGTGCACGCCGCCGGCCTCAACCTGGCGCGCGCCGAACTGGCCGAGCAGCCGGTGCTGAAATCCTGGAACAAGCTGCTTCAGTATCTCAAGGCCAACATGGGTCCGGCGGCCCGCGAGCAGTTCCGGGTGGTGTTCCTGAACGCCAAGAACGCGATCATCGCCGACGAGGTCCAGCAGGAGGGCACCGTCAACCACACGCCTGTCTACCCGCGCGAAGTGATCAAGCGCGCCCTCGATCTCGGCGCCACGGCGTTGATCATGGTCCACAAACATAATTGTTCTATTTTTTATAATATATTTCAATTTGTTATAGGACGAATTTTTTACTGTGTAGGGAATGTGTATTTTTATCAGTCAGAAAGACATTTGAAGCTTAATTATAATTAAGAAACGAAACCTGTATTATATCAACCTGAACGTGTATATTTTCGGGTATGAGTTATTTGGATGAGCTGAACATTGTTGAAGAACTTAATTCCAAATCTGCCTCTCCTCTCCTCAAAGCCAGGGCACGTTTGATTGAGGCTCTAAAAGAGCAACTGAAAGCAGCTGAACCATTCTTCGCGGAAATGACGTAGGCGACCAGCATCAACATGAGCCCGAGGACTACGCCCGGTATGATTCCGGCCAGGAAAAGCCGCGGAATCGATTCATCGCTGACCAAGGCATAGATAATCAAAAGGTTGCTCGGCAGGATCATGCTTCCCAGTGCCCCGGCCGCCGCCGCGACGGCGCCAGCAAAACGCGGTCGATAGTTCTCCTTCAACATGGCCGGAATGGTGATCGAGCCGATCGCCGCCGTCGTTGCCGGACCGGACCCGGACAGGGCGGCAAAGAACATGCAGGCCACGACGGTGAGCCGTCGAAGACACCTCTCCTGAGTTCGTCTACAGTTTGGAGGCTTGTAGACTTTTAGAGTTTGTACACGGGGAGATTATTTGGCTTCAGCCCTGATCGCTTCGATCAACGCCTGGAATTCAGCACCCTTTTCGGCGGCGAACTTGTCCTGGACCTTCATGGCCGCCTTGATGAAATTGGTCTTGTCAGGGTTGGACTGCTTCATGCCGCCGGTCGTGGTCAGGAACTTCCGGATTCCTGTCTGAAACACAGCCTGTTCCACTCCTTCAACGCAATCTGTTTTGCATCGTTGAAGTTGGAGGTTTTGCTGCTACGACGGAGGTAACGATTAGAAACGCCAGGCACACGAAGACGGTACTGCCACAAGTCACTTCCGTCATCCCGTTTATAGAGGGCAACACACCCATCCATAAAGTATCTTGTACCTAGTTGATGATTTGCCATTTTGAGTGTGTAGGAAATGTGTAAATTTGGATTTAAAAAGCCATTTTACACGAATGTGTAGGAAATGTGTAGGATATATATTTAATTTAACATATTGAAAACAAACAATTATTATCTCAAAAATTATTATCCACAACCACCCGTCCGGCGACCCGACGCCGAGCGCCGCCGACATCGAGATGACCCAGGAGGTGTTTGAGGCCGGCGAGAAGCTCGGCATCCAGCTCCACGACCACATCGTCATCTCCAAGCACGGCCACGCGTCCTTCAAGGAGATGGGGCTGTTGTGAGGGGGCCGCCGGCTGTGTATGGATAAGCCGTCGCGGCGAGGGAGAACACGATCATGAGCGCAACCGGAAAAACCGCCATCGTCACCGGCGCGGGCAGCGGCATCGGCCGGGCCACGGCGGTGGCGCTGCTGAACGCGGGCTACAACGTGGCCTTGGCCGGGCGCCGCGCCGAGCCGCTCGGGGAAAGCATCGGGCTGGCGGACGCCGACCAGGGCCTGGCGGTGCCCACCGACGTCACCGACGAGGCCTCGGTGGACGATCTGTTCGGGAAGACCGTCGACGCCTTCGGGCGCCTCGACCTGGTGTTCAACAACGCCGGCCAGAACGCGCCCGGCATCCCCTTCGAGGAACTGACCGCCGAGCAGTGGCGGACCGTCGTCGACGTCAACCTGACGGGCTCGTTCCTGTGCGCCCGCGCCGCCTTCCGGGTGATGAAGGACCAGGACCCGCGCGGCGGGCGGATCATCAACAACGGCTCGATCTCGGCGCACGCGCCGAGGCCCGATTCGGCGCCCTACACGTCGACCAAGCACGCCATCACCGGGCTCACCAAGACGCTGTCGCTGGACGGCCGCAAGTACGACATCGCTGTCGGCCAGATCGACATCGGCAACGCCATGACCGAGCTGGCGGCGCGCATGTCGACGGGCGTCAAGCAGGCCAACGGCGAGATCGCCGTCGAGGCGATGATGGACGTGAACGAGGTCGCCGCCGCGGTCCTGCACATGGACAGCCTGCCCCTGGCGACCAACGTCCAGTTCATGACCATCATGGCCACCAAGATGCCGTTCGTCGGACGCGGCTAGCGAGCGCGCGGACATGGACAAGCTGACCCCGCTGGCCGCTTCCCTCGCCGACCGCCTGAAGGCGCGGGGCGAGACCGTCGCGGTGGCCGAATCGTCGGCCGGCGGCTTGATCTCGGCGGCTTTGCTGGCGGTCCCGGGCGCGTCGGCCTACTTCCTCGGCGGCGGCGTCATCTACACCCGCGCGGCGCGGCGCGGCCTGCTCGGGCTCTCCGAGGACGTGATCGCCATGCGCGCCGCGACGGAGGACTACGCCCAGCTCCTGGCCGGCACCGTCCGCGAACGCCTGGGCGCCACCTGGGGGTTCTGCGAGACCGGCGCCAGCGGCCCGACCGGCAACCGCTACGGCGACGCGCCCGGCCACGCGTGTTTCGCCGTCGCCGGCCCGCTGGTCCGCGCGACGACCCTGGAGACCGGCATCGCGGACCGCGAGGAAAACATGTGGCGGTTCGCCGCCGAGGGCCTTGCTTTCCTGGAAGGCGTCCTCGACGAGGCCGGTTAGGCGCCGGGCCGCCGGGTCACCGCAGGGTCCGGGCGAAGGCGCGGATGTCGCCGAGCAAAAGGTCCGGTTCCTCCATCGCCGCGAAGTGCCCGCCCCGCGGCATTTCCGTCCATTGGGCGACGTTGTAGACGCGCTCGACGTAGCTCCGGGGCGGCCACGACAGCAGTTCCTCGGGGAACAGCGCGCAGGCCGTCGGAACCTCGACGCGACGGCCCTCCGGCGACAGCACCCGGCCGCCCTCCTCGCGCCGGCCGAAATAGATCCAAGACGCCGTGTCGAAGGTGCGCGTCACCAGATAGACCATGATGTTGGTGAGCAGCGCGTCCTTCGTGTGCGCGCTCTCGATGTCGTCGCCGTCGGTGTCGGACCAGGATTGGAACTTCTCGACGATCCACGCGGCGACGCCGACGGGGCTGTCCGCCATCGCGTAACTGAGGGACTGCGGCTTCGTCGCCTGCTGGGTCCGGTAGCCCTCCTCCATGACCTGCTCGATCTCGAAGCGCGCCGCCCAGGCCTCCTCGTCGGCGCCCTCGGGCGGGCCCGGCGGGCGCATGGTCATGATGTTGACGTGGATCGCCCGGCAGGCCGGCGCGTGATCGAAGCCGAGCCAGCTCGAGATCGCGCCGCCCCAGTCGCCGCCCTGGGCCAGGTAGCCGCCGTAGCCGAGCACGTCCGTCATCAGCGTGTTGAACCCGCCGGCCATCGCCCGCGGCCCCATGGGGCGTTCGGGCTTCGCCGAGAAGCCGAACCCCGGCAGCGACGGCGCGACCACGTCGAAGGCGTCCTCGGCGCGGCCGCCGAAGCGCTCCGGGTGAGCCAGCGGCTCGATGACGTCGAGGAACTCGACGACGCTGCCGGGCCAGCCGTGGCTGATGATCAGCGGCATCGGATCCGGCCCGCTGCCCTTCTCATGGATGAAATGGATGTCGGCCCCGTCGACCGGGGCGGTGAAGTGCTCGAAGGCGTTGATCCGAGCCTCCTGGGCGCGCCAGTCGAACCCATCGAGCCAGTAGGCGCAGAGCTCGCGCATGTAGCCGAGATTGGCGCCGTGTTCCCAGCCCTCGAGATCGGCCATGGCGGACCAGGGAAAGCGTCGGACGCCGTCGCGGATGGCGGTTAGGGTTTCGTCGGGAACGTCGAGGTGGAAGGGCTTGATCGTGCTCATGGGATGTCGCCGCCGCGCCGGGGTTCGCAATTCGCCTCCCGGCGAGGATGCGTGAACCGCGCATCCCTGGCAAGCCGGCGGCGGCGGGAGAAGTTGAGCGCCGATGCGCTCGGTGATATTTTCATTCCTCCGCTGCCGACGATCGCACGGTCGATGATGAATTGCCGGATCGGGAGAAATCGCATGAGCCAACTCGAAGGTGCGGGGACGCCGGAAAACCTGGCCCTGCCGCTGAAGGTCTACTGGCAACCGGGGTGTTCCAGCTGCCTGAAGACCAAGGAATTCCTGCTCGACCACGGGATCGCGTTCGAGTCCGTCAACGTCCTGGAGGACGAGGAGAGCTTCAAGGAACTGCAGGCCTTGGGTGTCCGGATGGTGCCCATCGCGGCGCGCGGGAAGGTCTGGGCAAACGGCGCGGTGTTCCGCGACGTCGCCAAGGTCGCGGGCTTCGACTACGACGACCACAAGATGCTGGCGCCCGACGAGATGAAGGACAAGATCCTGGTGATCCTCGAGGCGGCCCAGCGCTACCTGGCGCAGATCCCCGACGACCGGCTCGACGAGGTTTTGCCGGGCCGGCCGCGGTCCTACCGCCAGCTGGTCTACCACGTCTTCGACATCCCGAAGGTGTTCCTCGACCGGGTCGAGCTCGACTCGCCCTACACCTACGAGGCGCTGAAATCCATCCTGCCCGACGGGATGGCGACGAAGGCGGCCCTGATGGCCTATGGCGCGGGCACGCGGGAGCGTTTCGCCGCCTGGTGGGAGCGCGACGGCAAGACCACCGACTTCACCCAGCCCGGCAAGGTCTACTACGGCGAGGTGACCCTGCACGAGGTCTTGGAGCGGACCGGCTGGCATTCCGGCCAACACACCCGCCAGATCATCCTGATGCTCCGCGAGAAGCTCGGGATCGAGCCCGACGGCCCATTGGAGGACGCCGATTTCGCCGGCCTGCCGATGCCCAAGAACGTCTGGGACAACGAGCGCTCCTTCGGCGAGGAGTCCTACGCCGAGACGGCGGAATCCTGGGACACGGTGAAGATCGCCTGAGCGGCGAACGGCGCCCTACTAGGGCGCCGGCAGCAGCGCTTCCAGGGCATCCAATTTCACCGATCTGTAGTCGGACCGCCAGGCCATCAGGGTCTTGACCCGGGACAGCTCCTTCGACAACGGACGCACCTCGATCTCGCCGTTCGTCAAAACCGTGTCGAGGACGCAACGGGGAACGATGGCGAAACCCGTGCCGGCCGAGACGCAGGCGAGGATTCCCAGGTACGAACCCATGGCGATGATGCCGCCGGGCACGATTCCCAGCGGCTATCTCGGCACCATCCATTTCTTCGGATACTGGCTGGGCGCGGTGATCGCGGCCAAGGTTCCGCTCGCGCCGCGGACGATGATGCGGTTCTCGCTGTTGGCGATCGGCATCAGCGTATACGGCATGGGCGTGACCGGGACTTTCGAGGCCTGGCTGGCCCTGCGCTGGCTGGCCGGCGTCTGCAGCGCCTGGGCGCTCGTGCTGGTCAGCAACTATGCCGTCCGCCACCTGAGCGCGCGCGGCTCCGCGCATCTGCAAGGGTGGATTTTTTCCGGCGTCGGCGCCGGCATCGGCTTCGCCGGAACGGCTTGCCTGGTCTTCATGGTCAGCCGGTTGGGGAGCGCCGTGAGCTGGCAGATCCTGGGCCTTCTATCGTTGAGCGCGGCGGCGGCGCTCTGTCTCGCCCTAGGGCCGGAATTGCCGGCCACCCGCCCAGCCCGTGGCGGGCAGGGATCGCGGCGCGGCCCGCTGGACTGGCGGATCGTGATCGCCTACGGCGTCATGGGAGCCGGCTATATCATTCCGGCCTCCTACCTACCGGTCATGGCCCGCGGGATCGTCGACGCGCCGATCGTCTTCGGCTGGACCTGGCCGGTCTTCGGCGGCGCCGCGTTCGCCTCGACGCTGATCGCCGCGAAACTCCAGGGCCGGTTCACCAATCGCCGGATCTGGGCGGCCAGCCAGGCGGTCATGGCCTTCGGCCTTCTGCTGGCCGCGGTCCGCCAGGACATCGCCGCGATCATCATCGCCGGCGTCTGCATCGGCGGCACCTTCATGATCATCACCATGACGGGGATGCGGGAGGCGCACCGGATCGCCCCCGCCGAGGACGTCCTCCGCCATATCGCCGTCATGACCACCGCCTTCGCCACCGGACAGATGATCGGGCCGGTGTTCGCGAGCGCCGTTCACGACCTCACCGGAAGCTTCACCGTATCGCTGGCCATCGCCGGCGCCGCGCTCGCCGCGACGGCGCTGAGCCTCGCGGTCCGCCCGGCGCCGCTCAATCCACCTTGGCGCCGACGACCTGGATCTCGACCTTCAGCGGCTCGCGGACCAGGGCCTTGACGATGACGATGGTGTTGGCCGGCTTGTGGTCGCCGAGGATGCGGTCGCGGACCCGCTTGTAGTCGTCCTGGTATTCGACCTCGGTCAGGTAGGTGGTCATCTGCGCGATGTCGGTGAGCGCCATGCCATCGGCCGCCAGCACGGCCTCGAGGCGCTCGAAGATCACTTCCGTCTGCGCCGCGACGTCGTCCGGCGTGGTGCCGTCGACGCGGGTGCCGATATGGCCGTTCGACAGCATCAGCCGGGCGCCGGCCGGCACGCCGACGCCGTGGGCGTAGTGGGTGCTGTGGGGGTGGATCTCCTCCAGGTCGTAGATGCTGAGCATGATCGTCTCCTCGGGCGATGGCGCGGCGGCGGCATGATCGGTGAGGACGCCGCCGCCGACGGGCGTTAGAATAGGCCATGCAACGGCACCAACAAAACCGGAGAATCCCATGAAGCGCGCCGCGCTGTTGACGCTATTGGCGATGCTGGCCAGCGGGCCGGCGGCCGCCGCCAAGAACGACAACTTCACCATCTTCTTCCCCGCCGACCAGAACTGCGCCAAGTTCGCCAACGACCACGCCAAGGGCGAGACCCGGGCCTGGCGCGAGGGCAACACCGAGCGCTACCGCTATCCCCCCGGCGCGGCCCTGGAGATCGGCTGGATCATGGGCTACATCACGGCCGCCAACGAGCACGCCGAGGGCGCCGAGAACTTCTTCCTCGACCATTGGGTCGACAACATCACCTGGATCGCCGATTGGTGCCGCGCCCACCCGGCGAACGACCTCCTCGACGCCGTCCAGGCCCTGAACGCGCGGTGAGCGGGCGCCAAATGGCGAGCCGCCGTCGCTTGCCGATCCTTCGACAAGCTCAGGATGAGGGCGCTTAAGGTTGTAGGACTGGAACTTCAGGGTTTCGAATGAAACCCTCATGCTGAGCCTGTCGAAGCATGCGAGTGCCGGCGACGCGTCGAACGGGTGGCGGGAGACGGACGAAACCTACGAAGCGGCCTTGCCGAAGACGCGCTCGAAGATCACGTCGACGTTCTTGGTGTGGTAGGCGACCGGGTCGACGTTGAACAGCTCGTCCAGGTCGGCGTCGCTGAGCACGCTCGTCAGCTCTTCGTCCTTGGAGAGGAAGAACATCAGCCGGTTGTCGTGGGTCGCCGCTTCCCGGTCCTCATCGGTGAGCTCGATCTCGGCGTCCGGGTCGTCGGGGTCGATGCCGAAGCTCCGCCACACCTTCATGGCGGCGCGCTGGACGATCTTGTAGCCCTCCTCTCGGCTGACGCCGCGCTGCGTCAGGGTCAGCAGGACGCGCTGCGAATCGTGGATGCCGCCGAACCTGTTCAGGTGTCCGAGCATGTTGGCCGGATAGACGACCAGTTTCTCAACGACGCCGGCCAGGCGATTGAGGGCGAAATCCAGCGTCACCGTGGCGTCGGGGCCGATCATCCGCTCCACCGACGAGTGCGAGATGTCGCGCTCGTGCCAGAGCGCCACATTCTCCAGCGCCGGCACCACGGCCATGCGCACGACCCGGGCCAGCCCGGTCAGGTTCTCGGTCAGGATCGGGTTGCGCTTGTGCGGCATCGCCGAGGAGCCCTTCTGGCCCGGCGCGAAGTATTCCTGGGCCTCGCGGACCTCGGTCCGCTGCAGGTGCCGGACCTCGGTGGCGAGGCGCTCGACAGCCGCCGCCGCGATGGCGAGGCTTGCGAAGAACTGGGCGTGGCGGTCGCGCGGAATGACCTGGGTCGAGACCGGTTCCGGGACCAGGCCCAGTTTCGCGGCGACGTGCGCCTCGACCGCCGGGTCGACGTTGGCGAAGGTGCCGACGGCGCCGGAGATGGCGCAGGTCGCGACCTCGGCGCGCGCCGCCTCGAGCCGCGTCCGGCAGCGCTGGAACTCGGCGAAATGGCCGGCCAGCTTGACGCCGAAGGTGGTGGGCTCGGCGTGGATGCCGTGCGAGCGGCCGATGCACGGCGTCAGCTTGAACTCGCGGGCCCGCGCCTCCAGGGCCGCCAGGACCTTGTCGAGATCGGCCAGCAGGATGTCGGCGGCCTGGGTCATCTGCACCGCCAGGCAGGTGTCGAGCACGTCCGACGACGTCATCCCCTGGTGCACGAAGCGCGCCTCGTCGCCGACCTGTTCGGCCAGCTCGGTGAGGAACGCGATGACGTCGTGGCGGGTCTCGCGCTCGATCTCGTCGATGCGCTGGATGCGGTCGTCCGTGTAGGGCCTGTCGCCGCGCTCCCAGACGGCCTTCGCCGCCGCCTCGGGGATGACGCCGAGCTCGGCCATGGCGTCGCAGGCGTGGGCCTCGATCTCGAACCAGATGCGGAACCGGTTGGCGGGCTCCCAGATGGCGGCCATTTCGGGACGGGAATAACGCGGGATCATGGGTCGCTCCGGTGTCGGGGTGTTCTCGAAAACTTCACTTGCAGGGCGCCGCGGGGACGTTACGTGGTATATTCCCAGTGACCGGCGAAGTAAACCGCGAGGCCCCGGCCATGAACCCCCTGGACGCCCCCACGGAGATCGACGACCGGGCCCTGCCCGAGATTCCGCTGGTCCGCCTCGGCGCCGCCGGCCCGGCGGCGCTCATCGACGCCGAACCGGAACGCTTCTCGGCGATCATGCAGGCCGGCCGGGCGCACTACGGCACCGGCGCGCTGGCCCGCGGCGACGCGCTCTCGAAGCGCTGGCTCGGGCGCCAGGCCAACCCCTACGCCGGCGAGATCGGGGCGATCGCGGCGCGGGCCGAGACACCCGGTGCCTACCTGCTCAACCTCTCCTACGAGTGGACCTGCACGACCAGCGCCGCCGCCGACCCGTCCGGCACCGGCAACCGGCTGCTCCGGACCCTCGACTGGCCCCTCGACGGGTTGGGGCGGAACGTCGTGGTGGCCGAGACCGAAGGCGCCGCCGGCACCTACCTCAACGTCACCTGGCCGGGCTTCGCGGGCGTCGCCACGGCGATGGCGCCGGGCCGGTTCGCGGCCGCCTTGAACCAGCCGCCGATGCGGCGCTGGACGCCGTCGTGCTGGCTCGACTGGGGGATCAACCGGGTCCGCGTGTGGCGGCGCCGGGCGCTGCCGCCGGTGCACCTCCTGCGCCGGGTCTTCGACGAATGCCGGAGTTACGCCGAGGCGAGGCGCATGCTCTCGGAGACGCCGCTCGCCATGCCCGCCTTCTTCACGCTGTCGGGCCTCGGCGCCGACGAGGGCTGCGTGATCGAGCGCCGCGAGGACCGCGCCGACATCCGCGAGGCGCCGGCCAGCGTCGCCAACCACTGGATGGCGGTCCGCCAGCCCGGCCGCGCCCGGGGCATCGACAGCGAGGGCCGCTACCGGCTGATGGAGGCGCTGCGCGACCAGACGCCGGATGATTTCACCTGGGTGCAGCCGCCGATCCTCAACGAGACGACGCGCCTCGCGGTGATCGCCAACGCCGCCGCCGGCCGGCTCAAGGTCCAGGGCTGGGAGGCCGACGGCCCGGCGACCCGGCCGTTCACGCTTTAGCCGGCGTCTCCTTGCGGTAGAGCGCGTACCAGGCCAGCGACAGCGCCTGCAGGGCGGCGACGGCGGCGAAACCGGCGCCGTAGCCGTCCGGATGGAAGCCGCCGTCGGCGCCGGCCGGCCACTGATCGATGATCACGCCGATGCCCCATTGCACGGCGAAGCCGAGCGAGAAGACCATCAGGTTCATCCCGGTCAGCACGCGCCCGGCCAGGCGCTTGTCGAAGCGCTGTGGCATGATCGCGTAGATGACGATCGAGGCGGTGCCGAGGAAGCCGAAGGCGATCCACAAGGGCCGCGTCCAGGCCACCCATTGCAGGACCAGGCCCAGCTGCACGGCGATGAACAGCGCCATCCCGGCGAGGGCGACGAAGATCGGCGGCACGCCGAAGCGGCCGGCGCGCTCGGCCAGCGCGCCCATGGTGAAGAAACCGGCGGCCATGGCGGCGGCGACCAGGAACAGGGTGTCGGCGACGGCGTCGCGCGGCATGCCCGCGACATCGCTCATCCACGGTCCGGCCCACAGCGTCTGAATGCCGATGAAGGCGGCCTGGGTGGTCACCGTCACGGGCGCGACGCGCCAGAAGACCGGGCTCTTGAAGATGGAGACGACGCCGTCGATCTGCTCGGCCAGGCTGCTCTCGACGCTGTCGGTGCCGCCGCGCCGGGGCACCATGAAATAGATCAGCCCGGCGAAGCCGAGCGCCATGGCGCCGAAGACCCAGAACACGCCGCGCCAGTCGGTGACGCCCAAGGCCATTTCGACGGGCACGGTGCCGGCGAGCGCGCCGAGGCCGCCGGCGACCATGTGGCAGCCGTTGACCAGCGGCATGCGCGCCGCGTCGAACCACAGCGTGTAGGCCTTGAAGGCGGCCATCAGGCAGGCCGAGGTGCCGAGCCCGATGAGCGCGCGGCCGGTCATCAACTGCCCGACGCCGCCGGCCGTCGCCGAGAGGAAGGCGCCGGCGGCGCAGAACAAAAAGAGCGCCGCCTCGGTGCGCCGGGGGCCGAAACGGTCGAGGAGGATGCCGAGCGGCAACTGGAAGGCGGCGAAGGCGATCAGCGCGGCGCTGGTCAGCAGCCCCAGCTCGTCCGCCGACAGGCCCAGATCGCGGACCAGATCGGGCGCCAGCACCGCATTGACCACGCGCACCAGATAGGACAAGAAATAACCGAGGCCGAAGGGAATGAAGACGCGGGCGAGGATCATCGGCGGTTCGTACCGTTTGAGTCAGGACGGTTCTTCATGTTCAATGTTGCGGGCGCCGCCGGCGTCCGCGCGACGCGAACCGGGACCATCGACCGTAGAGGAACACGGCCGGCCGGCAAAGGATTTCCGCGTCATTGCCGGGGAGGCCGTCGAGCACGAAAGGGAGACAATGCCGGAAAACAAGATGACCGAGGCGGAGTTGGCGGAACGGCTGCGGGTCGCGCCGTTCCACAAGTGGCTGGGCCTGGAACTCACCGAGATGACCGAGGACGGCATCGAGATCCGGGTGCCGTGGCGCGAGGAGTTCGTGGTCAACGTCGATGTCGGCTACACCCACGGCGGCATCCTGGCCACGCTCATCGACGTCGCCGCCGACTACGCCATCGCCGCGAAGCTCGGCCGGCCGGTGCCGACCATCGACATGCGGGTCGACTATCACCGCGCCGCCATGAAGGGCGATCTGGTGGTCCACGCGCAGGCGCTCAAGCTAGGGGGCTCGTTCTCGACCGGCGAGGCCCAGGTCTACGACGAAGCCGGTAAGCTTCTGGCCAGCGGCCGCGGCGTCTATTTCACGGCGCCGCCGAAATGACGGATAACCGGCAAGCAGAGGAGGTAACATGAAAGCCGTCGTCCTATACGAACACGGGGGAATGGACAAGTTCGTCTACGAGGCGGACTACCGCGACCCGGAATGCGGCCCCGGCGACGTGATCATCCGGGTCAAGGCCTGCTCGCTCAACTACCACGACCTGTTCACCCGCAACGGCATGCCCGGGATCACGCTCGACCTGCCGCGCATCTGCGGCCTCGACGCGGCCGGCGAGATCGTCGAGGTGGGATCGGAAGTCAGCGGCTGGGCGGTCGGCGACCGCATCCTCGTCGATCCGCGTGACCGCCAGGGCACCGGGCTGTTCGGCGAGACCGTCGACGGCGGCCTCGCGGAGCTGGCCCGCGTCCCGGCGCACCAGCTGATCCGAATTCCCGACAACGTCAGCTTCGCCGACGCCGCCAGCCTGCCCGTCGCCTACGGCACCGCGCACCGGATGATGGTGACGCGCGGCGAGGTCGGGCCCGACGACAAGGTGCTGATCCTCGGCGCCAGCGGCGGCGTCGGCACGGGCGCGCTGTTGCTGGCGAAGATCCTCGGCGCCGAGGTGGTGGCCTGCGGCAGCTCGCAGGCGAAGCTCGACGCGCTCACGGAAATGGGCGCCGACCACGTGATCGACTACACCGAGGTCGATTTCGTCAAGGAGATCTGGAAGCTCTACGAGAAGCCGCACCGCCGCAAGCATTCCGGCGGCGTCACCGTCGCCGTCAACTTCACCGGCGGCGACACCTGGGTGAAATCCATGCGCTGCCTGCGGCGCGGCGGCCGGCTGCTGACCTGCGGCGCCACCGCGGGCTACGACCCGAACACCGACCTCCGCTACATTTGGAGTTTCGAGTTCGATATCCGCGGCTCCAACAGCTGGGAGCCGGAAGACCTGGAGGCGCTGCTGCAGATGATCTCGGAGGGCAAGATGAAGGTGCCCATCGCCGGCACCTACCCCCTGACGGAGGCGACGGAGGCGCTGCGGCTGATCGAGGACCGCGAGGTGATCGGCAAGGTCATCGTCGCGCCGTGAGCGCCCATCGGGATTGGCGCAGGCAACGGGGAACACGGACTTGGCGCGGAAGAAACGGCGAAAACGGCGGCGCGCGGCACCGGAGGCGGTAGCCCCGCCCCCCACCACCGCGACGGCGCCGCCGGGGTTCAGCGACGGCCTGGCGAAACACCAGGCCGGCGATCTGGCGGCGGCGGCGGCGGCCTACCGCCGCGTCCTCGACGACCACCCCGACCACGCCGATTCCTGGCACCTGCTCGGCGTCGCCACCATGCAGCAGGGCGACCCGGCGGCGGGCGCCGGGTTGATCGAGACGGCGGGCGCCACGAACGCCGAGGCGCCGGCCTATCACGACCATCTCGGGCTCTGCCTGCGGCAGGCCGGAAACCCCGCCGACGCCGAGGCCCATCACCGCCGCGCGCTCTCCCTGGACCCGGATTTCGCGCCGGCCCACAACAACCTGGCCGGCACCCTGCTGGCCTTGGGCCGGGCCGGCGACGCCGAGGCGGCGGCGCGGCGCTCCCTCGAGTTGCTGCCGAGGAACCCGGACACCTTGACCAACCTGGGCCAGATCCTGCTGGCGCGGGGCCGCGCCGAGGGCGCCGTCAACGCCTTCGAGGCGGCCCACTCGGAACGCCCGCCGACGCCCGAGAGCTGGGCCCAACTGGCCAACGCCTACCTGCGCGCGCGCCGCCGCGCGGACGCCGAGGCGGCCTTCGAAAAGGCCACGGCGATGGCCCCGGACCACGCCGCCGTCTGGTTCCAGCGCGGCGCCTTCGATCTCGCCATCGAGGCCTTCGGCGCCGCCGCCGAGGCCTTCGCCACGGCGGCCGGCCTGCGCCCCGAGGACCCGACGCCGCTGACCAACCAGGGCATCGCCCTGTGGCGGGCCGGCCAACTGGCGGAGGCCGAGGACGTCTTCCACCGGGTGCTGGCCGATTGGCCCGACCATATCGGCGCGCTGCTGGGCCTGGCCGCGATCCGCTCGGCGCTCGGCGACGAGGCCGGCGCGCGGCTGGTGCCGCTGGCCAAGGAGATGGCCGCCGCCGCCGAGGCCCTCGACCGGACCACCGCGGCGCTCGCCGACACCGTCGACGGCACCGTCCGGGTCTCCGTGCACGAGAGCTTCTCGCCGTTCATCATCGATCACCTGGCGTCCATGCGCGAACGCATGCCGGACGTCGAGTTCGAGCTGTTCGTCACCCACATCCAGGTCAACCTCTCGAAGCGCGAGGCCGACATCCTGATCCGCGACGTGCTGCCCGAGACCTCGAGTCTGACGGCGCGCAAGCTCGGCGAGGCGACCTACGCCGTCTACGGCGCCGCGGACTACGTCGAGCGTCATCCGGCGGCGGCGACGAACCGCCGCTACGCCGAGTGCGACTGGATCGGCTTCGACGAGGAGCACGCGCGTTTCGCCGGCTACGCCTGGCTGCGCGCCAAGATGGGCAACCGCCAGCCGGTGCACCGCACCAACAACGGCCTGGTGCTGCGCCAGGCCGTCGCCGCCGGCGCCGGGCTGGGCGTGCTGCCGTGCTTCGCCGGCGACGCGGACCCCGGCACGGTGCGGCTGACGCCGCCCCTGAAGGAGGTCCGCGAGCCGTTGTGGATGCTGGTCCATCCGGACATGAAGCGGCGACCGGCGATCCGCGCCGTGATGGACGCGCTGATCGAGGCGTTCCAGGAAAAGAAGTCGCTGCTGGCGGGCGCCGCGTAGTATCGAGGGAGGGGCCGTCGCCGCTGCGTGCTTCGACAGGCTCAGCATGAGGGTTTCTTGGGAAACCCTATGACCGCACCCTCAACCGTCGAGGCCTCATCGTGAGCCCGTCGAAGGATGGGCAGGTGCGACGGCGTTTGCGTTGAGGTTCAGGCCTCGTCCTTGACCTGCCGGATGGCGACGCTGTCGAGTTCCTTGATCTTGGCGCGCACCTGGTCCTCGGTGACCGCCGCGCCGCGGTCCGCGATGTCGGCCATTACCTTGCGCATGACGTCCTCGATGCCGGGTTCGTCCAGATCGGCGACGACGACCTCCTTGGCGTATTCCTCGGTCTCCGCCGGGCCCATGCCGAACTCGCCGGCCAGCCATAGGCCGAGGAGCTTGTTGCGGCGGGCTTCCGCCTTGAACTGGAGCTCCTGGTCCATCTGGTACTTAAGTTCTTCGCCCTTTTCGCGGTCGTTCATGACGTCGGCCATGGTCGTCTCCCTGAGATGATCGCGCGTCCGGCTATCCAACCGGTATTGCTCCTAAGCGATTATGTAGTCGCCTGCACCCGGGGACGCAAGCGCCGGCGGTGAAATTCCGGCAACCGCGGCGGCGGGCTGGCCGGCGGGCGCCGGAGGGAGTATGTAACGCGCATGTGCACCGTCGTCATCCTCCGCCGCCCCGGCCACGACTGGCCGCTCGTGATCGGCGCCAACCGGGACGAGATGCTCGACCGGCCGAGCCGCGCGCCGGGCCGCCACTGGCCCGACCGCGACCACGTCATCGCCGGCCGGGACGAACTCGCCGGCGGCACCTGGCTGGCTCTCAACGACGACCGGATCATCGCCGCCGTGCTCAACCGGTACGGATCGCTGGGCCCCGACGCGGCCAAGCGCTCGCGCGGCGAGCTGCCGCTGGAGGCCGTCGATCACGCCGAGGCCGGCGCCGCGGCCCACGCGCTCCGGCACCTGGAGCCGACCAGCTACCGGACCTTCAACATGATCATCGCCGACGTCCGCGAGGCCTTCTGGGTGCGTTCCGACGGCGAGACGATCCAGGCCGCCGAAATTCCCGTCGGCCTGTCGATGATCACCGCCCAGGACCTGAACGACACCGGCAACTCGCCGCGCATGCGCTTCCACATGGACCGCTTCCGGGCCGCGCCGGCGCCGGATCCGGGGCTCAGGGACTGGGACGCCTGGAAGGCGCTGTTGGGGTCGCGCGACCGGGGCGCCGAGGCGACCTACCGGGGCGCCATGAACATCGAGACGGACTTCGGTTTCGGCACCGTGTCGTCGTCGCTGCTGGCGCTGCCGAACGTCGAGCGCACCGAGCTGAAGCCGCAATGGCTCTACGCCGACGGGCGGCCCGACGAGGCCGAGTTCGCCGCCGTCGATCTGGCCTGAAAAAACCGCCCGCCGCCGTCAGTCGGCTGTCATTGTCTTCGGTTAAGACACCTGCTATAGGGAGCTTATTCCACCGGGCGATCCGCCCTAACGGGACATGACATCATGGCCAGACGCAGACAAGTCTACGAGGGCCGGGGCAAGGTGCTCTTCGAGGGGCCGGAACCCGGAACGCTCGTTCAGTATTTCAAGGACGACACCTACGTCCGCAAGACCCGCAAGCAGGGCACCATCACCGGCAAGGGCGTCTTGAACAACCGGATCAGCGAATACCTGATGCAGCGCTTGGGCGAGATCGGCGTGCCGACGCATTTCGTGCGCCGCCTCAACATGCGCGAGCAACTGGTCCGCGAGGTCGAGATCATCCCGATCGTGGTGATCGTCCGCAACATCGTCGCCGGCTCCCTGTCGGAACGCTTCGCCATGCCCGAGGGCACGGCGCTGCCGCGCTCCATCGTCGAGTTCTACTTCAAGTCCGACGACCTGGAGAACCCGATGGTCACCGAGGAGCACATCACCGCCTTCGGCTGGGCGCACCCCCAGGACATCGACGAGATCCTGGCCCTGTCGCTCCGGGTCAACGACTTCCTGACCGGGCTGTTCCTGGGGATAGGACTCCGGCTCGTCGACGTGCAGCTCGAGTT
>JAPPPF010000101.1 GCA_028817665.1 Magnetovibrio sp. | reverse complement strand
CCCATGTGGCGCCGCGAAGTTTCATGCCATTCAAGAAACACCTCCGAACCGCATGTGACGAGACATAGTAAGGTATGCAATAGAACGGCACTACATTATTGACGCCGATCCAGGGGGCCGGGTGTGCGTTTGCCGGTCAATGTCAATTCGGACCGGTAAGGTGCACCCGATGCCAAAGCACTCGGATACGGGGTTGGGGATTGACTTCAGCGGCCCACAATATGATGTCTGCTTCGGGTCAAAACCAGAAGAAATTTACCGACCCATTTCGCGTCCGCTTAGCCCCTGACAGCGGACATTGAGGTTAGTCCTAACCCAAGTGCCAACTCCGTCGCCCCTCACTACCACTGCGAATCCATTTCCGTGAAGACGGTATGCGGTAAGGGTATATCGCATACCACACGTGGATCAGCATGGAGGCTGTTAGCCTTTGCTTCTTCATAGCGTAAGTTTTCGGCTTCAGCTTCCGCTTTTAACTTTTCGATGTAAGCTTTACTCATAACTTTGCGGCTTTCGACTGGTGGCGGGTTGCCCGAGGCTGGGGGGTGCGCGCTTTGCGCGCTTTTTACCCCATTTACCAAAACTCCCTATAGGAAGCGGTTATAGGAGAATTTCTGTAAATGCCCCGAAAAGCGCGCAAAGCGCGCAACTTTACACTGTGGGCAACCCAGCTGCCCGTTTCCCATCATCGTTAAGTTCCATTCCAGTTACGTTGCGCCTTCCGGCGTCCAGCCTGTGCCCCCGCTCGACCAGCTTGCGGGTAAATCGCGATTGAGCGAGAGGCTGGTGACCATGAGATGCAGCCCATGTGCGGTATGATCCGTATAGCCAGTCGTCGATCTCTGTTTCATTCCAGGCAACGACGCAGCCAGTATCTGAAAGGTTATACGATTGAGGGAACTTGCCAGCTTTCATCATCCGGAAAATCTGGCTCCGGCTGACATTGGTTTTGTCGATCACCTGCGGCAACCCGTGCGCTGTGGCCGTGCGGCCCGGCTCGCTACTTTCGACCTTCTTATCCCGCAGGAACTTGGTAAGGATCATGTCGCTGGTAGCTACACCCGTGGGGGATGGAAACACTAGTGTCGCATGAGCGGCTGCCTCCTTCTGGGCTTCGAGTATCTCAATCGCCCTACCCGACAGGGGGACCCTGTGAGCCTTTCCGGCCTTCATGCGCTCCGCTGGCACCGTCCACACTCCACCATCCAGGTCAACCTCATCCCAGGCCATAGCGCGAACCTCACCCGACCTGGCAGCAGTCAATATCAGGAACTCCAACATCGTCTTGCTTAAACTTGGCCTACCCACTCGCAAGACATCCTCAACAAATGCCGGAACCTCCCGCCACGGCATAGCAGGCTGGTGCACAACACGCTCTCGACCACTTGCTTGCTTGGGTAGCAACTTCGTCACCACACCCACAGGATTGCCGCCTATAAGCTCTTGAGCGGCGCACCAGTCCATAACAGTGCTGCACCTCTGCTTAACCCTGGAGGCCGTCTCTGGCTTCTCAAGCCATATGCCGCGCAACGTGTCGGCAAAGTCCCTCGCCTTGAGGTCATCAACCTTACGCTTCCCGATATGGGGGAACACATACGTCTCTAATGTGGTGAGCCACTGGGCAGCGTGCTTCGGGTTCCTCCAACCGGCCTTGTGGTCGGCATGGTACCGCCTCGCGGCCTTCTCGAAGGTGAGTGCCTGGGCGTCACGGTGACGAGCCTGTGTATCTGCTTGTCGGGCATCAATGGGGTCAACACCATTGCGGATCAGTTCACGTGCCGCTAGCGCCGCTGTGCGGGCCTCAATGATGCTCACCTCGGGGTAAACACCGAACCCCATATCTCGACGCTTGTTTGTTTCCGGGGATACAAACCGCATCAACCACTTGCCACGACCCTTCAATTTTCCCGAATAGAGCCGTAGCCCTGGCACTGTGCCATCAGCTATCGGCTTGTCACCTGGCTTGATGTTATGCGCCTTGCGATCTGTCAGGTTCATGATGGGCCCCACATACAGCTCCACATATATTGTGAGCTTCTATGATACGGGATGAGGCCACATAAGACAATTTTGTTGTTTTACAACAAGTTGTAGAGAGTCGAGATTTAAAAATGGCTAAACCTCAAGGCGAATGGCGGACAGGGTGGGATTCGAACCCACGATACGCTTTCACGTATACTCCCTTAGCAGGGGAGCGCCTTCAGCCACTCGGCCACCTGTCCTTGGGTCGTGCGTTTCGCGGGCGGCTCGGCGCCGCCCGGAAGCCCCTTCTTAGCCGCCCCCATCGGGACGATCAACCCGCTTCGCCGCCGTCGCCAGAGACACGGTCCTCGCGGCCTTCCGAGAAGGTCTTGCTGGCGGCCAGCGGCGGCGCCGCGACATCGGCGCCGTCGGCCGGCTCGGCGATGTTGAACGAGACGATGCCCTCGGTGATCCGCGCCAACTCGGCCGGCGCCACGGAGAACACGCAATGCGGATGGCCGGCCGCCGCGTAGACGGTGTCGAAGCGCTTCAGCGAGCGGTCGACGACGATCGGCAGCTTGTGGGCCAGGCCGATGGGCGCGACGCCGCCGATGGTGAAGCCGGTGATCCCCTTGACCTCGCCGGCCTTCGGGCGGCCGACGTCGCCGTCCAGGAAAAAGGCGGCGGGCAGGTTTTCCTCCAGGCAGCGGTGGTCGCCGGCGACCAGGGCCATGACGAAGCGCCGCCCGATGGTGAAGACCAGGGACTTGACGATGGCGCCGAGTTCGCAACCGACGGCGCTGGCCGCGTCGTCGGCGCTGCGCGCCGTCTCGGCCAGCTCGATCACCGTGTCCTCGAGGCCGGCGTCGGCCAGGGCCTGGCGGACCCGCTTGACGGCGTCGCGTTCGAGCACACTCATGATCCGGGTCCTTCCACTCTCTAGTTCAGGAACGGCACCTTCATGCCCGCCGCCACGGCCGGGCGCTGGCCGAGCGCGTCGAACCAGCGTTTGACGTTCGGAAACTCGTCCAGGTCCACCTGGTGCCATTCGTGGCGTGCCACCCACGGATAGGTGGCGACGTCGGCGATGGTGTAGGTGTCGCCGACGAAGTAGGTGTTGTCGGCGAAGTGCCGGTCCATGACGCTGTATAGCCGCAGGGATTCCTTGTGGTAGCGCTGCTGGCCGTAGGGCACGACCTCGGACGGGTTCTTCAGGAAATGGTGCGCCTGGCCGAACATCGGCCCGACGCCGCCCATCTGGAACATCAGCCACTGCATGGTGGCGGCGCGGGCGCGCGGCTCCGTCGGCAGCAGCTCGCTGCCTGTCTTCTCGGCCAGGTAGATGAGGATCGCGCCGGTCTCGAACATGGCCAGCGGCTCGCCGCCGGGGCCGTCGGTGTCGACGATGGCGGGGATCTTGTTGTTCGGGCTGATCTTCAGGAAATCCGGTTCGTGCTGCTGGCCGTCGCGGATCGAGACCTCGTGCACTGAGTACTCGAGGCCCAGTTCCTCGAGCATGATGGAGACCTTGCGGCCGTTGGGCGTTCCCCAGGTATACAGTTCGATCACGGATATCCTCCCATCAATCCTCGCCGGGCCGGGAGCCCGGTCGCCGGCCCCCACTATACGCGACGGACGACCCCGCGCAATCGCGGAAACCGTGGATCGGAGGGTGGCAAAGGTGAATGTCCGGAAACCGCGAAATGGGCGCCGGCGCCTAGCGGCCGCGCTTCAAGAGCGCTTGGCATTTCTCGGTGATTTCCAGCGACTGCACGTCGTTCATCGGCTTGCCGTTGAAATAGAGCGCGCCGGTTTTCAGATTGAACCGGACCCGGCCCAGGTTGAGGTTCATGGACGGGATCTTGGCGGCATCCTTGTAGGCGGCCTCGGTGCTGGTGTTGGCGGTGGCCGACTCGGTCGCCGCCGTCGACGCCGTCGTGGCGCTGGTCGAGAGCGTCGAGGCCGCGGTGCGGAGCGCCGTGACGTCGGCGTCCTCGGCGTAACCGACGCCGGTGGCCGCCGAGACCGCCGCGGCGGCCTGGGTGATCGCCGTCGAGGCGTCGCCGGAGGCCGCCGCGCTCGCGGCCGCGCTCAGCGCCGTTTCCCCCGTCGTAAGCGCCGTTGAGGCGCTCTCCACGGCGGCCTTCTTGGTGGCGTTGGTCGGGTCCGCCTTGTAGGCGGCGACGGCGGCGTCGTAGATGGTCTGGGTCCCCTGCACGGCCTCGTCGGCGGTGATCACGGCGGCTTCCGCCGAAACCGTCTCGGCGCCGCTCGCGGCGTTCGCCGTCTCGGACGCCTTCTCGGCGCTGCTGACGGTCGCGTCGGCGGCGTCGGCGGCGGTCCGCGCGCTGGTTGCCGCGCTGGTCGATGTCGAACTGGTGGCCGAGACCTCGACACCGGCGCCGGAGACCGTGGAGATGGCCGAGTTGGCCGACGTCGTCGCCGAGGTGTAGGTGCCCGCGGCGTAGGCCGTCTCGGCGCTGGTCAGTGCCGCCTGGGCGGTCGTCAGGGCGGTCTGGGCGGCGGTGTATTCGCGCTGGTTGGAGCCGCTCTCGGGATTCGTCGTGACCTCCGCCAGGGCGCGGTCGCGCTCGGCCGTCAGCGCCGCCACCGCCGCCGTCGCGTCCTCGATGGCGACCAGCGCCTCCGATTGCTGCGAAAGGGTTTCCGCCGAGGCCGCCGCGGTCTCCGCCGACGAGGCCGCCGATTGCGCCTTCGCCGCCGCGTTGGCGGCAGCCTGGGCGGCGGCGGCGTCGGCCTCGGGCTTGCCGAGATAGGCGTTGAGGTCGCGGGTGATGTCGAACTCGAAGACGTCGGGCAGTTCCATGCGGAAGCTGCCGCCGACGTCGGCGGGTTGGAAGGTGCGCCCGCGGATGGTCTCGCCGCCCCGGTAGGCGACGTCCGCCGCGGCCACGTGGCGGACCAGCCGCTGGCAATCGCGCTTGGAGATCTTCACCGTCGGCGCGTCGGCGGCGGCCGCCGCCTCGGCGACGGCGAAACTCATGAAGATGACGCTGCTCAGAACCGAACGCGCCGTCATGGGGCACCTCGAATGTCCGTTCCCTGGGCCGCTTTCCCGCTGAAGCGAAGGACTTATTTTAGCGCCGAAAGGTTAAGAAATCCTGCGCCGGCACGTGATAGACTCTCCGGGCAGACGGAATTTGGGGTCAGGAGGGTCATATGTTTGCAGCCCGTTGGATCATCGGCGCGTTGTTCGCCGCCGCGCTCGTCGCCGGCCAACCGGATGCCTGGGCGGCCGAACCGGGCGGCCCGCCGCAACTGGCGCAGTCGGGCGGTTTGATGCAATGCATGGAGCACTGCATCCGCACCGAGGGCGAAAGCGAGAAGGACACCTGCAAGATGCGGTGCGCCAACATCTCGTCGAAGCGGCCGAAGCAGCGCGACTGCATGGGCATATACAAGCAGTGCAAGCGGTCCTGCGCGAAAACGGACAAGGCCTGCGCGCGCGCCTGCAAGGGACAATTGATGAAGTGCTCCTAGGCGCCGGGCCGCCGGGCGGCTAGTCCGGGGCCTTGCCGCTCAGGGTCTCGATCAGGGTCGCCGCACCGTCCTCGGGCCCGAGGCCGCATTCGTTGGCCCATTTCAGGCAATTGTCGTAGTGGAAGCGGGCGATGGCGAGCCGGTAGGAGGTTCGCTTGCCGGGCTGATAGCCGAGCACCTTCTTGCGGAAGTCGAGCAATGCCGCGGCCTTCTGCTTGCCATTCTGGGTCGGATAGACGGCGTCGCCGACGCGCGCCGCGACCCACGCCGCGGCGTCGTTCAGGTTGCGCCGGCCGGCGGCCAACCGGGTCACCGCCGCCGCCGCAGCGGCGCGCTTCAGGTCAAGCGAGTAAGGCATGGGCGATCATGGTCCAGCCGATTCCGTTGCTGCCGACCGGTAATACTCCGGCCATCCTACCTACGCCGGATAGGGTTACCATATGGTAAACCGGCGGCCGCCTCAGGAGGCGGCGCGCGCCGCCGGCGCCGCCAAGGCTTCGGCGAGGCGCTCGAAGCCGGCCGCGTCGGCGGGCAGGCCGAAACGGACCAGACCCGGCCGTCCGGCGAAGGCGCGGGTCCAGACCGCCTGGCGGGCCAGCCCTTCGTGCAGGTCGGGCGTGGCCGCCTCGACCAGCCGAAACAGATCGGTGCCGCCGACGACCCGGTGACCGGCGGCCGTGACGATGCCGTCGAGCCGCGCCGCGTCGGCGGCGAGCCGGGCGCGGGCCTTGGCGATCCAGTCACCGTCGGCGAGGGCCCGGGCGCCGATCATCAGGCTCGGACCGGCGACGGCCCAGGGGCCAAGCGCCCGGGTGATCATCGCGGCGGTTTCGGCGTCGCCGAGCGCGAAGCCCAGCCGCGCGCCGGCGAGGCCGAAGAACTTGCCGAAGGAACGCAGGATGATCAGTCCTGGCGCGCCAGCGGCGGCGGCCAGCGAAACCTCGGGCATGACGTCGGCGAAGGCCTCGTCGACGACCAGCCAGCCGCCCGAACCGGCGCGCCGGCCGGCCTCCGCGAGCAGCGCCTCGGCGGCGATCGCATGTCCGTCCGGGTTGTTCGGCTGGACGACGACGCAGACGTCGGCGGCCGGGTCGAAGCCAGCCTCGGCGCCACGCTCCGCGACCGCGTGTCCCGCCGCGCGCCAGCAATGTGCGTGCTCGGCGTAGGTCGGTCCGATCACCGACACCCGCGACGGCCCACGCAGCCGCGGCAGCAATTGGATCAGTGCCTGGGTGCCCGGCGCCGCGACCACCCGGGCGGCGGCGGGAACGCCATAGTAGGCGCGGGCCGCGTCGGTGAGCGCCGCCTCGGCGCCGGCCTCGGGCAGCCGGGCCCAAAGCCCGGCGTCGACCTCGCCGATGGGATAGGCGCACGGATTGATGCCGGTGGAGAGATCGAGCCATTGGGCGCGCGCGATCCCGTAGCGCGCCGCCGCCGCGTCCAAATTGCCGCCGTGCTCAAGAATGGGTTTCGTCTCCGCCATGGGCCTGCTTAGCACGCCCGGCCGGCGGCCGTGACTCCCGGCGGCCGAATACCCGCATGCTTTGCCGCTTCAGCCAGGCCTCGGCCTGGTCGATCCCGCCGGCCAGGCTGGGATAGCGCCGCCGCAGCCCCTGCCGGAACAGCCGCGCGCGCGGCGATACGGTGGACAGGATGCAGAGCCCGACGAGCAGGAACAGCACGCCTTGCAGGATCGGCAGGAACAGCCCGAGCACGCCGAGACCGACGAACCCCCAACCGACGATCCTGAGCCACAGCCGACGCGTCTTGGACATGGGCGCCGGTCAGTTTTCCGGCCGGTCCAAGTGCCGGACGTAGACGTCGAGCGATTCGTCGAGGCCGCGGCTGGTGTCCATGTTCTCGCGCGTCTCGGCGGCGAACGGGGTCCGGGACAGGAGCTCGAAGATGGCCGCGGCGCCGTCGTGGAAGCCGCCCGTCACCCCGGCCTCGCGGAAGGTCCGGGCGATCTCCTCCATCTCGCCGACCCAACGCGCCGAGTCGGCGGGAATCCGGGGCACCCGCGCCTCCATGCGCTCGAGGTCGGCGGATTGGCTATGGCGGAATTCCTCGATCAGCGGATCGTAGACGCCGGTCACCTTGGCGGTCAGCAGGAGCGCCGTGTGCAAGGTCCATGTGCCCTTGGTCAGCGCCGCGTAGCACATCTTGATGGCCGACGCCTGGCCGGCCTCGCCGTCCAGCGGCACCACCTTGAAGCCGCAGCCGTCGAGGGCCTCCATGGGCGCGGTGTCGTCGCCCGAGACGTAGAACCTGGGTGTCGCCTTGCCCGGCGCCAGGCCGATGATCCCGGCGTCGATGAAGGCCGCGCCGGCGTCGGTGATCACCCGGCCGATGGCCTTCGCCGTTTCCGGCGAGATCGCGTTGCAGTCCACGTAGACCGGAAAGCTATTTGCGGCGCGCATCGCCTCGGCGATGTCGTCGGCGAGCTTCGGCGCCGCCGCCGGCGGCAGGATCGAGAGCACCATGTCGGCCGCCGCCACCATCGCCGCCAGGTCCGGGGTGTCGTCGAAGCCGCCGGCCTCGGCCAGCGCGCGCGAGCGCTCGGACCGCCCGGCCAGGCAGGTGATCGGCCGGTGGCCATGTTCCTTCAAAGCCCCGCCGACGGCGTGGCCCATGTCGCCGGGCGCGATGATGGCAATGGTTTGTCCGCTCATGTGGTGTCCTTACGGGTTGAAGTATCTGAGGAGCCGGCCGGGCATCGGCGCGCCGTCGAGCGCTTCCCCGGCGTCGGCGATTTGCCGGCCGTTGACCCAGACGCCCTCGACGCCGACGGCGTCGGTGGTCAGGCGCGGCGCGCCGCCCGGCAGGTCGAAGACCCTGCGCTTCGGCCCGCGGCCGACGGTGTCGGGGTCGAACAGGAGCAGATCCGCCTTGTAGCCAGGTGCGACGCGCCCGCGCCCGGGAATCCGGAAGATCTCGGCCGGCTTCGCCGTCAGTTCGCGGACCGCCGCCTCCAGCGGCAGCACGCCGAGATCGCGCGACCAGTGGCCCATCAGGTGCAGCCCGAACCCGGCGTCGCAGAAAAAGGTCAGGTGCGCGCCGGCGTCGCTCAACGCCACCGAGGCGTTGGGGTCGCGGATCATCCGGCCGACGGCGTCCACGTCGGAATTCAGCAGCACCGCCGTGAACACCGTCTCCAGGCCCTCGCCGATGGCGAAGTCGAGCATCCAGTCGAGCGGCTGGGCGCCGGCCTCGGCGGCCAACTCTGCGATGGTGCGGCCCTCGACGGCGGCGTTCGCCGCCCGCGCCACCTCGACGATCTCCAGCTTCTCCCACTCGCCGTTGAACAGCCGCACCCCCGCCGGCTCCGCGAGCTCCGCCTTGACGGCGTCGCGGAAGGCGCTGTCGGCCAGCAGCCCGGGCAGCGCGTCGCGGCCGGTCTTCATCGCCGGCGCCCAGGCCTTCAGGCTCTCGAACGGGTACGCCGACGCGATGGTGAAATCCATGGTCAGCGGACAGCACGAGACCTGCCCCCAAAGCTCCCGGCCGCGCGCCCGGGCGGCGGCGATCTGCTCGAGCTCGTCGAAGGTGCCGGTCGGGTTGGTGGAGTTGTGCAGGAGCGCCGCGATCATCACCGGCCGGCCGGCGGCGGCGGCCAGCTCCTCCAGGTAAGGCACGTCCGTGCGGTTGCCCTTGGTCAGCATGAAGACGCCGCGCCCGCTTTCCGCCATGGCGCCGACCAGGGCGGCCAGTTCGCGGTCGTCGGCGAGGCGCGACGGCATCGGCACGCCGCCGTCGCCGTTGTGCTGGGGCGCCGTCGAGGTGGAGAAGCCGATGGCGCCGGCGGCCATGGCGTCGGCGACGATGCGCCGCATCTCGGCGATCTCGTCGTCGTTGGCGGCGCGCTCGACGGCGGCGTCCTTCATCACGTAGGTGCGCACCGCCGAGTGGCCGACGAAGGCGGCGACGTTGATCCGGGTCCGCCCCGCCGCGATCATGTCGAGGTACTCCGGCACGGTCTCGAAGTCCCAGCGGATGCCGCCGCGCAGCACCTCGATGGACATGCCCTCGACCTGGGTCAGGTTGCGCATCACCAGGTCGCGGTCGGCCTCCCGGCAGGGCGCGATGGTGAAACCGCAGTTGCCGATCACCGCCGTGGTCACGCCGAGCGCCGGCGACGGGGTCAGATCGGCGTCCCAGGTGATCTGCGCGTCGTAATGGGTGTGGGTGTCGACGATCCCGGGCATCAGGGCGAGTCCGTCGGCGTCGACGACGCTGGCGCCGCCGGCGTCCAGGCCCGCGCCGACGGCGGTGATCTCGTCGCCATCGACGCGCACGTCGAGGCACGCCTCGGCGGGCGCGCCGGTGCCATCTATCACCCGGGCATTGCGGATCAGAACCGACATCGCCTCCACCAGATTACCGAAACCTTTCACATGGATTTACACGGGGTTCACCCAGAGTCAAACCACCGCAACACCGAACCGCTATGCCTGATCACGCCGAAGGGTCCGGTGGGGGGACCATCCGAAGGGGGAAACACGATGCCGAAAACCGTGCTCTTGGTCGAGGACGACCCGCGTAATCAACGGCTGTTCAACGACCTGTTGGAAATCCAGGGATACCGGACGGTGACGTCGGACACCGGGTTGGACGCCGTGGAACTGGCCCGCGCGCACCGCCCCGACCTGATCTTGATGGACATTCGCCTGCCGCAGGTTTCCGGCGTCGAGCTGACCAAGATCATCAAGGCGGACGACGAGCTCCGCCGCATCCCGGTGGTCGCGCTGACCGCCAAGGCGTTGCCCGGCGACGAGGCCAGGCTGCTGGCCGGCGGCTGCGACGGCTACCTGGCCAAGCCCATCAACATCAAGGACTTCCTGAGCACCGTGGCCGCCTACGTCGAGGCCGGGGACACACCGCCGGCGCGGCCGCATTGATCATTCCGGGGCGGCGCGCCCGGCCGGCGGCGCCGCGCTCAACCGGTTCTTGATCAGCCCGAAGAACACCGCCGGGTCGCCGTCGCCGGCGTAGCGCCAGCCCAGGTGCTCGCCGCAGCCGGCGCAGAGCGCGAAGCTCCAGAGATAGCCCTTGAACCAGGTGAACTCGTCGGTCGGCTCGCCGATGTCGGCGGCGCCGGGCGCCTCGGTGAAGCAGACGATCCGGTAGACGACGCCGGCCGGGTTGAAGAACACGTGCTCGTGGCCGTCCACCGACAGCGCCCAGCGGCCGCGGGTGACCACGCCGTGGCAGCGCGCGCAGTAGATGGCGTCGTCGGTCCTTTCGTCGGTTTCGGTTTCCAGTTCGGCGTCCGGCGACACTTGCAGCATGATCAAGCTCCCGTCCGTCTGGGCGCCCCTATTGTCCGGCCCTCACGCCCCATCGGCAAGCCGCTTGACGAAATGATAGCGCCGGACGCCGCCGCCGACCGTCTTCGTCGAAGCCGCCTCGGCGACCTCCTCGCGGACCAGGTCATAGCCGCGCGCCTTGTAGGTGGCCAGCGCCGCGAACTGGATCTCCGACGTCGACAGGATCAGGCGCGCGTAGCCGCGCCCGCGGCAGAACCCCTCGATGTGGTCGAGAAGCCGGTTGCCGATCCCCTGGCGGCGCTGGCCGGGGTCCACGTACATGCGCCGGAGTTCCGCCTCGGCGTCGGAATGGCGTTCGATGCCGACCATGCCGAGGAGCGCGCCGCCGCGCACGGCGACCCAGAACCCGCTTCCGTCGACTTGTTGAAAACATTCGGGAATCCGCCCCATCTCGTCGGCGATGGCGCGCTCGACGTAGTCAGCGAAGGCGGCTTCCATGCCGGCCGGCGCGAGCTCCGCGTTGACCGCGCGGAAAAGCGCCAGGACGGCGTCGCGGTCGCCGGCTTCGTAGGGCCGGATCAGCATCTCGTCGCTCATCGTCCATGCTCCCTCAGCCCTTCAGCTTGTCGCGCAGGAGCTGGTTGACCATCTGCGGGTTGGCCTTGCCCTGGGTCGCCTTCATCACCTGGCCGACAAACCAGCCGATGGCCTTGTCGTTGCCGCCGCGCACCTCGTCGGCCTGGCCGGGATTGTCGTTGATGACCTGGTCGACGGCGGCCTCGATGGCGCCGGTGTCGGTGATCTGCTTGAGCCCCTTCTCCTCGACGATGGCGCCGGGGTCCTTGGAGGTCTCGAACATCTCCTCGAACACGTCCTTGGCGATCCGCCCGGAGATCGTCGCGTCGGCCATGAGGTCCAGCAGTTCGCCCAACTGGGCGGCGCTGACGGGGCTCTCGGCGATGTCCTTGCCCGCCGCGTTGAGCGCGCCAAACAGGTTGGTGGTCAGCCAGTTGGCGGCCTGCTTGGCGTCGCGGCCCTCGGCCACGTTCTCGAAGAACGCCGCGGTCTCGCGGTCGGCGACGAGGACGCCGGCGTCGTAGGCCGACAGCCCGAAGTCGGCGATGAAGCGCTCCTTCTTGGCGTCCGGCAGCTCCGGCAGCGCCGCCGCGATGCCGTCGACGAAGGCCTGGTCGAGATCGACCGGCAGCAGGTCCGGGTCGGGGAAGTAACGGTAGTCGTGGGCGAACTCCTTGGCCCGCATGGACCGGGTCTCGGCGCGGTCCGGGTCGAACAGGCGGGTCTCCTGGACGACCTCGTCGCCGGCCTCCCAGGTCTCGACCTGGCGCGCCGCCTCGACCTCGATGGCCTGCATGATGAAGCGCACCGAGTTGACGTTCTTGATCTCGGCCCGGGTCCGGTACTCGGTCTCGCCCGGATGGCGCACCGAGACGTTGACGTCGGCGCGCATGGAGCCCTGCTCCATGTTGCCGTCGCAGGTGCCGAGGTAGCGCAGGATCGATCGCAGCTTGCGCACGAAGACGCCGGCTTCCTCGGGCGAGCGGAGGTCGGGCTTGGAGACGATCTCCATCAGGCAGACGCCGGCCCGGTTGAGATCGATGAACGAGCGTTTCGGATCCTGGTCGTGCATGGACTTGCCGGCGTCCTGCTCCATGTGCAGCCGCTCGATGCCGATCTCGCGGCTGGTTCCGTCCGGCATGTCGAGGATCACCGTACCCTCGCCGACGATGGGGTGCTGGTACTGGCTGATCTGGTAGCCCTGCGGCAGGTCGGCGTAGAAGTAGTTCTTGCGCTCGAACACGGAGTGCAGGTTGATCGCCGCCTGCAGCCCGAGGCCGGTCTTCACCGCCTGCTCGACGCAGAACTTGTTGATCACCGGCAGCATCCCCGGCATCGCCGCGTCGACCAGGGAGACCTGGGTGTTGGGCTCGGCGCCGAAGGCGGTCGGCGAGCCGGAGAACAGCTTCGCCTCGGAACTCACCTGGGCATGCACCTCGAGGCCGATGACGACCTCCCAGTCCCCCGTGTCGCCTTGGATCAGGTAGGTCATCCGCCCTGTCCCCCGAGATACTTCGGCTTCGCCGTGAATTCGGCGGCGCGCTCCAGCGCGTCGGCGGCCCGGAACATGGTTTCCTCGTCGAAGGGCTTGGCGACGATCTGCAGGCCGAGCGGCAGCCCGTCGGCGTCGAGGCCCGCGGGCACGCTGATGCCGGGCAGCCCGGCCATGTTGGCGGGCACCGTGAAGATGTCGTTCAGGTACATGGCGACGGGATCGTCCATCTTCGCGCCGATGGGAAACGCCGCGTTCGGCGCCGTCGGCGTGAGCAACACGTCGACGTCCGCGAAGGTCTGCTTGAACTCGTTCAGGATCTTTGTCCGGACCTGCTGCGCCTTGACGTAGTAGGCGTCGTAGTAGCCGGCCGAGAGCACGTAGGTGCCGATCATCACGCGGCGCCGGACCTCGGCGCCGAAACCGGCGCCGCGGGTGTTCTCGTACATCTCATCCAAGCTGTCGCCGTCGACCCGGAGCCCGTAGCGCACCCCGTCGTACCGCGCCAGGTTGCTTGATGCCTCCGCCGGCGCGACGATGTAGTAGGCGGGCAGCGCGTACTTGGTGTGCGGCAGCGAAACCGGCACGATCTCGGCGCCCTGCTGCTTCAGCCATTCGGCGCCCCGGTCCCACAGCGCCTGGATCTCGGCCGGCATGCCGTCGAGGGTGTATTCCTTCGGGATGCCGACCCTGAGCCCCTTCACGTCGCCGGTGATGGCGGCCTCGAAGTCCGGCACCTCGACCGGCGCCGAGGTCGAGTCCTTGGGGTCGTGCCCGGCCATGGCCTTGAGCATGATGGCGCTGTCGCGGACCGTACGGGCGAAGGGCCCGGCCTGGTCGAGGCTGGAGGCGAAGGCGACGATGCCCCAGCGCGAACACCGTCCGTAGGTCGGCTTCAGCCCGACGACGCCGCAGAGGCTGGCCGGCTGGCGGATCGATCCGCCGGTGTCGGTGCCGGTCGAGCCCGGGCAGACGTTGGCGGCGACGGCGGCCACCGAGCCGCCGGACGAGCCGCCGGGCACCAGGTCCTCGCCCGCGGCGCCGACCCAGGGGTTCTTCACCGGCCCGTAGTAGCTGGTCATGTTGGCCGAACCCATGGCGAACTCGTCCAGGTTGGTCTTGCCGAGCATCACCGCGCCGGCGTCGATGAGGTTTTGGGAGACCGTCGATTCGTAGGGCGGGTGGAAGCCGTCGAGGATGTGGCTGGCCGCCGTGGTCAGCACGCCTTCGGTGCAGAACAGGTCCTTGACGGCGATCGGGATGCCGTCCATGGCGCCATGGGCCCCGCCGGCGGCGCGCCGGGCATCCGACTGCGCCGCGCGCTCGCGCGCGATCTCCGGCGTCTCGGTGATGAACAGGTTGAGATCCCGGGCCGCCTCCATGGCGGCGATGCAGTCCTCGGCCAGCTCGACGGCGGAGAAGTCGCCGGCGGCGAGCCCGTCGCGGGCCTCGGCCAGGGTGAGGTCGTTGAGTTTCGCCATCACTCGACGACCTTCGGCACGGCGTAGAAATCACCGGCGCGGTCCGGCGCGTTCCTGACCACGCGGTCCGGATAGCCCGCGTCGGAGACCGCGTCGTCGCGGCTCTTCAGGGTCATCTCGGTGACCGACGTCATCGGCTCGACGCCGTCCGTGTCGACCTCGGAAAGCTGCTCGACCCAGCCGATGATGCCGTTCAGCTCATCGGCCAAGGGCGCCAGTTCGGCGTCGGGAACCTTGATCCGCGCCAGGAAGGCGATCTTGCGGACATCGTCGCGATCGAGAGCCATGGGGGCGTCCTGTTCGGGTCTGGAAACCAAGGGATTTACAGCGGCGCGGAACCTATCACCGGGTGGCGGATCGGGCAAGAACCTGGGCGCCGCCTGGACCCGGCATCCACTGGCGGAAACTTGATTCGCGGAGGGCCCCGTTTGCTGGCAGACTCCCGGTCCGAGCGAGGTTCGCATGAGATCGACCGCCATCCTGTTGATCGTGTTGCTGGCGGCGCCACCCACGGCGGCCGAGGACCCGGCGCGGCTCCGCGCGATCATCATCGACATGGCCCAGCACTTCGTCCAGGAGCGCTACATGACCGGGGCGCTGGAGGGCCACTACCACATCGAGTTCGACGTCGCCCAGCTGCATCCGCAGCCGGACCCGGGCTACTGGGCCGTGGTCGGCGGTTTCGTCTCCGACCAGAACACGCCGAACGAATACGTCGCCGCGATCCGCCAGGTCTGCAAGGACTACCGGAAGGTCGAATGCTGGCGCCTCGAGAAACTGGCGCTGAACCGCGAGATCGTCTTCGAGCGCGGCCAGCCGCTCTAGCAGCGCTCCAGCGACGACGCCAGTTCGAACCGGTAGACGCCGACCGGACCGGTCAGCGACGGCGCTTCGCCGACCGCCAGCCAGCCGCGGCGCTCGAAGATCGCGCCGGCCTCGTCCGCCGACACGTAAATGGCGTCGAACCCCTGGCGGACGGCCTCGACCTCGATGGCGGCGACCAGGGCCGAGCCGATGCCGCGCCGCCGGTGGCCGGGGCCGACCAGGAGGGCGGCCAGCCAGGGGCCGGGGAACGCCGCGTCGCCGGCGGAGTTGCGCTTGAGCGCCGCCGTGCCCAACGTCCGACCGGCGGAATCGAGGGCCACGACGGCCGTCGGCAGGCTGCCCGTCCGGGCGCAGGCGGCCAAATCGGCGGCCGCGGCGCCGGGGCCATCGTCGCCGTAGTAGGGCGGCCGGGCCTCGACGAACCAGCGGGCCAGCGTCGGCGCCGCGTCGGGCGCCGCGGCCAGCGGCACGATCTGACAGGTGGTCGCGGGTCGAACCATGGCGGCATATGCGGGGACCGGGCCGGTCCGGGCAACTGACAACTCTGTGAGCGGCGGCCTCAGATATGCGCCACCGCGTCGGGGCTGGCGGCGATCTCGCCGCGCTCGATGCGCCGCACCACGTCGGCGATGCCGGCGTTGGCCGGCGTCGCGATGCCGACCTCGGCGGCCTTCTCGACGACCAGGCCGTTGATGTAGTCGATCTCGGTGCGCCGCCCCTTCAGCATGTCCTGGCCCATGGACGGGCGCTGGTCGTCGTTGCGGAAGGTGGCGTTCTCCAAGAGCGTCTTCTCGCAGGCCGCCAAGGCCGCCGCGTCGCCTTGCGCCGCGGCGACAAGGTCCATGGGGTCGATCTTGTAGACGTCCTCCAGCTGGTGGCCGTGGGCGAGCCCGACCTCGATGGCCTCGGCGGCGATGCGGATGGCGAGGCGCCGGGTCTGCTCGTCGCGGTCGTTGGCGTTGCCGCCGCGCCCGGTCGCCGCGGCGACGGGATTGCGCATGCAATTGACGACCAGCTTCGACCAGCGCTCGCCCCAGAGGTTGGCGGTGGTCTTCGAGCTGTCCGCGGTGCCGGCCATTTCCGCCACCTGCTCGATACGGGGCGTGATCCGGCCGTGCGCCTCGCCGACCCGGAACACCGTGTGGCGTTCGCCGCCGAGCTCGACGTTGCGGCGGATGTGGGCCGGCGCGTCCAGTTCGACGGCGATCTTCGCGGCGATGCAGCCGACCGTCCGGCCCCAGCCGACGACGCCGGCGACGCGCTCCTCGTTGATGCCGTTCTGCAACGAGACGACGAAGCCGCCGGGCGCCAGGTACTGGGCGACCATTTGGGTCGCCCAGACGGTGTCGTAGGATTTCATGGACACGAAGGCGATGTCGAAGGGCCGGGTCATGGCCGTCGCCTGCAGATCGGTGACGTGGATGGCGTTGACGGCCTGCGTGAAGCACTCGGCCTCCGATTGGCCGGCCAGGGTCAGGCCGTCGCTCCGCATGCGCTCCACGTGTTCGGGCCACGGATCGACCAGGGTGACGTCGTGGCCGGCCCGGGTCATGTAGGCGCCGACGTGTCCGCCGAGCGCGCCGGCGCCGATGATGGCGATCTTGGGGTCCATGGAGATTCCTATCGGTTGCGGGGTCAGTAGGGCGCGTCGCCGGCGATGGTGATCCGGTGCATGCGGCGGCGCTGGCCGTCGTAGTCGGCCAAAGCCAGGTGCTGGACGCAGCGGTTGTCCCAGATGGCCATCGATCCCGGGCGCCAGTGGAACCGGCAGGTGAACTCCGGCCGGACCGCGTGCGCGAAAAGGTATTCCAGGATCGGCGCCGCCTCCTCGTCGGCGAAATCAACCAGGGTCTGGGTATGGCTGCCGATGTAGAGCGCCTTGCGGCCGGTTTCCGGATGGGTCCTGAACAGCGGGTGCGCGGCCTCGGTGATCTGGTTGCCGGGGTCGCGGACCTTGTCGCGCATGGCCGGATTGCCGGCGTAGCGCTCGGTCCGGCCCGATCCCTTGTAGTGCTTGAACCGGTCGC
>JAPPPF010000276.1 GCA_028817665.1 Magnetovibrio sp. | reverse complement strand
CGATTTCAGCGCCTGCAGGATGACGTCCTCCTTGACCAGGCCCTTGGCCACGAAATTCCTGACTTGCTTGGCCACTTCTTCCGGGTGGGTTTTCAGGATCTCGGTCGCCTTGATGTGCAGTTCCATGAGCTTGACCATGGCGTCGCGGTGCTTGGCCAGGACGTTCTCGCGGACGGCGATGGTCGAACCCGGTTGGCCCGGCATCATCTCGGCGGCGCGGGCGACGACCTTGGCGCCCTTCAGCTTCTCCTCGACGATGGTCAGGATCGGCTCGAGGATGCCGGCGGCGTCGACGGAGCGCGACAGCAGCGCCTGCTGGACGCGCGCCGCGCCCATGCCGATCAGCTCGACCTCGTTGAGCTCCATGCCGAGCATCTTGATCAGCCAGTGGCGGGTCACGGTGTCCGGCACCGAGCCCTTCGGAAAGCTGGCGATCTTCGGCTTGCGGCCCTTGTCCTTGGCGAACTGGCGGAGCGCCTTGGCGCCCTTGTACTTGGCGAAATAATCGACCAGCTCGCCCTGCGCGATGACCGCGATCTGCTCGACGATGCCGGCGCCGATGACCTTCAGTTTAATGCCCTTCGCGCGGGTCACCATGGCCGGGCCGATGCCGAAGCACATGGCGTCCATCTTGCCCGACGCGATCGCCTGGACGATGGCCGGGCCGTTGGGGAAGCGGGTGAGCTTGAGGTTGATGCCGTTGGCCTTGGCCCAGCCGAGGCCCTCGATGACGAACAGTTGGCTGCACGGCACGATGGGCATGTAGGCCATCTCCAAGGTCACCGCCTTCGACTTGGCCGGCGTCAACGCCGTCAACACGCCCAGCAGCAGCCCGGCGACGGCATGGAATCCGATCTTTTTCATAGCTTTCCTCCCCATTTCCGGTCGGTTTCGGCCGGTCGAACCGTCCGCCAGCCCCTTGTTTGAAATCATTCTAGCCGTTTTCGATAAAATATCGAATCCGAATACGTCAATTCCGCCATCCCACACGCGTTCGTGATGTCATTGATATCCCTGCGCTTTTGCTTCGCGTTCGACCTCTCAGGCCGACCGTGACCGCAAGCCGTGCTCTTCGTAGAGGCTTGCGGCCACGTCGGCGTGCATGAAGGCCTGGAAACGGCCGCCCCAATCGCCGCCGCCATCGATCAGCCCGAGATGGTAGGCGGTGATCTGTTGGCCGGGCGCCGGGGCGCCCTCGAAGGCATCGGCGTCGACGATCTCGAAGGCGTCGGGGAAAATGCGCGTGTAGCGGAGCGCCAGATGGTAGTAGACCATGGCGACGTCGGCGCGGCCCGCCGCGATCAGTTGCGGAACCTCGCGGTGGTGGATGGTCCGCGAATGCACGACGTTCGGGCCGGCGGTCTCGAGCCGGGCCCGGAGCGCCGCGCCGTCGGCGCCGGCCTGCGCCATCAGGGTATCGGCGTAGACCTGGAAGCTCGCCGCCTCCGACACCGGGTTGGAGATCGCGACGACGATGTCGTCGCGCATCAGATCGGCGGCGCCGGCGATATTCTCGGGGTTTCCCGTGCGGACCAGGAGCGCGTTGCCGCGGCTTTCGGCGAACGCCGCGTGCGTCTCCATGCGGCCCGCGGCGACGGCCTTGTCGAGGATCTCGGGCGGGCCGACGAACACGTGCGGCGCGCGCGACAGGGTCAGGTTACCGATGTCGAGGCCTCCGGCGTCCAGCGCGCGGAGCAGCGGCCCCGGCGGCGTCGTCGCGTAGAACACGTCGACGGCGTCGGGGTTGTCGGCCAGGAACCGGGCGGCGCACGCCTCCAGCGCCATGTGATGATTGCCGTCCGAGTACACGACCAGGCCGGCGCGCGCGGGATCGCCGTGAAAATCGAGGCAGATGTTGCTGTCCGGCTGTGCCAGGCTGGGCCGCCCGGGATCGCCGTCGGTCGCCGCCTCGCGGGGCCATGGCAGGCGGTCGGTCATCCGAAGCCCGGCTAGCTCCGCTCGCCGACCCGTTCGACCGGCGCTTCGGCACCGATCCAGGCGTCCATGCCGCCGCCCAGGTGGCAGCCGCCCTCGATGCCGGCTTCGTGCAGGGTCTTCAGCGCCAGCGCCGAGCGTTCGCCGTAGGCGCAATAAAGCATCAGCCGCTTGCCGGTGGAATTGACCATGGCGTTCAGCAGTCCGCCCGGCAGCAGGGTGTTGGCGAAGGTCGGATAGGGCACGTGCAGCGAGCCCGGAATGACGCCGCTGCGCTCGCGCTCCGCCGCCTCTCGGAGATCGATGAACAAAACGCCGTCGTCGGCGACATGCCGCCGGAAGGCCTCGACGTCGAGCGTGCATCCGGCGATCTCCGGGTCGTCGGCGCTCAATCCGATGGCCAGGTTGGCCGGGACCGCGACGTCCATCATCTTCGGGTTGGGCAGGTTCAGGTTGTCCATGATCTCGGCGTATTCATCGGCCGAGGCGACCTGCAGGCGTGGGTTGTGGGCACGCTCCTCGCCGATCGAGCTGACCATCTCGCCCTTGTAGTCGTGGGCCGGATAGACCAGCGTCTCGTCGGGCAGTTTCAGCAGCTTGTTGAAGATCGAATCGTAGGCGGCGCGGGGATCGCCGTTCTGGAAGTCGGTGCGCCCAGTACCGCGGATCAACAGCGTGTCGCCGGTGAACACCCGGTCGTCCATGGCGAACGAATACGAATCGTCCGTGTGTCCCGGCGTGTAGATGACGTCGAGCGACAGTCCCTCGATGTCGATGCTGTCACCCTCCGCGACGCGGATCGACACCACGTCGACGGCGGTCTTCTCGCCCATCACCGTGGTGCAGCGCGTCGTGTCGCGGAGCCGCCCGAGACCGGTGATGTGATCGGCGTGGCAATGGGTGTCGACGGCCTTGACCAATTTCAGGTCGAGCTCGTCGAGAAGCTGCAGGTAGCGTTCGCAACGTTCCAGCACCGGATCGATGATCAGCGCCTCGCCGCCGGGCCGGCTGGCGGTCAGGTAGGTGTAGGTACTCGACTGGCTGTCGAAAAGTTGACGGAAAATCATCCCTGGGCGTCCCCCTCCTCCGAACTCGCCTTAAAATATACACTTTACGAATGTGTCCTTGGAACCTTCGGAGCCGACGGAGGCGAACAATTTTTCGTGTGGCCGTGACCGCCGGCGACGAGTTCTCATCTTTTCGCAATGCGTCTATAGTGCGCGCATGACGTCATTCATGATCGCCCGGTCGGAGGCCGACGATTGGGCCGCCATCGCCAGGGAACTGGAATCGGGCTTGGCCGGCACCGAACCCGGCGCCGGGGCCCGGCGGCTCGGCTTCCTCTACGTCACCGACAATCTGGCCGACGACCTGAGCGCCCTGCTCACCTACCTGCGTCAGGCGACCGGCATCGACGATTGGACCGGCAGCGTCGGCATGGGCATCTGTTGGGGCGATGGTGACGGCGGCGGCGAGGCCTTCGGCCGGCCGGCCGCCGCGGCGCTGGTCGCCGCTATTCCCGACGCCGCCTTCGCCATG
>JAPPPF010000300.1 GCA_028817665.1 Magnetovibrio sp. | reverse complement strand
GCATCAGATTGACCGTCGAGGCCATGTTGATGAGCGCCTGCAGGGCGAACTGGGTGAGCAGGCCGCCGACCGCCAGCAGCACGAACAGGTCCTGGTCCTTGAGGACCTTGGCGAAGCCGCGCAGCACGATGAAGCAGAACAGCGCCAGGATGATCAGGCACGCGATCAGGCCGAACTCCTCGCCGGCGACCGCGAAGATGAAGTCGGCGTGGGCGTCGGGCAGCACTTCCTTGACCCGGCCCTCGCCGGGGCCGCGGCCGGCCCAACCGCCGTTGCGGAAGGCGTCGAGCGCGCGGTCGACCTGGTAGCCCTGGGCGCCGTCGGGGTCGAGGAAGCGGTCGACCCGGATGCGCACATGATCGAAGCTGAGATACGCGGCCCCGGCGCCGCCGAGGAACACCAGGGCGATGCCGGCGACCAGGATCCACGGCAGCCCGGCGACGAAGAACTGCACCGCCCAGACGGCCGACACCACCAGCGTCATGCCGACGTCGGGCTGCATCAGCAACAGGCAGGCGACGATGAGAAAGAGCCCGAAGGCGAGCGCGTTGCCGGGGAACCGCTCGTCGAGCCGGTGCGCCGAGAACAGCCAGGCGGCGAGCACCGCGAAGCCGGGCTTGACGAACTCGCTGGCCTGCAGCGAGAAGCCGCCGACGTGCAGCCAGCGCGTCGCGCCCTTGATCTCGGTGCCGGTGAGGAGCGTGACGGCCATCAGCACCATCGCCGCCAGGGTCGACAGCGTCGCCACCCGGCGCACCCCCTTCGGCGTCAGGAAGGAGACCCCAATCATCAGCACCAGCGCGAGGCCGATGAAGACGAAGTGACGGCGCGCGAAATGGAAGGTCTCGACGCCGATCCGCTCGGCGACCGGCGGCGAGGCCGCCAGGGTCAGGATCAGGCCGGACGCCGCGACGCCGACGATCGCGGCGAGCAACCAACGGTCGACGGTCCACCACCAGCGGCCGACGACGCTCGTATCGGTGCGGGCCAGCGCGCTCATGAGGCTTTCTCCGGCGCGGCGTCGGGCATGTCGGTACCGGGGAACACGCCGGGCTCCTCGAAGGGATCGATACGCGAACCGGGGATCGCCTCGACCAGGTCCTTGAAGGCGTCGCCGCGGGCCTCGAAATCCTCGAACTGGTCGAAGGACGCGCAGGCCGGCGACAGCAGCACCACCGGCTGGTCGGCGCCGTCCTTCTTGGCCTGGGCGTGCGCCTGTTCGACGGCGGCGGCGAGCTCGCCGGACACCGTGAACGGGACCTTGCCGTCCAGCGCCTGACTGAAGGCCATCGCCGCCTCGCCGATCAGGAAGGCGTGGCGGACCTGGCCGAGATGCTCAAGGCAGGCGCCGAGGCCGCCGTCCTTGGGCCGGCCGCCGGCGATCCAGTAGATGTCCGGGTAGCAATCGAGGGCCCGGGCCGCGGCGTCGGCGTTGGTCGCCTTGGAATCATTGACGTAGGCGACGCCATCGACGATGACCACCGGTTCCTGGCGGTGCACCAGGCCCGGATAGCTCTGCAGGCAGGCCATGATGGCGTGCGGCGCGACGCCGGCGGTCTTCGCCGCGGCGTAGGCGGCGGCGGCGTTCTGCCAGTTGTGGGCGCCGGTCAGCGTCGGGTTCTGTTTCAGATTGCAGACCGGGGTCTCGGTGCCCTCGGTGTCGTCGATGAGGATGCCGTCGACGGCGTAGACGCCGCCGTGCGCGCGGCTCTTCCCGGAGACCGGGATCACCACCTGCTCGTCGGCGGCCTTCAGTTCCTCGACGATGGCGCGGCAGAAGTCGTCGTCGATGCCGACGACGGCGGCGCGCGGCTTGGTCTGGCGATGGAAGATCAGGCGCTTCGCGGCGATGTAGCCGTCCATGTCGCCGTGGCGGTCGATGTGGTCGGCGCTGAGGTTGAGCAGCACCGCGACGTCGAAGGTGACGGAGACGGTCAGCTCGAGCTGGTAGGATGACATCTCCAGCACGTAGGTGCCTTCCGGGCCGAGCGGGTCGAGGCTGAGCGCCGGGATGCCCAGGTTGCCGCCGACCTCGGCCTCACGCCCCGAGACCTGCATGATGTGGCCCAGCAACGCCGTCGTCGTCGACTTGCCGTTGGTGCCGGTGATACCGATGTAGTTGCACCAGCGCTGGGTCCGGGCCAGCAGCTCGATATCGCCGATGATCTCGCAGTTCGCCTTGGCCGCCAGTTCGACCACCGGATGCGGTGCCGGATGGTGCAGCGGCACGCCGGGGCTGACCACCAGCGACGTCAACTCCGACCAATCGCACTTATAGAGATCGACCAGCGGCACGCCCTCGTCGGCGGCGCGCTCGCGGGCGTCTTCGTTGTCGTCCCAGGCCCAGACCTCGGCGTCGCTCTCGACCAGCGCCACGGCCGTCGCCAGGCCGGAACGGCCGAGCCCGAATACGGCGACCGGGTAGCCGGCGAAGGGAAAGACTTCGATCATCGCGTTCCCCTCACCTGAGCTTCAGGGTCGACAGACCCGCCAGGGCCAGGATCGTCGCGATGATCCAGAACCGGATGACAATGGTGCTCTCGGCCCATCCCTTCTTCTCGAAGTGATGGTGCAGCGGCGCCATGGCGAAGACCCGCTTGCCGGTGAGCTTGAAGGAGACCACCTGGACGATCACCGAGACGGTCTCCAGAACGAACAGGCCGCCGACGATGGCCAGCACCAGTTCGTGCTTGGTGATGACGCTGACCGCGCCCAGGGCGCCGCCCAGCGCCAGCGAGCCCGTGTCGCCCATGAAGACCTTGGCCGGCGGCGCGTTGAACCACAGGAAGCCGAGGCCAGCGCCGACCACCGAACCGCAGAACACGGCCAGCTCGCCGGCGCCCTTGACGTGGTGGATCTGCAGGTAGTTGGCGAACACGCTGTGGCCCGAGAGGTAGGCGATCAGCGCGAACACGCCGGCGGCGATCATCACCGGGACGATCGCCAGGCCGTCGAGGCCGTCGGTCAGGTTGACCGCGTTGGAGGCGCCGACCATGACCAGGATGGAGACGATGATGAACATCCAGCCGAGGTCGAGCAGAAGGTCCTTGAGGAACGGCACCGACAGCGACGTCGCCAGCTCCGGCGGCAGGTTGCGCATGATCCAGAACGTCGCCATGGCGGCGATGCCGACCTGCAGGAACAGCTTCAGTTTCGCCGACAGCCCCGAGCTGTCGCGCTTCGAGACCTTCAGGAAGTCGTCGAGGAAGCCGATCGTGCCGAAGGCAATGGTGACGCCGAGCGCCGCCCAGACGAAGCCGTTGTCGAGGTCCGACCACAGGAGCGTCGCCGAGGCCAACGCGATCAGGATCAGCAGCCCACCCATGGTCGGCGTGCCCTTCTTGGTCAGCAGGTGGCTCTCCGGCCCGTCCTCGCGGATCGGCTGGCCGCCCTGCTGGCGCGATTTCAGCATCTCGATGATCACCGGGCCGAACAGGAAGCTGACGATCAGCGCGGTGATCCCCGCGCCGCCGGTCCGGAAGGGCAGGTAGCGGA
>JAPPPF010000306.1:10205-17544 GCA_028817665.1 Magnetovibrio sp. | reverse complement strand
CCCCCGGCCCCTACGTGCTGATGAAGGCCGACGGCTGAGCCCGCCGGCCCCCGCCCCTCCGCCGATCCTGAACCCGCGGACGCTGGGCTGGCTCTCGGCCGCCGGCGTCGTCTGCGTGTGGTCGGGATGGGTCGTGGTCTCGCGCCTCGGCGTCGTCCAGACGCTGAGCATCTACGACATGGTGATGCTCCGCGTCGCCGTCGCCACGTTCGCCGTTTCACCGTTCATCTGGCGGTTCTGGCCGCGCCAGCTCAAGCTCTGGCAGGTCGCGCTGCTGTCGTGCGGTCAGGGCGCGCCCTATCTGGTGCTGGCCTTCGGCGGGCTGCAGTTCGCGCCGGCCAACCACGCCGGCATCATGATGAACGGCACCCTGCCGGTGTTCGCCGCGGTCTTGGGCTGGGTCTGGCTCCGCGACCGGCCGGACGGCTGGCGGGTCGCCGGCATGGCGGTGATCCTCGGCGGCTGCGTGCTGATCGGCCGCGACGAGGCGTCGGTCGGCGTCGGGCCGGACGCCTGGATCGGGCACCTCATGTTCCTGGGCGCGGCGCTGTTCGTCGCCATCAACCTGATCGCCACCAAGGCCTGGCAGTTGACGGCCATGCAGGCGATGGTCTGCATCCCGACCCTCAACCTGGTCTGGTACGGCCCCGCCTACTGGGCTTTCGCGCCGAAGGCCCTGGCCGAGGCGCCGTGGTCCGAGATCATCCTGCAGGGCGCCTACCAGGGGCTCGGGCCGAGCCTGCTCGGCGTCGTCATGTTCACCACCGCCATCCGCGCCATCGGCACCCAGCCGACGGCGGCGATGATGGCGCTGGTGCCCGGCACGGCGGCGGTGCTCGCCATCCCGGTGCTCGGCGAATGGCCGAGCGGACTGGCCTGGGCCGGGTTGGCGCTGACCACCGGCGGCATCCTGCTGAGCGCCGGCTGGAGGCCGGGCCGGCGCTGACGCCCGCCCTACTCCGCGGCGTGCAGGCCGCTCCGCGCCTTGCCGGCGCAGAGCGCCGAGATCTCGGAAATGTCCGTCTCCGCCTGCAACTGGGACAGCCGCTCGAACACCGCCCGGCCGGTCTCTGCCGGCAAGGCGCGGGCCGCGCAGTCGTCGAACTTGGCCGAGAGCTCGGCGTCGCTCATGGGCCGGGCCGGGCCGCGCAGCACGGCGCCGTCGGCGCGGTGCCGGAGCCGCCGGCCGTCGTTCATGACCACCGTCACCTCGGCGCCGTAGGTATCGGCGTCGGGGTCCTGCATGTCCGGATGCGCGCCGGTCGTCACCTTCGCCATCAGCGCGCGGACCGCCGCCTCGTCGTAGGCCCGGTCCTCGAAGTGGCCGAGCCGGACGGCGCCGTCCAGGAGCGCCCGGGCGACGACGTAGTGCACGCTGAACTTGGCCTCCAGGCCGCTCTGCGGGTCCGGGTTGTCGGTGTGCGGCAGCCGCTTCGGGTCGGTCAGCATCTCGACGGCGGCGACGGCGGCGGCGTCGAAACCGTCCTGGCCGCGGATTTCCAGGGCGCAGTCGATGGCGCCGTGGGTGGAGCCGCAGCACGGATAGGCCTTCAGGCTGGGCCCCGGATCGGTGACGTTCCAGGGCGCGCCCCAGCCGTCGAAGACGCGGTCCACGTCGTAGGTGCCGGCGCCGTTGAAGACCTCGAGGAAGCCCTGCTTGTGCTCGAAGGCGCCGGCGTTGGCGGTGAAGCCGTCGCGGACCAGGAGCGCCGCCATCACGCCGTTCCGGAGCGAATGGCCGATGTGCAGGGGTTTCGTCATGGTGCCGAAGTTGGCCTTCACGCCGGACGCCAGCGACGTCGCCAGGCCCAGGGCCTCGGCGGTCTCGTCGACGCCGAGGCCGAGCAGCCGCGCCGTCACGCAGACGGTTCCGAAGATGCCGAGGGTCGCGGTCGGATGCCAGCCCTTGTTGTAGTGATGGTAGTGGACGCCGACGCCGATCTGGGTCTCCGCCTCGAAGCCCGCCACGTAGGCGGCGATGGCGTCGCGGCCGCCGACGCCGCCGGTCATGTCGGCGACGGCGAACAGCGCCGGCACCAAAGGCACCGACGGGTGCCCGCCGATCTGGTTGTTGACGTCGTCGAAATCAAGCGCGTGCGAGGCGACGCCGTTGATCAGCGCCGCGTCGAGCACCGAGGCCCGGCGCCCCATGGCGAACAGGTGGCTGGGCCCGTCGGCCTCGGCGATGCCCGGCAGCTGGGCGGTCAGCCGCGTGCAGGCCTCGGGCGCACCGGCCAGGGTGACGGCGACGGTGTCGAGGATGCCGATCTTCGCCCAGGCGACGGCGGCGGCGGGCAGCGCGTCGTAGTCGACGGCGTGGATGCGTTCGGCGAGGCGGCGGGCGATGGTCATGGCAACATCCTTTCCGGCGAAATCTTGCGGCAGATCGGGCCCGGCATCAACCGCCATCCGGCCGGGCCCGCGTGAAGACGCCGCGGAGCGCCTTGACGCCGTCGCGGATCTCGGCGTCGTTCAGTCCCGAGTAGCCGAGCACCAGCGCCGCGCGTCCGGCCTCGCCGGCGTAGTAGGCGGAGAGCGCCGGCGCGGAAATCCCGGCGGCGGCGGCGCGCGCCGAGACCTCGGCGTCGGAAAGCCCGGCCGCCGGATCGATGTCGACGACCAGGTGCATGCCGGCCTCGTCGGCCGCCGCCGTCAGCTTGCCGCCGGCGTCACGCCCGATGGTCTCGATCAACAGCGCCTGGCGCTCGGCGTAGAGGGCGCGCATGCGGCGCACGTGGGCGGCGAAATGGCCGTCGTCGATGAACCGGGCCAGGGCCGGCTGCAGGGCCAGCGAGGGCGCGTCGTCGAGGACCGAGCGGATGTGCAGGAACGGTTCGACCAGCGGCGCCGGCAGCACCAGGTAGCCGAGCCGGATGCCCTGGAACATCACCTTCGAGAAGGTGCCGACGTAGATCACCCGGCCGTGGGCGTCGAGCCCCTGCAGGGCCGACAGCGGCTTGCCGGCGTAGCGGTACTCGCTGTCGTAGTCGTCCTCGAGAATCCAGGCGCCGGCCTGGCGGGCCCAGTCGAGCAATTCGAGGCGCCGGGCCAGGCTCATGGTGATGCCGAGCGGATACTGGTGCGACGGCGTCACCGCGCAGAGCACCGCGTCGGCGGCCAGCGCCTGGCCGCGCGCCACGTCGATGCCTTCCGCGTCCACCGGCACCGGCACGACCCGCGCCCCGGCCGCCGTGAAGGCGCCGCGCAATCCGGCGTAACCCGGTTCCTCCATCCAGACCGCGTCGCCGGGATCGAGCAAAAGGCGCGACACCAGGTCGAGGGCCTCCTGGGCGCCCGAGGTGATGACCACCTGGGCGCCGTCGCACTTGACGCCGCGCATGGCGCCGAGATAGGCGGCGATGGCGTCGCGCAGGGGCCGGTAGCCGGCCAGTTCCATACCGTTCAGCAAGGCGCGCGGCGGGTGCCGCCAGAACCGCCCGACCAGCCGCCCCCAGACGTCCCAGGGGAACTGCTCGACCTCCGGCAGGCCCGGGCGGAAGGCGCGCTTGTCGACCCGGGTGCGTTGGCGCGCCGGCGGCAGCCGCCGGGCCAGCGCCGACAGCCGGACCTCGGCGGCGTCCGGCGCGTCGGCACGCGGCACCGGCCGGGTTTCGCCGCGCGCCGCCAGCAAGGCCTCGGGCAGGACGCCCGAGACCTCGGTGCCGGAGCCGACGCGGCCTTCCGTGTAGCCCTCGGCGAGCAGCATCTCGTAGGCCGTCAGCACGGTGTTCCTGGACACCCCGAGCTCGGCCGCCAGCGCGCGCGTCGCCGGCAGCCGGGTGCCCGGCGCGATCCGGCCTTCCAGGATGGTCGTCCGAATCTGGTCGTAGACCTGGCGGTAGGCGGCCTCGGGCGCCGTCTTGTCGACGGCGATGGCGAGCAATGGGGCTTTCGAGGCGCGGCGGGTCATGGGTCCGTTATAAATGGCCCCATGAAATAATCAACATCGGCTCTTTATGGATGGCCAATGACGCCCTAGGGTTTTGTCATGACGACACCGCCGTTGCCATGAGGAGGAGATCCCATGACCGAAGCCCTGAACCTGGAGGATTGCGTCAACGAGGTTTGCCCCTGGTCCGGCAAGCCCGTGCAGGAAGATTCGCTCACCCTCTACAAGGGCCGGGTCGTCGGGTTCTGCAATCCGGGCTGCAAGGAGAAGTTCGAGACCGCCGTCGGCGCCTTCGAGGCGCGGCTGGCGGATTGAGGACCGGGCCATGTGCGCGGCGCTCACCGTCCGCCCGCCCAAGCGCAATGAATTCGCGGCCTGGGCCCGGCTCTGGGAGGGATATAACGCCTTCTACGACCGCGCCGGCGCGACCGCCATTCCGGACGCGGTGACGCGCGCGACCTGGGCCCGGTTCCACGACCCGGCGGAACCCGTGCACGCGCTCGTCGCCGAGGCCGACGGCCGACTCGTCGGCCTCGCCCACCACCTCTTCCACCTGAACACCGCGATGCTCGCCCCGGTCTGCTACATGCAGGACCTGTTCACCGACGCCGACGCGCGCGGCCAGGGCGTCGGCCGCGCCCTGGTCGAGGCCGTCTACGACCAAGCCCGCGAGGCCGGGTCACCCCGGGTCTATTGGCACACCCACGAGACCAACGCCCAGGCCATGCGGCTCTACGACAGCCTCGCCGGGCATACCGGTTTCGTCGTCTACCGCCGCGACCTCGGGCTGACAGGATCCCTGGAGGCGGCCTAGCCTAGCAGGTCTGGGACAGATACTGGCCGACGCAGCCCTTATAGCCGGACGGCGAGCTGTGGAACGAGCGCTTGCAGCGCCACAGCCCGGTCTTCAGCGCGTAGCCGCAGCTCTGCTTGCAGCTCGCCAGGAACCCATTGGTGCAGTTGAGGTAGTTGTTCTCCGACTGAACGATGTAGGTCATCAGGCTGGCCGACGAATTGTAGCCGTAGGTGACGTCGCTGTGCAGCGCCTTGCCGCACAGGCCGCAGGACTTGCCGGACCCGCCGAGACGCCGGCGCAGGGTCGCGACGCTGTCGCGGAGGTCGCCGGTATCCTTGTACTTGAGGGCCTTCTCGTAATAGCTGAGCGCGCCGGCCTCGTTGCCCTGCCGCGCCGCCTGCCGGCCCAGCTGCTGGTAGGCGTCGCCCAGGTTTCGGCGCGCCGTCTGGTTGCCGGAATTCGATTCGACCGCGTGCTCGAACAGGCCCGCGGCCTCGCGGTAGTCGCCGCGCCGGTAGGCGGCGACGCCCTGGTTGTTGAAATGGCTCGAGGCCTGCGGGTTGTAGCTATGGGTGGTCGAGCCGTGATAGGCGCCGCCGCTTGGCCCGGCGCACCCGGCGCCGCCACCGCCGCCCGACGATCCCGGCTGGCCATTACAGAACTTGACGCAACCGCTGGGTCCGACGCTCTGCGCCAGCGTCAGCGACAGCCGCCCGTCGGGCGCCATGACCGCGACGACGAAGGCGGCGACGGCGAGCGGCTTGGCCAGCGATTTCCAAGTCGCCTGGGTGCGGATGTCGGCCATGGCTGATCTCCGGAGTGTGGACGGGAAGGCCCGGGGCCCGGGAGAAGTATAACAGAATTGCGCCGGAGAAGTGCGAGTCGCTTGAATCGCTTAGCCGTCGATCTTCAAGTGCCGCAGCAACTCGCGCGCCGCCGCTTGCGGGTCCGTCTGGCGGCCCGCCGTCGCGTCCAGGACTTCCTTGAGGCCGCTTTCGCGTTCCGCCTCGATGCGCGCCCGGACGATGTCCTCGGCCGTCTTCAAGACCCGCATCTCGGTGATCAGCCGCTGCCGGACCTCGAGCTCGCCGGACGTTTTCAAGTGTTCGCCGTGGGCATCGATGGCGTGCATCAGCTCCTCGACCCCTTCCCCGCTCTCGGCGCTGGTACGGATCACCGGCACCTTCCAGTCTCCCCGGTCGCGGCCGGTGAGGCCAAGGTTGAGCATCGCCTTGAGGTCGGCGGCGGTGCGGTTGGCGTCGTCGCGGTCGGCCTTGGAGACGACGTGGATGTCGGCGATCTCCAGCACGCCGGCCTTGATCGCCTGCACGTCGTCGCCGAGGCCCGGCGCCGAGACCACGATCACCGTGTGCGCCGCCGACGCGATGTCGACCTCGTCCTGGCCGACGCCGACGGTCTCCACCAGCACCAGGTCGAAACCGGCGGCGTCCAGGATATCGGCGGTATCCAAGCTGGCCCGGGCCAGCCCTCCGAGGCTGCCGCGGGTCGCCAGCGAGCGGATGAAGACGCCGTCGTCGGTGGCGAGATCCGCCATCCGGACCCGGTCGCCGAGGATGGCGCCGCCGGAGAACGGGCTCGAGGGATCGACGGCGACGATGCCGACCTTGCGGCCGGTCTTGCGGAACGCCTTGGTCAGCGCGCCGACAAGCGTCGACTTGCCGCTGCCGGGCACGCCCGTGAGGCCGATCACCTGGGCCTTGCCGGCGTGGCGGTAGATCTCGGCCATGGCGGCGCGGCCCTCGGCGAAACCGGACTCGGCCGCCGACATCATCCGCGCCACGGCGCGGGTCTCGCCGGCCAGGACGCCCGCGACCAGGGCCTCGATGCCGCCGCCCACGGCGCTCACTCCCCGGCCTCGGCGATGGCGCCGGGCCCGCCCATGTCGCGGAGATCGAGGCCGGCGGCGCGGAATTCCTGGGCCAGCTCCCGGTAGCCGGGCCAGATGCGGTCCATCATCTGCTGATGGGCGTCCTTGACGTCGCACAGGTACTTGGCCGGCGAGCCGCCCCAGACCTGGCCCGACGGCACGCGCTTGCCCGGCGGCACCAGCGCGCCGGCGGCGACCAAAGCGCCCGATTCCACGACCGCGCCGTCCATCACGGTCGCCTGCATGCCGACCATGCAGTTGTCCTCGAGGCGGCAGGCGTGGATCAGGCACATGTGGCCGACGGTGATGTTGTTGCCGATGAAGGTGCCGTAGGTGAAGCGGTCGACGTGGATGACCGAGCCGTCCTGGATGTTGGTGTTCTCGCCGATGCGGATCTCGTTGATGTCGCCGCGCACCACGCAGTGATACCAGATGCCGGAACCGGCGCCGATCTCGACGTCGCCGATGACCACCGCCGTCGAGGCGATGAACACGTCGTCGGCGATGACCGGCGTCTTGCCGCGAATGGTCAGGATGTTGTCGGTCACGGCCTTCCCTCCGTCATGCGTCCCGGGTGAGCCAGTCGCGGAGCGCCGACGTCACCGCGTCGGGGCGCTCCAGGGGCGCGAGATGGGCGCAATCCTCGATCACCGTCAATCGGGCCCCCGGGATAGCCGCTGCCATCGCCTCATGCAACGGCAAATGCGGAGCCATGTCCTGGGGGCAGAAGCGCAACAGCTTCGGGCAGACGATGCGGGAGAGGGCG
>JAPPPF010000306.1:0-10195 GCA_028817665.1 Magnetovibrio sp. | reverse complement strand
GCCGGGCGGCCGCAGAGCACCCGCGTCGGGCAGCCGAGGCGGGCGAGGGCGCCGCGGCCGTCGGCACGGCCGGCGATGGCGCGTTGCTGGCGGACGTAGGCGGCGAGGCCGATGTTGCGCGCCGAGGCCTCGACGGCGGCGACGAGATCGCGCTCGCCGAGCCGTTCCGGCGGCAGGTACATCTCGACGTGGCGGGGAATGACGGCGTCCAGCCCCTCGGCCCGGGCGTCGGCGATCCATGCCTCGCGGGTCGCGGTGCGGTCCGGCGTGTCGGCCTCGGGGCTGGTATCGAGGAGCGCCAGCCGGCCGACCCGCTCCGGGGCCTGGCGCATGATCTCCTGGGCGCAATAGCCGCCCATGGAAAGCCCGGCCAGCGCGAAGCGCTCAGGTGCGCGCTCGAGCACGCGCCGGGCCATGCCGGCCATGCTGTCGTCCTCGGTGAGCACAACCACCTCGGGCGCCGCGACGTCGGCCAGCGCCGCGGTCTGGGCGTGGAAGAGCGCGGCGTCGCAAAGCAGGCCGGGCAGCAGAATCAAGGGGGTCCGGTCCATGACGTTCGAGACTATCGGAGCCGCCCGGACGGGCCAAGCGCGGCCCGGCGCCCCAGGCGGGCGCCGGTTATCGTTGACACACCGCAGCAAACGCCTACTATCCAGCAGCTTTTTGCAAGAAAATGGCGGATGACCGCCAATAACCAGCGACGGGTACACCCGGCTTACATGCACTTCTCCGATCTTGGTCTTAGCGAAGACTTACTGCGCGCCGTCGACGACGCCGGCTACAGCGAACCCACGCCTATCCAGGCGGAGGCCATCCCCTACGTCCTGATGGCCCGCGACATCCTCGGCTGCGCCCAGACCGGCACCGGCAAGACCGCGTCGTTCACGCTGCCGATGATCGACATCCTGGCGCAGGGCCGGGCCAAGGCGCGGATGCCGCGCTCGCTGATCCTCGAGCCGACCCGCGAGCTCGCCGCCCAGGTCGCCGAGAACTTCGACATCTATGGGAAATACCACCGCCTCAACAAGGCGCTGCTCATCGGCGGCCAATCGCTGGACGACCAGGCCAAGCTGTTGAACAAGGGCGTCGACGTGCTGATCGCGACGCCGGGCCGCCTCATCGACATGTTCGAGCGCGGCTTCCTGTTGCTCAACGACGTGAAGATCCTGGTCATCGACGAGTCCGACCGAATGCTCCACATGGGCTTCATCCCGGACTTCGAGCGGAGCGTGGGCCTGGTGCCGCCTTTCCGCACGACCTTGCTGTTCTCGGCGACCATGCCACCCGAGATCAAGAAGCTGGCCGAGAAGTTCCTGATGAACCCGAAGGAAATCTCGGTGTCGCCGCCGTCGACCACCGCCGACACCATCACCCAGGGCCTGCTGGTGCTGAAGCACCCGCCGACCAAGCGGCCGGGCGCCGACCAGAAGATGAAGCGCGAGGCCCTGCGCGACCTGATGCGCCAGGAAAATCCCCGCAACGCCTTGATCTTCTGCAACCGCAAGCGCGACGTCGACGTCGTCTACCGGTCCCTGAACCGGCACGGCTTCGAGGCCGCCCGGCTGCACGGCGACATGGCCCAGCCGGTGCGCATGGAGACCCTGGCGAAGTTCAAGACCGACGAGGTCCGGTTCCTGGTCTGCTCCGACGTGGCCGCCCGCGGCCTCGACATTCCGGCGATGAGCCACGTCTTCAATTTCGACGTGCCGACCCACGCCGAGGATTACGTGCACCGCATCGGCCGCACCGGGCGGGCCGGGCGCGAGGGCCACGCGTTCACCATCGCGCTGCCGGAGGATTCGAAATACGTGGCCGCCATCGAGCGCCTGACCAAGGTGCCGATCCCGCGCATCGAACTGGACGGCGGCACCGGCGGCGGCGAACTGGCCGAGGTCGAGGAGCGCCCGAAACGGCGGCGGCGCGGCGGACGCGGCGGCGACAAGCGCGGAAAACCGGAAGCCGCGGCCGCCCCCGAAGCGGCGGCCGAGGAAACCGGGGCGGCGCCGAAACCGGCCCGCGAACGGCGCCCGGAAAAGAAATCGGAGCCGCGAACGGCGAAGAATTCCGAACCGCGCGAGCGGCCCGAGCCGGCCGGCGAGGTCAAGGGCCTCGGCGATCACATGCCGGCGTTCCTGACCCGCGAAGTGAAGATCTCCGGAAAAAGCAGCTAGGCGGCCGGCGGCGCCGCGTTCAGTGCAGCGCGCGCAACGCCACCGAGACGATGTCGTCGAGGACGTCGCGGTCCGGATTGGTCTTGCCGATCACCATCACCCCGTTGACCGTGCTGTTCAGGAACCGCGCCAGGGCGCGCGGATCGTGGCGGGTCGAGACGCCGCCCTCGCGCTGGCCGCGTTCCACCAATTGGTGGAACGCCTCCTCCATCAGCGCCATGCCGGCGCGGCAGCGCGCCGCCGCGTCCGCGTCCCACGGCCCGACCTCGACGGCGGAGTTGTTGAGGTAACACCCGCGCCGGCCGTCGGGCTCCATGATCCGGTCGACGGCGCGGCGCAGCACCGAGGTGATCACCTGCCCGGCTGGCGCCTGCAGGTCGACGACGCCGCGCATGCGCTTGGTCACGGTCTCGCGGTAGTAGTCGATGGTCTGCAGGAACAGGTCGTGCTTGGAACCGAAGCTGTCGTAGAGGCTGCTCTTCGACAAACCCATGGCCGCCGTCAGGTCGGCCAGCGAGGTCGCCGCGTAGCCCTTCGACCAGAACACCTGCATGGCCCGTTCCAAGACATCTGAATGATCGAACGCCCGCGGCCGCGCCATGGCACCCCCTCCGAAACAACGGTTCGGCGGGCAGTATAGCGGGTTTTGGACTTAATGGTCCGTTAATTCGGCGGGATTGACCCCGGACGCCTCAGATCAGGCCAGCCAGCGGCGACGACGGGTCCGCGAACTTCTTCTTCGGCATGCGCCCGGCCAGGTAGGCGTCGCGCCCCGCCTCGACCGCGTGCTTCATGGCGCGGGCCATGCGCACCGGGTCCTTGGCCTCGGCGATGGCGGTGTTCATCAAGACCCCGTCGCAGCCCAGTTCCATGGCGATGGTGGCGTCCGACGCGGTGCCGACGCCGGCGTCGACGATCACCGGCACGCTGGTCTGCTCGACGATGATCCGGATGTTGACCGGGTTCTGCAGGCCGAGTCCGGAGCCGATGGGCGCGCCCAAGGGCATGATCGCGACGGCGCCGGCGTCCTCCAGACGCTTGCACATGACCGGATCGTCGGTGCAGTAGACCATCACCTTGAAGCCTTCCTTGGTCAGGGTCTTGGTGGCTTCCAGGGTCTCGACGATCTGCGGATAGAGGGTCTTCTGGTCGGCCAGGATCTCCAGCTTGACCAGGTCCCAGCCGCCGGCCTCGCGGGCCAGCCTCAGCGTGCGCAGCGCGTCCTCGGTGGTGAAGCAGCCGGCCGTGTTCGGCAGGTAGGTGTATTTCTTCGGGTCCAGATAGTCGACCAGCAACGGCTGCGTCGGGTCGTCCAGGTTCACCCGGCGCACCGCCACGGTGATGATCTCGACGCCGGCCGCCTCGGCGGCCAGACGGTTGGTCTCGTAGTCGTCGTACTTGCCGGTGCCGGTGATCAGGCGCGAGCGGAACTTCCGGCCGGCGATCTCGAGGAAATCGTCGGCGTCGGCCGCCGCGGCCTCGGCCGCCGGGCCGCCGGGGCCGTCCGGCGCGCCGCCGCCGATGAAATGCACGATCTCCAAGCGGTCGCCGTCGTCGAGGCCGGTGCCGGCGTAGCTGGATTTCGGCACGATCTCGAGATTCCGTTCGACCGCGACCTTCTTCGTATCCAGGCCGATTCGGCCCAACAGCTCCTCGACGTTCAGCGGCGCCTCGAAATCGCGCTCCTCGCCATTAATGGTCAATCGCATGCCGGCGACCCTTTTTATCCTGGGAAATCCGACCATTTCTGTGGTCCGACCGAGGAATTATGGTCCGCCACACCGGTCCGTTCAACCACGAAACACCAGCCAAAACTGGACGTTCGCTGGGTCCAGCGGCATGATAGGGCACATTTTCCCAGCCAGGATTCCCGACGCCAGATGTCCGACACCGTTCTCATTCTCAATGGGCCGAACCTCAATCTGCTCGGCACCCGCGAGCCCGATATCTACGGCGCCGAAACCCTCGCCGACATCGAGGCGGCGGCGGCGGCGCACGGCGGCGGCCTCGGCCTCGACGTCGACTTCCGCCAGTCCAACGCAGAGGGCGAGCTGGTCGAGTGGATCCAGGGCGCCCAGGGCACGGCGGCGGCGATCGTCATCAACGCCGGCGCCTACACCCACACCTCGGTGGCGATCCTCGACGCGCTCCTGGCCGTCGAGTTGCCGGTCCTGGAAGTGCACCTCTCGAACATCTATCAGCGCGACGAGTTCCGCCATCACTCCTATATCTCGAAGGCCGCGACCGGGGTCATCTGCGGGCTCGGCTCACAGGGCTACCTGCTGGCCCTCGACGCCATCGCCGCGCGGCTCAACAACGACAAGAAGGCTTAAGTCCATCATGGCCAAGACACCGAAGTCGAAGATCGACGAAGACCTGGTCCGCCAATTGGCGGCTCTGCTCGATGAAACCGGATTGAGCGAGATCGAGTACGGCCAGGACGGCCTGTCCGTGCGGGTCGCCAAGCACGGCGCCCCGGCGCCCGCCGTGGCCGCCGCCCCCCTGCCCGCGGCGCCGGCGCCGGCCGCCGCGGAAGCCGCGTCCGGGGCCGAGGAATCCGCCCTCGCCGATCACCCGGGCGCCTTGACCGCGCCGATGGTCGGCGTCGTCTACACGGCGCCCGATCCCGACACGCCGGCCTTCGTGCAGGAGGGCGACGAGGTCAAGGAGGGCCAGACCCTGTTCCTGATCGAGGCGATGAAGGTCTTCAACCCGATCACCGCGCCCCGGGCCGGACGGGTCAGCCGCATCCTGGTCGGCAACGAAACCCCGGTCGAGTTCGGCGAACCGCTGGCGATCATCGAATGACCAGCGCCTGATGATTGACAAGGTCCTGATCGCCAACCGCGGCGAAATCGCGCTCCGCATCCTCCGCGCGAGCCGCGAAATGGGCGTCCAGACGGTCGCCGTGCACTCCACCGCCGACGCCGACGCCATGCACGTGCGCCTCGCCGACGAGAGCATCTGCATCGGCCCGGCCGCGGCCAAGGACAGCTACCTGAACACCCACGCCCTGCTCTCCGCGGCGGCGATCTCCAACGCCGACGCGATCCACCCGGGCTACGGGTTCCTGTCCGAGAACGCCGACTTCGCGGCGATGGTCGAGGAACACGGCTTCACCTTCATCGGCCCGACGCCCGAGCACATCCGGCTGATGGGCGACAAGATCGCCGCCAAGCGCGCGGTCGCCGACGCCGGCATCCCGGTGGTCCCGGGCTCCGACGGCGAGGTCACCAGCCTCGATGACGCGCGGGCCATCGCCGAGGGGATCGGCTACCCGGTGCTGGTCAAGGCGGCGGCCGGCGGCGGCGGCCGCGGCATGAAGGTCGCGCAGAGCGCCGCCGAGATCGACGACTCCTTCCGGTTCGCCCGGGCCGAGGCCGAGAAGGCCTTCGGCGACGGCGCCGTCTACCTGGAGAAGTTCCTGGCCCGGCCGCGCCACATCGAGGTCCAGGTGCTGGCCGACCACCACGGCAACGTCGTGCATCTCGGCGAGCGCGACTGCTCCTTGCAGCGGCGCCACCAGAAGCTCCTGGAAGAGGCGCCCTCGCCGGCCCTCAACGGCGCCGAGCGCCAGCGCATCGGTGAGACCGTCACCGAGGCCATGCGCGCCATCGGCTACCGCAGCGTCGGCACCATCGAGTTCCTCTACGAGGACGGCGAATTCTACTTCATCGAGATGAACACCCGCCTGCAGGTCGAGCACCCGGTGACCGAGATGATCTGCGGGCTCGACCTGGTGCGCGAGATGATCCGCGTCGCCGGCGGCGCGCCGCTGGGCTTCGACCAGGACGCGGTGAAGTTCAACGGCCACGCCATCGAATGCCGGATCAATGCCGAGAACCCCGATACCTTCGCGCCGTCGCCGGGCCGCATCGGCGACTATCACGCGCCGGGAGGACTCGGGGTGCGGGTCGATTCGGCGCTCTACTCGGGCTACGCCGTGCCCCCCCACTACGACAGCATGATCGCCAAGCTGATCGTCCACGGCACCAACCGCAACGAATGCCTGATGCGGCTCCGCAGGTCGCTGGCGGAATACGTGATCGACGGCGTCGAAACCTCGATCCCGCTGCACCAGCGGCTGATGGGCGCCGCGGACTTCGTCAACGGGGACTACGACATCCATTGGTTGGAAGCCTTCGTCCGCCGAAACACGGGAGACACATGAGCCGCCGCGACGACGCCCTCGAACTGACCCCGGAACTGATGCTGCGCGCCTACGCCGCCGGTATCTTCCCGATGGCCGAGAGCCGGCATACGGACGAGGTCTTCTGGGTCGACCCGAAACGCCGCGGCATCCTGCCCATCGACGACGTCCACGTGCCGCGCCGCCTCGCCCGGACGCTGCGCGGCGACACCTTCACCATCACCTGCAATCAGCACTTCGAGAAGGTCGTCCGGACCTGCGCCGAGTCGACCGCCCGGCGCAAGGACACCTGGATCAACCCACCGATCGAAAAGGCGGTCAACGAACTGCACGCCATGGGATTTGCCCATTCCATCGAGGCCTGGCGCGACGGCGCGCTGGTCGGCGGCCTCTACGGCATCTCGCTCGGCGCCGCGTTCTTCGGCGAGAGCATGTTTTCCAGGGCCCGCGACGCCAGCAAGATCGCCCTGATCCACCTGGTGGCGCGGCTCCGGCTCGGCGGCTTCCGCCTCCTCGACACCCAGTTCGTCACCGATCACCTGGCCCAGTTCGGGGTCGTCGAGGTCGCGGCCCGCGACTACCTGGTGATGCTCGAGGAGGCGCTGAAGTTCCAGGCCGGATTCCCGGCCGACGCGGACGCCGACGCGGTCCGCGAGGCGCTCGCCGAGACGATCGAGGCCGGCGCCGGGAACTGATCGGTTAACGGAAAAACCGGCAAAAAGTTATATTAACTTGAAATTAGTTTAATTCGGTTTTTTCCCGAAATTCAGGTCCGGCAGCTTGAGCTTCCGAGGCGGCACCTCGGGGGGCGGCCCCACCTGTTCGCCGGACTTCAGTTCCTGGCGGCAATCGAGCACCCAGACGTCGTAGACCGGGTGCTCCAGGGCGCTCAGCGCCGGGCTCGAGGCAAACATCCAGCCGCGGTAGAGGGTGACCGCCGACTCGCCGGGCCGGGCCTCCCAGATGTCGAGGAAGGCGGCGCTTTCCGGCGTCTCCTCGGGCGGCCGCTTGTCGCAATGGCGGACGATGATCTCGAGCGTTCCGAAGCGCACGGTGTCGCCGACCGGCGCCTCGATGGTGGAGACCCGGGCGGTGACCTTGTCGAGGCCCTGCAGGACCGCCGTGCGGTGCGGCGCCGCGTCCGCCGGCGCCGCCGCCAGGGCCGAGGCGGCGAAAACGGCGGCCGCCGCGCCCAGGCGCCGGAGAACCGGTCCGGGTCCGCTCACGCCCCGCCCCTCTCGGCGCCGCGGCCGGCGCGCCGCCGGGCGCGGTCCGGATTGCGGTGTCGCGCGGTATGGAAGGCTCGGCCGCCGGTCAAGGTCACGGATCAGTTACCGCTCCCCGACTCGCCGCCGGTCGCCAGGAAGATGATCTCGCCGACCTGATCCTCGAGCGAGCGGAAATCCTTGGTCTTCTCGATGCGGCCGCCGGGTTCGATGAATTCCTTGGCGCGGCCGGGCTCGATGCGCACGTACTTGCCGCCGACGATGCCCTCGCTGCCGATACCGGCGGTCGAATCCTTCGGCAGCCGCACGTTCGGCGCGATCGACATGGCGACGACCGCGTCGAAGGTTTTCGGGTCGAGGCGGCTCGAGGTCACCGAACCGACCTTGATGCCGCTGATGCGCACGTCGCTGCCGGCGGTCAGCCCGCCGACCTTGAAGAAGTTGGCGGACAGCTCGTAGCCGGTCACCGCCTTGACCTGCGCCGTGTTGTAAGCGAAGAACACGAACATCCCGGCGACCACCAGCACGACCGCGCCGAGCACCGTTTCCACCGCGTTACGCCCCATCGTGCCTCATCCTTCCTTGTTCATTTGCCGGCCGCCTGGCGCGCCTTGGCCTGGGCGACGCGACCCTCGGATATGATCAGATCCAGCAGGTCGCTGACCACCACCGCGTCCTGCGTGAGGGTGATCTCGTCGCCGGACTTCAACGGCGCCTCCTCGGCGCCGGGCTCCAGGACCACGAACTTCGACCCGAACAGGCCGTCCGTGTGGATCGCCGCCGAAGTGTCCTTCGGCAGGCGGTAGCCGGCGTCGATGGTGAACTTGACGACGGCCCGGTACTGGCCGTCCAGCGCCATGCCGGTGACCGTGCCGATGCGGATGCCGCCCAAGCGCACCTCGCTGCCCTCGATCAGGCCGTCGACCTTGTTGAACTTGCCGCTGACCACCAAGTCGGCGCCGGCGTCGGCGCCGAACAGTTCGTGGCGCGCGTTCATGAACACCAGGATGCCGACCAGGCCGACCACCGTCGCCGCGCCGATCAGGATTTCGCGAAGGTCACGTGTCATCGTGTCCTCAGCCTAACGCATCCAGGGGAATTCGGTAAATGACATCGCCCACCGGCGCCGGCCGCCAAGCGGTCATCGTCATTCGGGGGTCCAGGCCTCGTAATCGCCGGTGGCGCGGGCCCGGGTGCCGCCCTGGTAGGCGTGGCCGGCGGGCCGGTAGGCCTCGGCGGTGCCGGTCAGGTTCGGCAGGTGCTCTTTCTGCCAGGCCTTGGTTTCCGTCAACAGGTGGGTCAGCGGCGCGTCCACCGTGTGATGCAGCCAGGCGTGCCATTCCGGCGGCACCTTCGACGAATCGCGCTCGCCCTTGAACAGGCACCAACGCTGCTCGCGCCCCCAACGGGTCTTCTTGGCGGCCCGGTAGTAGCGGTTGCCGAACTCGTCGGTGCCGACGAGCTCGCCGTTGATCCAGGTATAGATAAGGGTCCCGATGTTCATCACGTGTCGCTGTCCTCATATGCGGCGACGCCGCCGATCCGCGTCAGACTATGGCACCGGGGACCACCAGCGTCCAGCCCGAAGGCGGCCGGACCGCGCGCCACGATATATGGGGCCCGGTTATGGGCCCCGGGCGCCGCCCCGGCGGTCGCGGGCCGGGCCGGCGGGGCCCCGAAATCCCCGATCGGCCCCGACCGGGCGCCGATTCGCTCCCGGAAACCCGGCGATTCGCTGCGGATGCTCAGTTTCCAGTGATTTACACAAAATAAAGTATTATCTGGAAACATAGACCCCAAGATATAGTAATTTTCTGTTGCGGGCCGTTTGAGGATCAGCTACATTTCGCAGCCGTTGCACCTGGGCAGACACTAAATCTAGTTAATGCCAACCATGGGGAGGCCCATTGCCGAGGTCGTAACCGGGGCGCCGATAAGGGTCCAAAACAAGTCAATAACCCGAGACCTGACGTGGGGGAACGATGCGGATATCGCGGTTTTTCACGAAAAAAGACGAATCAGCCTACCAAACAATTGAGTTCCGTAAGACATCGAGCGAAATCCGCAACCCGGACGGGTCGGTGGTCTTCCGCCTTGATGAAATGGACGTGCCGAAGGCCTGGACACAGGTCGCCTGCGACGTCCTGGCGCAGAAGTACTTCCGCAAGGCGGGGGTGCCGGCGCGCCTGAGGAAGATCGAGGAGAACGACGTCCCGTCATGGCTGTGGCGCCGCGTTCCCGACGAGGATGCCCTGGCCGCCTTGCCCGAGGACCAGCGCTACGGCGGCGAAACCAGCGCCAAGCAGGTTTTCGACCGGCTCGCCGGCACCTGGACCTACTGGGGCTGGAAAGGCGGCTACTTCGACGGCGAGGAAGACGCCCGCGCCTATTTCGACGAGATGCGCTACATGCTCTGCGCCCAGTTCGGCGCGCCGAACTCGCCGCAGTGGTTCAACACCGGCCTGCACTGGGCCTACGGCATCGACGGTCCGGCCCAGGGTCACCACTACGTCGACTACAAGACCGGCCGGCTGATCCGTTCCGAGTCCGCCTACGAGCACCCGCAGCCCCACGCCTGCTTCATCCAGTCCGTCGCCGACGACCTGGTCAACGAGGGCGGCATCATGGACCGGTGGACCCGCGAGGCG
>JAPPPF010000277.1 GCA_028817665.1 Magnetovibrio sp. | reverse complement strand
GTTCAGGTCGTTGTCCTCGGCGAGCAGGATCTGCAGCGACCGGGTCGCGCGGTAGTCGACCTCCCCCGGCGCCTCGGCCGTCTTCGCGATTGCCGTCTTCGCCGGCGCCACCGGCAAGGCGAACCAGAAGGTCGAGCCCTCGCCGACGGCGCTGTCGACGCCGATGTCGCCGCCCATCAGTACCGTCAACCGCTTCGAGATCGATAGGCCGAGACCGGTGCCGGCGTACTTGCGGGCCGTCGAGGCGTCGATCTGGCTGAAGTCCTCGAACAGGCCGCCGAGGTGATCGGCGGCGATGCCGATGCCCGTGTCGATGACCTCGAACCGGCAGGTCAGATCGCCGTCGGATCGGCCGGTGGCGGCGACGCTGAGCGTCACGCTGCCGCGCTCGGTGAACTTGACGGCGTTGCCGATCAGGTTGACCAGGATTTGGCGGATCCGCGTCGGGTCGCCGCTGACCGCCACCGGCAGGCCGGGCTCGATCTTCGATCCCAGGGCCACGCCTTTCGCGTGGGCCGTCGGATAAAAGATTTCCAGGGTCTCGGCGATCAGCGCGTGCAGGTCGAAATCGATGTACTCGAGTTCCAGCTTCCCCGACTGGATCTTCGACAGATCGAGGATGTCGTTGAGGATGGTGATCAGGGACCGGCCGGCGCCGCGGATGCTCCGCACCTTCTCGCGCCTCTCTTCCGAAAGCGCGTCGTCGAACTGCCCGTCGTCGAGGAGAATGTCGGCGAGGCCCAGGATGCCGGCGATGGGGGTGCGGATCTCGTGGCTCATGGTCGCCAGGAACTCGGACTTGGCGCGGCTGCTCTGGTCGGCCAGGTCGAGGGCCTGGCGCAGCGCCTCCTCGGTCCGCTTCAGCTCGGTGATGGCGGTGAGCAGGTTGATCATGCCGCCCGACGGCGTCGCCGACTGGTGGCGCTCGAAGACTTGGTCGCCGTGATACTGGATGACCACGTTGGTGCCGTCGCGGCGCAATTGCGCGATCCGCTCGTCGAAGCTCAGCGGCTTGTGGTCGACGCTGGCCTGGGCTTCATCGAGCTTGCCCAACCCGTCGTAGGTCGCGACGCCGGGCCGGGTATCGGCCTCGGTGTAGTTGTTGATGCGGCGGAAGCTGTCGTTGCAGACGACCATGCGCCCGGCCGCGTCGTAGACGGCCAGGCCGTCGCTCATGTACGTGATGGCCTCGCGCAGCCGCGCCTCGGCGTCGGCATCCGGCCGGCCGGCCCCGTCGCCCCCGTGGGCGGTTTGATCGCGCGCGTCACTCATGCCGGCGATGTTGTCGCGGATTGGGAGACGGGTCAATTCATGCCCGAGCCGCGGCCGCCGGCGGCGGCGGCGGTTTTCATTGACATTTATTTTTGTTCATGATATGTTCATTTCTTTCCGCGCGGTCCTAAGACCGGCCGTTGCGCGCTATTTGACACTGTGAATAGGGCTGTCGAAGGTGGAGGACCGGCGCTTCCCTCCGGGGGATCTCCGGGACCTGCGCGGCGCCATCAGGCGCCACGGTTCCCTCCGATGGCGCCGCCGGGATCGATCTTCGCCCGATCGCGGAGTTTGTGAGTGGCGGTCAAGGAAACATCGCCGATTTCAGTCTCAAGCGGGATTGGGATGGCCGGTGAGGCAATCCCGCGTGTCCGCCACCCGCCCCACCGTCATGCCCGGACTTGATCCGGGCATCCACGACTTCATACGGTGTCGCGTGTTTCAAGCAAAGTCGTGGATCACCGGGTCGGGCCCGGTGATGACGTCAAGCGGTCGGCAGCCGTCGCTGGCCCATCCTTCGACAAGCTCAGGATGAGGGTGGTTGGGGTTGCGCCGCCGGCACCTTCAGGATTTCGAAGAAATCCTCATGCTGAGCTTGTCGAAGCATGCGGACGCCGGGACCGGGTCGAGTCTAGTTGTGACGACAAGAAGCAAACACCCCCGCCCCGCCGTCATGCCCGGACCTGATCCGGGCATCCGCGGCGTCACGCGGCGAGGCGGTTCCAGCCAAAGTCGTGGCTCACCGGGTCGGGCCCGGTGATGACGTCAAGGGGCAAGCGGCCGTCGGTTGCCCATGCTTCGACAAGCTCAGCATGAGGGTGGTTGTGGTTGCGCCGTCGGCGCCTTCAGGATTTCGGAGAAATCCTCATGCTGAGCCCGTCGAAGCATGCGGACGCCGGCACAGCGGAAACTGCGATCTAACGCGAAAAATCGCGGATCGATGCGAAATCCTTCGCAAAACCTTCTCGAACATGGGCGACCCTAACCCACTGAGCGCGAACGCTTAATTGCGACCCGCCCCGGGGGATGCGGAAAAATGCGTATAGGGGCGGATAAAACCCTGTGCGAACCCGCTCACCCGCCGTCGCGGCCCTCGCGGAATCCGAAGCCGACGAGCAGCACGCCGGCGAGCACCAGTCCCGCGGTCGCCAGCCAGGCCGGCGCGTAGGCGCCGGTGGCGTCGACGATGGCGCCGAACAGGATCGGCCCGACGCTGCCGCCGATCGACGTCGCCAGCAAGTTCGAGCCGATCGCCGCGCCGGCCAGCTTCGGCGGCACGGCCTCGGCGCAGAGCGTGTGCATGAGCGCCGCGTAGGCGAGGATGGTGGCGCCGAGCAGGAAGGCGATGGCCAGCAGCGCCGCCGCCGGCCAGGCCGCCGAGGCCATCGCGATCGCCGCCATGCCGGCGACGGCGCCGGCCAGGATGGCGATGAACACGCCCTTCCGCCGGCCGCCCGTGTAGCGGTCGCTGACGAAGGCCCAGAGCACCCGGCCGATGGCCCCGGCCGACTGCGCGACGCCCATGCAGAGCCCGGCGAAGGGCTGCGAGGTGCCGGCGACGTCGCGGAGGAACAGGGTCAGGTACGACGAGAACCCCTGCTGGCCGGCGTTGAAGGTGGCGCTGGCGGCGTTCAGGGCGGCCAGTTGACGGCTCGTGTAGACGGCCTTCATGTCGGCGAGCAGGGACCGGAACCCGCCCTGGCCCGGCGCCGGGCGTTCCGCCTGGCGCCACCAGAACAACCCGACGACGACGGTCACCAGCGCGATGCCCCAGAGCATGTGGCGCCACGACACGAACACCACGGCGGCGCCGAGCGCCGAGGCCAGCAGCCCGCCCATGGGCACCCCCATCTGCTTGACCCCCATGGCCGTGGCCCGGTGCTCGGGCTTGAACCAGGTGAGCACGCCCTTCGCCGTCGCCGGATTGACCAGGGCGTAGCCGAGCCCCATGACGAAGGCCGCGGCGACCGCCGGCGGGTAGGTGGCGACGCCGGCGAACACGGCGGCGCCGGTGGTCAACAGCGCCATGGCGGCGACCAGGGTGGTGCCGACGCCGAGGCGGTCGGCGAGCGCGCCGCCCGGCGGCGCCGTCAGGGCCTGGGCGAAGTAGAAGGCCGAGATGAACGAGCCGACCTGGGTCGCGTTGAGGTCCAACTCGGTGCGGATCGCCGGCGCCATGGTCATCACCGAGACGTAGCCGACGGTGCCGACCACGTGGGCCAGGGTCAGCAGGACGATGCGGCCGCGCCAGGGATGGCCGCCCGCGCCGGTCGGGTCGGCGGCGC
>JAPPPF010000175.1 GCA_028817665.1 Magnetovibrio sp. | reverse complement strand
CTTGCTGCAGGGCTTGCCGCTGTGCAGCCCCATCTCGCCGATGATGACGATCTCGCCCGGCTCGACGTCGCGGACGAACGTGGCGCCGATGATGTCGAGCGCGCAGGTTTCCGACGTCAGGATGTAGGCGTCGCCGAGGCGGCCCAGGACCAGCGGCCGGACGCCGCTCGGGTCGCGCACGCCGATGAGCTTCTTCTGGGTCACGCCGACCAGCGAATAGGCGCCCTCGATCCGCGAAAGGGCGTCGGTCAAGCGGTCGACGACGCGGCCGTACTCGCTCTTGGCGATCAGGTGAATGATGGTTTCCGTGTCGCTGGTCGACTGGAACAGACAGCCGCGCTGCACCAGTTCGTGGCGCAGCGAGTAGGCGTTGGTCAGGTTGCCGTTGTGGCAGACGGCGAGGCCGCCGAACTTGAACTCGGCGAACAGCGGCTGCACGTTGCGGAGCGCCGTGTCGCCGCTGGTCGAGTAGCGGACGTGGCCGATGGCGACGGAACCGCAAAGGCGGTCCATGACCTTCGGCGAGCTGAAGTGGTCGCCGACGAGGCCGAGCGCGCGGTGGCTGTGGAACTGCTCGCCGTCGTAGACGACGATGCCGGCCGATTCCTGGCCGCGGTGCTGCAGGGCGTGAAGGCCGAGCGCCGTGTGGGCCGCCGCGTCGGGGCTATTGTAGATGCCGAAGAGCCCGCACTCCTCCCGCCGGCGGTCGCCGTCGGGAAAACCCGGGCCGGCGCGGCCGAGCATCGGATGGGGCGGAAACCGAATGTCATTTTTCATGGCGCACCGATACCAATCTACTGCTGCTGCGTGTTGCCAATCAACCGCTCCATTTCCTGGCGTTCGCGGTTCCCATAGCCGTCGGGTTTCGTGTTGTCCTCGGATTTCGGCGCCGGCGTGATCAGGTCGCGCACCGCCTTGCTCGGATCGATTAGGTCGCCGGCCTTGTCCTTCAGCGATTTCGTCGCCTTGTCCTTCTTCGCCGCGTACTTCTCCGGCAGTTGCGCGATCAGGAGCTTGGCGCCCGGTTCGATCAGTTGCATGGAGCGCGCGTCGCGGATCCATCCGGGTTGGTCTTCCTTCTTCATCAGGAGCTCGAAGCCGATGTAGGCGATGACCACGATCAGGGCGCCGCGCAACAGGCCGAACAGGAACCCGAGCGCCCGGTCCAGCGCGCCCAAGGCGCTGTTCTTGACCTTCTGCGAGACGCTCCGGGTCATCATCGAGAGCACCACCAGGGAGACCAGGAAGATCAGCGTGCCGGCGGCCAGGTTGGAAAATAGTTCGTCCTGGATGAACTGGCGGGCGTAGGGCTGGGCGTAGGGGAAGCCGTAGAAGGTGGCGAAGATGGCGCCGCCCCATCCGGCGATCGACAGGACCTCGTGGACGAAACCCCGGGCGTAGGCCAGCAGGCCCGACACCCCGAGGACGGCGATCACCCCGGCATCGAACAGATTGATGGGAAAGTCGCCCAGTTGTTCCATGGAACCCGGTCTAACCCCGATCCGGCGTCACGGCGCGTATGGCCGGCGCGGCGCGGCCCTCGCCGGCCGCCGTTTCGAACATGTTGACGATGTCCATCAGGTGATTGACTTCGACGATCCGCAAGGAGGTCTCCAGTGATTTCCGCCGGCTTCCGCTCTTCGCGCTTCCGCCCCGGGCCGCCGGGATCAGGGCGCGGGTGAACCCAAGTTTCTCGGCCTCCTTGAGCCGGGCTTCGGTTTGCGAGACCGCCCGGACCTCGCCGGAGAGCCCAACCTCGCCGAAGATCACCGTTTCCGCCGGCACCGGCGATCCGGTGACCGAAGAGACCAGCGCCGCGGCGACCGCCAGGTCGGCCGCCGGCTCCTTGATCTTCAGGCCGCCGGCGACGTTCAGATACACCTCGCTACCGCCGAGGGCAACCCCGCATCGGGCCTCCAGAACGGCCATGATCATCGCCAGGCGCGACGAGTCCCAGCCGACCACGGCGCGCCTGGGCGTCGCCTGGCTCGAGGGCGCGATCAGCGACTGGATCTCGACCAGGACCGGGCGCGTGCCCTCCATGCCGGCGAACACCGAGGCGCCGCTGACGTCGTCGCGGTGATCGGAGAGGAACAGGGCGGACGGGTTCGGCACCTCCATCAGCCCGGCCTCGGTCATCTCGAAGACACCGATCTCGTCGGCCGGCCCGAAGCGGTTCTTGACGGCGCGCAGCACCCGGAACTGATGGCTCGGGTCGCCCTCGAAATAGAGCACCGTGTCGACCATGTGCTCGAGCACCCGGGGGCCGGCGATGGTGCCTTCCTTGGTGACGTGGCCGACCAGGATCAGCGCGAAGCCGGCGCGCTTCGCCAGGCGGATCAGTTCCTGCGCCGAGGTCCTGACCTGGGAGACCGTGCCGGGCGCCGATTCGAGGCTGTCCACGTACATGCACTGGATCGAATCGATGACCACCACGTCGGGCGCGTCCTTGCCGTCGAGCGTCGCGGCGATGTCGCGCACGGACGTCGCCGCGGCGAGGCCGACGGCGGCCTCGGCGTGGCCGAGCCGGTGGGCCCGGAGCCGGAGCTGGTCGATGGCCTCCTCGCCGGAGATGTAGGCGCAGCTCATGGTGCCGGAAAGCGCCGCGACGACCTGCATGAGGACCGTCGACTTGCCGATCCCCGGGTCGCCGCCGACCAGGGTCGCCGAACCCGGCACCAGTCCGCCGCCGGTGACCCGGTCGAACTCGGCGATGCCGCTGGTCCTCCGGGGCGGCTGGGTCTCGGCGCCCTTGAGGCCGACGAATTCGATGCGCCGGCCCTTCTTCGCGCCGAGGCCCTTCGGCGCGCTCTCCGGCGCCTGCTCCTCGACCAGCGAGTTCCAGGCCTGGCAGGCCGGGCATTGGCCGGCCCACTTCGGTTGCGAGGCGCCGCATTCCTGGCAGACGTAGAGGGTCTTGGCTTTGGCCATGGGGCAATTAACCATCCGGGGGGCTCAAGACCAAGGGGAAAGGCCCAAGCCCCTGTGAACAAGCGTTTCCCTAGGCGTTCATGAGAGGGCGGGGGACGGAAATCCGGCGCTCGGCGCCGCCGATTCGGCTCACGCCCTGAGCGCCATCTTGATCGGCCCGGTGGTCCGGCCGTGGATGAACTGGTCGAGGTATTCGTTGCCCGACGCGTCGACGTCCTCGGGCGGGCCGGCCCAGATGATCTTGCCGTCGAACAGCATGGCGATGCGGTCGCCGATCTGCTTGGCGCTTTCCATGTCGTGGGTGATGGTCAGCGCGGTGGCGCCGACGTTCTGGTTGACGTGCACGATCAGCTTGTTGATGACGTCGGCCATGATCGGGTCGAGGCCGGTGGTCGGCTCGTCGAAGAAGATGATCCCCGGTTCCAGCGCGATGGCGCGGGCCAGGCCGACGCGCTTCTGCATGCCGGCCGAGAGATCGGCGGGCGAGAGATCGGCGATCTCGGGCTTCAGGCCGACCAGGGCCATCTTCTCGAGCGCCACCTCGCGGGCCTCGGTCCGGCCGTAGCGTTTCTCGGCCAGCGGCCCGAAGGCGACGTTCTCCCAGACCGGGAGTGAGTCGAAGAGCGCGGCGTGCTGGAAC
>JAPPPF010000084.1 GCA_028817665.1 Magnetovibrio sp. | reverse complement strand
GCCAGGAGGCCGTTGTCGTCGGGCTGGCGGCGGCGGCGGAAGAGGGCGACCGGCGCATCACCGCCTACCGCGACCACGGCCACATGCTGGCCTGCGGCATGGACCCGAAGGGCGTGATGGCGGAATTGACCGGACGCCGCGGCGGCTATTCCAAGGGCAAGGGCGGCTCCATGCACATGTTCAGCCGCGAGAAGAACTTCTACGGCGGTCACGGCATCGTCGGCGCGCAGATGCCGCTGGGCACCGGCCTGGCCTTCGCGTCGAAGTACAAGGAGGACGGCGGCGTCGCACACGCCTACTGCGGCGACGGCGCCATCAACCAGGGCCAGATCTACGAGGCCTTCAACATGGCGAGCCTGTGGAAGCTGCCGGTGATCTACGTGATCGAGAACAACAAGTACGGCATGGGCACCTCCATCGAGCGCGCGTCGGCCGTCACCGAGCTCTACAAGCGCGGCGATTCCTTCGCCATCCCGGGCGCCCAGGTCAACGGCATGGACGTCATCGAGGTCAAGGCGGCGGCCGAGGAAGCGGCGGCCTGGTGCCGCGCCGGAAAGGGCCCGTTCATCCTCGAGATGAAGACCTACCGCTACCGCGGCCACTCCATGTCGGACCCGGCCAAGTACCGGACCAAGGAGGAGGTTTCCAAGGTCCGTCAGGAAAGCGACCCCATCGACCTGCTGAGAGAGCGCATCGCCAAGGCCAAGGCGGCCACCGACGATCAGCTCAAGGAGATGGACAAGGAGGTCAAGTCGATCGTCACCGCGGCGGCCGAGTTCGCCCAGCAAAGTCCGGAGCCGGACGCCTCCGAGCTCTACACCGACATTTTGGTCGACGCCTAGGCGCCGGGGAGGAGAAATCAGATGGCCATTCAAGTACTGATGCCGGCGCTGTCGCCGACCATGACCGAGGGCAAGATCGCCAGCTGGCTGAAGGCGGAGGGCGACACGGTGTCGTCCGGCGACGTGCTCTGCGAGATCGAAACCGACAAGGCGACCATGGAAGTGGAAGCCGTCGACGAGGGCACGCTCGGCAAGATCCTGATCGCCGCCGGCACCGACGGCGTCGCCGTCAACACGCCGATCGCGGTGATCCTGGAGGACGGCGAGGACGCGTCGGCCGCCGACAGCGCCGCCGCGGCGCCCGCCGCCGAGGCGGCCCCGGAACCGGCGGCCGAACCCGCGCCGGCCGCGGAAGCGGCCCCGACCCAACCGGCGGCGCCCGCCGCCGCCGTCGCGCCGGAACCCGAATACACCGGTTCGACGACGACGCTGACCGTCCGCGAGGCGCTCCGCGACGCCATGGCCGAGGAAATGCGCCGCGACGACACGGTGTTCCTGATGGGCGAGGAAGTCGCCCAGTACCAGGGCGCCTACAAGGTCAGCCAGGGCTTGCTCGACGAGTTCGGCGACAAGCGCGTCATCGACACCCCGATCACCGAGCACGGCTTCGCCGGCATCGGCGTCGGCGCCGCCTTCGGTGGGCTCCGGCCGATCGTCGAGTTCATGACCTTCAACTTCGCCATGCAGGCGATCGACCAGATCATCAACTCGGCCGCCAAGACGCTCTACATGTCGGGCGGCCAGATGGGTGCGCCGATGGTGTTCCGTGGCCCCAACGGGGCGGCGGCGCGCGTCGCCGCGCAGCACTCCCAGTGCTACGCGTCCTGGTACGCCCAGATCCCCGGCCTCAAGGTCATCGCGCCGTGGTCCGGCGAGGACGCCAAGGGCCTCCTCAAGGCGGCGATCCGCGATCCCAACCCGGTGATCTGCCTGGAAAACGAGATCATGTACGGCCAGAGCTTCGAGGTCCCCGACGATCCCGAGTTCGTGCTGCCCATCGGCAAGGCGAAGATCGAGCGCGCCGGCGCCGACGTCACCATCGTGGCCTTCTCCATCTGCGTCGGCCACGCCCTGGCGGCGGCCGAGGCGCTGGCCGCGGAGGGCATCGACGCCGAGGTCATCAACCTACGCTCGGTGCGGCCGCTGGACATGGAGACGATCATCCAATCGGCCCGGAAGACCAACCGCGTGGTCACCGTCGAGGAAGGCTGGGCGACCACCGGCATCGGCGCCGAGATCGCGGCGCGGATGATGGAGCAGGCCTTCGACTACCTGGACGCGCCCGTGCACCGGGTGTCGGGCGAGGACGTGCCGATGCCCTACGCGGCCAACCTGGAGGCGCTGGCGCTGCCCAACGCCGACAAGATCGTGGCGGCCGCCAAGTCCGCCTGCTACGCCAACTAGAGCCGGGGAGGGAGAGACCCATGCCTATCCAAATCCTGATGCCGGCCCTGTCGCCGACGATGACCGAAGGCAAGCTGGCGAAGTGGTTGAAATCGGAAGGCGACACCGTCGAGAGCGGCGACGTCCTGGCCGAGATCGAGACCGACAAGGCGACCATGGAAGTGGAAGCCGTCGACGAAGGCACGCTGGGCAGGATCCTGGTCGCCGACGGCACCGACAATGTGGCCGTCAACACGCCGATCGCGATCATCCTGGAAGACGGCGAGGACGCGTCCGCCATGGACGACATGGCGGCGGCCCCCGCGCCGGCCCCGGCGGCCGAGGCGGCGCCCGAACCGGCGCCCGAACCGGCACCCGCGGCCGCGCCGGCGGCGGCACCCGCCGCGGCTCCGGCCCCGGCGCCGGCGGCCGGCGGCGCGCGCGTCTTCGCCAGCCCCCTGGCGCGGCGCATGGCCGGCCAGAACAACCTCGACCTGGCGCAGATCGCCGGCACCGGTCCGAAGGGCCGGGTCGTCAAGCGCGACGTCGAAGGCGCCATCGCCAGCGGCACCGGCGCGGCGGCGCCCGCGGCCGCACCGGCCGGCGCCCCGGCGGCGGCGCCCGCGGCGGCGGCACCGGCCTTCACCTCGGACGATCCGGTGATGGCCTACATGCCCGACTACGAGGCGGTGGAGAACTCCTCCATGCGCAACGTCATCGCCAAGCGGTTGACGGAATCGGCCCGCGACATCCCGCACTTCAACGTCTCCTTCGACGTCGAGCTGGATGCGCTTCTGGCGCTCAGGAAGGAGCTGAACGGGCGCGAGGGCGCGGACTACAAGATCTCGGTCAACGATTTCGTCGTCAAGGGCGTGGCCCTGGCGCTGACCCGCCAGCCCGATTGCAACGTCGCCTTCACCGACGCGGCGATCCTCAAGTTCAAGCGGGTCGACGTCTCCATCGCGGTGGCCATCGAGGGCGGCCTGATCACGCCGGTGATCCACGACGCCGGCTCGAAGGGGCTGGCCGCGATCTCGTCGGCGGCCAAGGAACTGGCCGGCAAGGCCCGCGACGGCAAGCTGCAGCCCGACGAATACCAGGGCGGCACCTTCACCATCTCAAACTTGGGCATGTTCGGGGTCAAGTCGTTCAATTCCATCATCAACCCGCCGCAGGGGGGCATCCTCTCGGTGGGCGCCGGCGAACAGCGGGCCGTCGTCAAGGACGGCGCCGTCGCCATCGCCACGGTGATGAGCCTGACGCTGGCCGTCGACCACCGCTGCATCGATGGTGCCGCGGCCGCCGCCTTCACCAAGGAACTGAAGGCGATCCTCGAAGACCCGATCCA
>JAPPPF010000106.1 GCA_028817665.1 Magnetovibrio sp. | reverse complement strand
GGCATCCACCGCGAACTCCTGTCGTTCGTCGTCTACGATATCTACGGCCGCCTCGACGCCGAGGACCAGGCCTACTTCCGGCCGACCCGCGAGGCCCGCTACGGCGACACCCTGGAAAACGTGCAGGCCGGACGCGATGCCGGAATCCAGGCGTTCCGCGACGTCACCCTGGCCTCGATCCGGGTGCACCTGAGCGAGCGGCCGTTCATCTCGGGCGCCCGGCCGGCCTACAGCGACCACATCGTCTTCGGCACCTTCCAGTGGGCGCGCCTGGTCAGCGAGTTCGACCTCTTGGCGCCCGGCGACCCGGTGCACGCCTGGCGCGAGCGGATGTCCGAGTGGGCCGGGCCTAGTTGCCCGCGCGGGCCCGCCGGACCCGCCACCTGACGAGCCGCGAAAGCCATCCGCCGTTCGACGCCTCGACCTCGGCCATCAGCCGGTAGGGGACCGGGCGGACGCCGTCCTTGAACTTGAAGATGCCTTCCGGCGTCTGGTCCGGATCCATGCCGCCCATGTCGAAGCGCCGGGCGCCGGCCGCCTTGGCGTCGACGATCGCCCGCCACAGCAGGTTCTGCCCGGCGCCGAGCTTGCGGCCGGGGTGGCTCGAGTAGGCGGCCAGGTACTCGGCCGTCGGTCCATAACGCGCGATCAGCACGCCGGCCAGGGGCTCGCCGTCGCGTTCCGCCACGTAGGCTTGGAGCTTGCGGCCCGCCGGCAACCGCGCCTGGAGCTCGCCGATCAACCCCGGGGTGACGCTGGTGGCGATGCCCTGGTCGCCGATGAAACGCCGGAAACCGGCGAGGAAATCGTCGAACGGCTGACCTTCGGCGCCGCTGGCGACCGCCAGGTCCGCGCGCTCCGACTTGTTCAGGTGGCTGCGCCAGTTCCGCCGGAGGCTGGCGCGGAGCGCGTCTGCGTCGGGGGCCAGGTCGAGCGCCGCCGAGGCCCAGCCGGCGGCGCCGGCCGGATCGAATCCGGTCGGCGCGGGCGCCGGTGAAGCCGGATCGAGCGACGGCAGCGCCGGCGCGACGCGGAGATAGAAGCCTTGCCCGTCCACGTAGTGGCGCCTGAGGGCGCCGAGAACGCCGTCCAGCGCCGGGCCGTCCGCGTCCGCCGCCAGCAGCGGCGCCCGGTTGAGCCAGACGAGGCCGCCGCCGAGCCCTGGCAGGTTCCGGATCAACGCCTGGAACGGCGCCGGTTCGCCCGTATCCGAGGCGATCAGGCCGCGCTCCACCCGCCAGCCGTCGACGGCCGCCTTGGCGTCGCCGTACTCGCCGCACTGCAAAAGGCTCAGGTTCGGATACCCGGCGATCCGGTCGGTCCAGTCGCTGGCGCCGTCCTGTTGGATGTCTATGCGGAACATTGTCGCCGGCGGCTTCCTCGCAGGTTCATTTGACGGCTGTTATCGGCGATGGCCGCGAGGCCGTCAAACTTCAAGACAAACATATTCAATTTTGATAAAGTGTTGTCATGATGAAGTGTTCGAATTCCCCTCCGCGGTGGCACGCGATCTGTTTCGGCTGCCTGGTCGCCGTCCTGCTGACGGCGGCGGGGCCGCGGGCCCTCGCCGCGGCGGAGCTGTTGATGTTCGAATCGCCGATCTGCGAATGGTGCGAGGTCTGGGACGAGGAACTCGGCGCCGTCTACGCCAAGACGCCCGAGGGCCGCCGGGCGCCGCTGCGCCGGGTCGATATCTACGATCCGTTGCCCGCCGACCTGAAGGATCTGAAGCCGGTCCGCTTCACGCCGACCTTCGTGCTCATGGACAGAGGCCGCGAGGTCGGCCGGATCCTGGGTTACCCCGGCGAGGACTTCTTCTGGTCGCAATTGGACATTCTGCTGAAACGCGCCGCCAGCGCCTATGCCTGCGGCCCGAAAGCCAAGGAGACGAAGACATGTTGAAGACTTCCATCGCCGCGTCGCTGCTCGCCCTGATGATCGCCGCCGCCGCACCGCCGGCGGCCGCCGACGAGGACGGCCTGGTCAGTTTCAAGGTCTTGAAACCGGAGGTGGCGCTCGAGCTGGCGCAGGCGACGCTCAACGATTGCCGCAAGCGCGGTTATCAGGTCACGGTCGCCGTGGTCGACCGCTTCGGCGGGCTGCAGGTGACGCTCCGCGACCGGTTCGCCGGCGCCCACACCCCGGAGACGGCGCGGCGCAAGGCCTGGACCGCGGTCAGCTTCCGCACCGACACGGAAGAGATGGTGAAGCTCATCAAGGACGGCGAGGTGCCGGCCGGAATCCGCGAGATCCCCGGCGCCTTGATGGTCGGCGGCGGCGTCCAGGTCGAGGCCGGCGGGGCCATGGTCGGCGGGGTTGGGGTTTCCGGCGCGCCCGGCGGGGCCGCCGACGACGCCTGCGCGCGGGCCGGCATCGAGGCCATCGCCGACAAGCTGCCGCTCTGACTCGCGCGAAATTGATCGGGAGCGGGCGGCAAACGGGGCTATAAGGGAATGGGGAAGGTTGAAAATAACACACGAAATAACTGTAAATTAAATCAATTTACATTTATATTCGATTATATTAATGTGTTAACGAATCGGCGGATCACCGGCCATGCTCTCGTGATTCCGCCGGGGCAGGCGACTGAAATAGCGATTGGATTGAGCAATGGCGACACCCGATGTATCCATGACCATGGAGAACGTCTACGAGAACGCCAAGCTGGCCAGCCAGTTCCTGAAAGCGCTCGCGAACGAGAACCGCTTGGTCATCCTATGCACCCTCGCCGACGGCGAGAAGAATGTCGGCGAGCTCGAGGAAATCCTCGGCATTCGCCAGCCGACGCTGTCGCAGCAGCTGGCCCGGCTGCGCTCCGAGAAGCTGGTCGACACGCGCCGCGAATCGAAGCAGATTTATTACCGGCTGGCGAGCCGGGAGGCCGAGCAGTTGATCGGCCTGCTCTACGAGCTTTTCTGCAACAAGGACGGCGCGGCGGCGAAGGCCTCGGCCCAGGAAGCCGCCTGATTTCAAGGCCCCGCTGAGGCCGATCCGATGACCGGCTTCACCCCCCTTTCAGCCCTGACCGGCGGTGCCCTGATCGGCGCCGCCGTGGTCTTGATGTTCCTGTTCGCCGGCCGGGTGACCGGCATCAGCGGTATTTTCGGCGGCCTCATCGCCCGGCCCGGCCCGGAGACGGCCTGGCGGGCGATGTTCGTCGCCGGGCTGATCGGCGGCGTCTGGCTATACCGGGCGGCCGGCGGCCCGCTCGACGACATCACCATCACCGGGTCCGCGCCGCTGTTGATCGCCGGCGGTTTGCTGGTCGGCTTCGGCGCCCGGCTGGGCTCCGGCTGCACCAGCGGCCACGCGGTCTGCGGCATGGCCCGGTTCTCGGGCCGCTCGACGGCGGCGACAGTGGTATTCATGGCGACGGCGGCGGCGACGGTGTTCGCGGTCCGCCATCTGGGCGGCGGTTAGATGGTCCTCGCGGCGCTCCTCTGCGGTTTGCTGTTCGGTCTCGGCCTCGCCGTTTCCGGCATGGTCAATCCGGCCAAGGTGCTGGCCTTCCTCGACGTCGCCGGCGAATGGGATCCGAGCCTGGCCCTGGTCATGGCCGGCGCGCTCGTCCCGGCGGCCGTCGCCTACCGCTGGCTGCCCGGTTGGCGTGCCCGGCCGCTGTTCGATCCGGCCTATCACCTGCCGACGGCGAGCGCCGTCGACCGGCCGCTGGTCGCCGGCGCGGTGCTGTTCGGCGCCGGATGGGGCCTGGTCGGATTGTGTCCGGGGCCGGCGATCGCCGGGCTCGCCTACGGACGCAGCGAGAGCCTGATCTTCTTCGCCGCCATGGCGCTCGGCATCGGGCTGTCGCGGCTGACGGCCGGCGGCGCGGGGCGGCCGGCGGCGACGGAGACGGGCTGAGGCGGCCTTTTCCGGCTACCAGGCGGGCAGCGACTTGCCGGCCTTCTTCAGTTCCGCCACCTGGGCGTTCAGGTACTTGTGGAAATTGCCCGTCGCGTAGGCCTTCTCGCGGACGAACCGGAAGAATGTATAGAAGTGGAACGGCCTGAGGTAGCCCGGCATGCGCGCGATCTCGAACTTCGGCGCCGCCTTGCCCTGCAGTTCGGCGAGGGTCTCGGGGAAGAACTGGATGGTCGGCGTGTGCCGGACCCGGAACAGCTTCGCCAGCTCGCGTTCGGTCATGGCTGTGCCGTCGAAGTTGACGACCTCGCGCGCGCCGCGCACGTCCAGCTGCACGATCTCGAAATTGGCGCGGACGTATTCGTTGATCTCGGGCACCGCGAAGTTGACCAGATGGGTCTCGCGGCAATAGGGACAGCCGTCGAGCTCCCACATCAGCGCGAAGCGCTTGCCCGCCGCCTTGGCTTCCTTTAGGTCGTCGGCGAACTCGAGGAAGCTCTCCAGGAACCAGGGCTGGGTGTAGCTGCCGAACTGGCCGTCGTCCTTGCGCACGGGCGCGTACTTGGAGGCGCTGGCGCGCAGGCTGAACGGAGTGGTGAGTCCGGCGGCGAGCCCGGCCAGGGCCCAGCCGTTGACGGTCCGGCGGTCGATGTTCATGGGCGCGGCGTCCCTGTTTTGACCCGGTCAACGAGAGCGATTAACATATCACCATTATCGAATATGTTCCAGGGGCAAGGTCATGACCGGTTGGTTGCGAAGAGGGGTTTTCGTCTTGATGCTGGCCGTCGCGCCGGGCGCGGCGGCGGACGGCGACGCGTTCCAGAGTGCCGTCGCCGGCGCCTACGGCCACTACCGCGAGGCGGTGTTCTACGCGAAGCGCGGCAACGCCATGTCGGCGGCCTTCGAGTTGGACGGTATGGCCGCGGCATGGCAGGCCGTGGTGACGAAATACCGGGCGGCGCCGCCGGCGGCCTACGCCAAGGACAAGCGTTGGCAGGCCAGCCTCGACGACATCACGCGCCGCGTCGGCGCGGGCCGCGACGCGGCGACGGCGGGCGACGCCCGGGCGACGTCGAAGGCGCTGGCGCCGGTCCGTGGCCTGCTCGCCGAGTTGCGCCGGCGCAACGGCGTGGTCGTGTTCTCCGATCATGTCGAGGCCGCCAACAAGGCCTTCAAGTCGCTGTTCCACTTCCGCCGCAGCCCGCCCGACTTCGCCGACGCGGCTCAGGTCAAGGACCTCCGGGCCCGGCTCGCGGCGGTGATCAAAGCCTACGAGAACTGCCGCGACCAGGCGCCGCCCGGGACCGCCGGCGACGAACAGTTCCAGCGGTTGATCAAGGACAGCCTGTTCTATCTGAACCGCATCTGGGTGGCGATCGACGAGAAGAACCAGGTCAACGTCGTCAATATCCTGCGCCGCGTCGTCTCGTCCGACGAGATCCTCTGGCTAAGGTTCGGCTAGGCGCCCGACGTTCTCCGTTCCGGCGCGGAAACTCGGCCTCGCCCTTCCATAGTATCGGTACTGCTAATATTCAGCGTTTCTGATAGTATCGGGCGAGGAGGCGGACAGATGAATGCGAAAGCCATTGCGCCAAGTGGCGTCAGGCCGTGGGCGTTCCCGGCAATCCTGTCCCTCGCCGTGCTCGTGGTCCTCGCATGGACGCCGCCGGCCAGCGCTCAATTTGGCCTGAACTGCCCGGGGACCTGGATTCCCTACGGCGGCGGCCAGGCCTGTCAGTGTCCGGACGGCAGCCTCGCCAACTACGTGGGCGGCCAAGTGGTCTGTTCGGGCGCCCCCCAATCCTACAACCAGCAGCACAGCGCGCCGCCGGGGGCCGGCCTCGACCAGGCGATCGGCAATATCGTCGGCGGCCTGTTCGACGGCTTGTCGAACATGCTGCCGGCGTCGCAAACCGATCAGGGCTCGCAATCCTCGGACGAGGAAACCGGTTCCGGCGACAGCGATACCGCCAGCGGCGATAGCGGCGACAGCTATGTCGACAGGATGACGGACCAGACCAAGGACCGGCTGCGCGGCAAGGTCGGGCCGGATCACGTCTACAGTGCGCGCCAGGGCTACATGGGACCCGGCAAGTACCGTCATTGCGACGGCTCGCTCTGGCATCACGCGACCTTCGAGGATCATTTCTCGCGGTTGAAGTCGATCAGTTGTGGCGGCGTCCCGGCGCCGACATTGCAGACCACCACCGTGCAGCCGCAGCGCCAGCCCTCGGCGGCGGCCGGCACTCAGCCGGGCTCGGAATCCGGTTTCGAAGAGACGGCCAAGGGCATTCTCGACGGCATGACGCGGATGCTGCCGTTCCTGAACCAGCAACAACCGGCGGCGACCAGCGGCGACAGCTACGTCGACCGGATGACCAACGAGACTCAGCGCAACCTTCGCCAGAAGGTCGGTCCGAACCATATCTTCAGCGCCCGCCAGGGCTACATGGGGCCGGGAAAGTACCGCCATTGCGACGGCTCGCTCAGGTATTACCGGACGTCCGAAGCCTATTGGGCCGTGATGAAGCAACTCGGCTGCTAGGCGGCGGTCAGCCCGTCTTGCCGAGCGCCGGGAAGGTCTCCAACAGCCAGAAGGCGACGTCGGCGATGGTGCCGGTGAGGAACATCACGCCGGTGATCACCAGCAACCCCCCGATCACCCGTTCGATGGTCAGCATGTGCCGCCGGAAGCGGCCCATGAAGCCCATGAACGGCTTCACCGCCAGCGCCGCGGCCATGAACGGGATGCCGAGGCCGGCCGAGTAGACGGCGAGAAGCCGCACCCCTTCGCCCACCGAGTCCTCGGCCCCCGCGACGAACAGGATCGCCGCCAGCACTGGGCCGACGCACGGCGTCCAGCCGAAGGCGAAGGCGAGGCCGATGACGTAGGCGCCGAGAATGCCGGCCGGCTTCGCGTCCGCGTGAAAACGGGCCTCGCGGTAGAGCAGGCCGATCTTGAACAGACCCATGAAATGCAGGCCGAGGATGATGATCACGGCGCCCGCGATCTTGGACAGGATATCCAGGTAATCGGCAACCATCTGGCCGAGCGCGGATGCGGTCGCGCCGAGCGCGATGAAGACCGTGGAGAACCCCAGCACGAAGGCGAAGGCGGCGACGAAGACGCGCTTGGTGATGTTCGGGTCGACGCCGCCGTCGTCGGTCATCTGCTCCAGGCTGACGCCGCCCAGGAAACAGAGATAGGGCGGCACCAGGGGCAGCACGCAGGGCGACAGGAAGCTCAGCAGCCCCGCCCCGAAGGCGCCGGCGAAGGAGACGTCAAAGCCGCCCATGGCTGCCCTCGCCAGGCGCGCAACCCCGGGCTTCGTCATTCCCGCGCAGGCGGGTATCCACGCGGCCTATTGGCTCCCGCCTTAGCGGGAGTGACGGCTGGGGTGCGTGCATCGGATCTCAGGCCCCCTTGATCCGGATGTTCCGGTTCTCGGGCACGGTGACCGTCTTCTTCTTGGCGATGTAGTTCGACACCACGTCGTAGATGGGCGGGCCCTGGGTCTCCGGATTGACCGAGGCCCAGCCGCTGACCACGTAGTTCTTGGCCGGGTCGATGGCTTCGCCGGTGGCGACCAGGGTCATGTCGGTGATCCGCTGGCCGATCGGCTTGGCGATGTCGATGGCGTAGGCCATGCCGCCGACCCGGACCATGTCGCCGCCCTGCTGATAGTAGGGGTCGGGATTGAACAGGTTGTCGCCGACGTCCTCGAGGATCTCCTTCAGGAACTTGCCGGTGAATTCCGTCCGATAGGCGTTGGGGTAGGTGAGGCCGGTCTGGTTGTAAACGTGCTCGACGGTGATCGCCTGGCCGGGCAGCAGGCTGGAGCCCCAGCGGAAGCCCGGCGACAGCGCGATCTGGGCGTCGCGTTCCTCCATCAGCGCGGCGCAGATCAGGTCGTCGAAGGTGCCGTTGAAATTGCCGCGCCGGTAGAGCAGGGTGTCGGTGCGGCCGAGCACCTTGGTGATTTCCTTTTCGTGGGGCGCGCGGATTTTCTTGATCAGCGCCGCCATCTCCGGATCCGGCGTGATCGCGTCGGCGAACACCGGAATCAGGCGGAAGGCGTGGTCGACGACCTTCTTGCCCTTCACGTCGAGGTCGAGCCGGGCCAGGAACTTGCCGTGCGAGCCGGACGCCACCAGCAGCGTCTCCTTGACCTTGATGGCGGCGGGGATGGCGTCGTGGGTGTGGCCGGTGAGGATCACGTCGATGCCCTTGACCCTGGACGCCAGCTTGCGGTCGACGTCGAAGCCGTTGTGCGACAGCAGGACGACCAGGTCGGCGCCGGCCGCGTTGGCCGCGTCGACGCGTTTTTGCACCAGTTTCTCGCGGATGCCGAACGACCAGGTCGGGATCATGTAGCGCGGGTTGGCGACCGGCGTGTAGGGGAAGGCCTGGCCGATGACGGCGATCCGGACGCCGCCGCGCTCGAAGAACTTGGTGTGCTCGAAGACGCCTTCCTCCCATTCCGTGTCGACCACGTTGCCGGCCAGGAACGGGAACTTCAGCTTGTCCTTCAGCTCGAGCACGCGCTCGGTGCCGTAGGTGAATTCCCAATGCGCGGTCATGGCGTCGACGCCGAGCGCGTTCATGACGTCGACCATGTCCTCGCCGCTGGTCTTCAGCGCCGTGTAGGAACCCTGCCAGGTGTCGCCGCCGTCGAGCAGCAGCGTGTTCGCCGGGCGTTCGGCGCGGATCGCCTTGACCAGGGTCGCCATGCGGTCGAGGCCGCCAACCCGGCCGTAGGATTTCGCGAGGGCGGCGAAATCCTCGCTGGTCAACGCGTAGGCCTCGGCCGAGCCGGCCTCGAGGCCGAAACGGCTGAGGAAGTCCTTGCCGGTCAGGTGCGGCGGCAGCCCGTGCACCTCGCCGACGCCGATGTTGATGGAGGGTTCGCGGAAATAGAGCGGCACCAGTTGGGCATGGCAGTCGGTGAAGTTCAGCAGCGTCACCTGGCCCTTGGCGTCGAACTTGAGGAGATCCTTCTCGGTGATCTGTTGGCGCGCGGCGGCGCGGCCGAGCGCGCCCGGCGCGCCGGTCAGCACCGCCGTCGCGGCGGCCACCTGCATGAATTGGCGTCGGTCCAGCATCGTCATCCCATTCCGTTCAAAAATAAGGGGGATGCGGCGTCCGCACCCCCCTTTATATCTTAAGGCGACGCCTCGGGCCTAGTTGCGGACCGCCGGCGTTTCGACCGGGAGGCCGCGGCCGCGCCAGGCGACGTAGAGCTCCAGGTTCATGTATTCATCCGAACCGGCCTTGTAGGGCGTCGCCCGGACTTGCTTGTTGCAGCCGCGGAAGCGGCGGTGGGTCGAGCCCGCCTTCTGCCACTTCAGGCGGTAGACCGGGAAACCGTTGGTCTGGCCCTGGCTCAAGAGATTGGCCCGGGCGTTCTTGCCGGCGTTGTCGGCGTGGCAGTGCTTGCAGGCCATGTCGAGCAGACCGCGGCGCTGGTTGTAGAACTTCTCGCCGGCCTGGAAGAACGGGATGGCGTCGCCGTCAACGCTGACGTTCATCGGCATGCCCCGCGACTGGTGGCGGATGTAGACGGTCATCGCCAAGAGCTGCCCGGATTCGTACTTCCACGGCTTCGCCTGCATACGTTCCGTGCGGCAGTTGTTCACTTGCCATTCGATGTTCTTGACCTTCTTGATCTTCGGATCGTACTTCGGATAGACGGTGGCGACCCCCTTCATGGAGGTGGCGGCGTCCTTGTGGCAGGTGGCGCAGGCCTTGCCGGCCTTGCCGTCGACCGTGTTCCACAGCTTCTCGCCGTCGTCGACCCAGATCATGCCCGGATTCTGAAAGTCGTCATCCTGCATGCCCTTGGTTTCCGGAGTCATGTAGCTGTAGCCGCTGCGGATGCCGTCGTCGGCACCAGCGGGTACGGCCAGACTGGCGGCGAGCAACGCGCCGACCGCCAGTCCTGCTCCCAGATGTCGTTTTCCCATGATTGCTCCCCCTATCAACCGGTCACGGTGACCTTGGCCGACTTCTTGGTGGCTTTGCCCTTGTCGTCGGTCCAGGTGAAATCGAGATTGCCGCTTTCTCCCGCCTTCACGAAGAAGGCCATGTAGGGATTGGCGGAAATCGCCGGATGCCAGTCGGAGGTAAATACCTCCTTGCCGTTGTAGGTGCAGACGAACTTGTTGATGATCATCCGGGGAATCTTCTTGCCGGTCTTCTTATCCTTGCGCTGACCCGTTTCCATCTTGTGGGAAATCAGGGTCTTGACCTCGAAGACCTCGCCCTTCTTCACGGACTTCGGCACTTTGACGCGTGCTTTTGCCATTGTTCTTACTCCTGTTTCCCGCTCAGCCGCCGCAGCCGCCGATGGTGACCTTGATTTCGGATTTCGCCATGTAGAGCGAGCCATCGCTCATCTCCGCCAAGGCGACGATGTTCTGCGTCTTCGCCAGGCGGATGCGGGTCGAGATCCGGGCCTTGCCGCTGGCCGGGGTGAACCGGAAGGTGGCGACGTCGGGACGCGGGTTCTTGTCGGCCCACAGGTGCAGCGCCTTCACGTGGTCGGCGTCGGTCATCGGGCTGGCCACCTCGACGGCGATCGGCACGGTGCGGCCGTTCTCGGCGATCTGCGGCAGGTCCAGCGTGATCTTGCCGGCCGCCGGCTTCTTGTCACCGATCAGTTTCTTCATGGCTTCGGCAACGGCCTTGGCGTCCGCTTGGGCTTCGCGGGACGTCATGCCGATGCCCATGGCGGCGACGGCGCCGGCGCCGAGCATGGCCATCAGGTCGCGGCGGCCGATCCGTTGCGCCTCTAGGGTCTTGCGGATCATTGTTTTCTCCTTGGTTTGCATGGAGCTGGCGCTCACTTGAGGGTTTTCAGGTAGGCGATGATGTCCTCGACGTCCTGGGCGCCGATGATCGTCTTGCCTTGCCACTTCTTCAGAACCCGGTGCAGGCCGGCGGTCTTGTAGAAAGCCGGCATGATGGTGTCCGGGTTGACGACCTTCGGGTCGACGACGCGGAGCCGGAGCTCGCCCTCCGAATAGCGGCTGCCGACGCCATTGAGGTCGGTGCCGATGTTGCCGTGGAACGGCTGTTCGGGGATCGGCATCACGTGGCAAGCCAGGCAATTTCCCTTCTTGCGGTTGATGGCCAATGCGCGGCCCTTTTTCGGGTCGCCGGGTTTGCCGGTCAACGATTTCGGGATACTGGACTCGTCGACGACCTTATACTTCACCGATTCGGCGGCTGCGGCGTCGCCATGAACGGCCAACGTTAACGCAACCCCCATGGCCGCAACGGCCAAGGTTCTGATTCCCAAGGTTGTTCTCCTCCGTTGGTTCCGCCGGTCCCGGTGCGTCGTTCCGCGTATTTTTTCGGTGCGCGGTTAACCTGACGCCGAGGGGCCAATGGAACGTGGTTTCCCTGACACCTCCATCATATTCAAAATTTATAGAATATCAAGAGTGATAATGATTTGCATATCGCCCGGCCGGACCGGTCCGGCGCCGCTCACGCGGCCGGAACGCCGGCGACGGAGACCGGTTCCAGGCCGGCATCGCCGAGGCGCCGGAGAACCTCGGCGCCGGCGTCCGTCGCCTGAAAATCGCCGGGGCCGAGCCAGACCACGGTGCGGCCGGCGGCCCGCCAATCGGCGATCCGGGCGAGGATGTCGGCGGCGCCGGCGTCGGCGTGGTCGGCGTCGCGGCGGACCCGGCCGACGATCGCCGCCGGGACATCGGCGCCGTGCACGGCGACGTCGGCCTGCTGCATGTGGCGGAGCGCCTTGAAGGTCAACAGGTCCGGGTCGCCGGGGCCGCATCCGACGACGGTCACCGTACCGGTGCTGCCGCCGCCGCCGCCGACGTCGGCCAGCAATTCATCGAACATCCGCGCCGCCGCCTCGGCGTCGCCTTCGGAGATGCGTTCCGGGATCGGGCCCGCGATGAAGCGGTCCCAGAACCGCCGCCGGGCGTCGAAATCAGGAAAGGCCTCGGCGATGCGGCCGCGGTTGGCGGTGACGAACTGCGCGACCTCGCCCAACTCCGCCGGCAGCAGGGTTTCCAGGCGCGCCCGGAGCGAGCGCGTCAGGATCGGCGCGTCGCCGCCCGACGACACCGCGATGACGATCGGGTCGCGGTCGACGGTGGCCGGCATGATGAACGAACAGAGTGCCGTCCGGTCGGCGACGTTGACCGGAATGCCGGCTTCGCGCGCCGCCCGGGAAACGCGCTTCGCCAGGTCCTCGTCCTCGGTCGCGGCGAACACCATTCGGACGCCGCGCAGGTGGTCCTCAGCGAACGGTTCGTCCAGGTGGCGGCAGCCGGCGTCGGCGATCAGCGCCGCCATGGACGGCGCGGCGACGGCGCCGAGTACGGTCACCTTGGCGCCGGCGCGGACGGCGCCGCCGGCCTTGCGCGCCGCCAGGTGGCCGCCGCCGACGACCAGCACGTCCTGGTTTCGGATGTCGATGAGAATGGGCAGGTATTTCACGGTCCCGGCTCCCTCAAAGCACTCGGTGCCCGAACCATAGGCGGACCCGTCCGGCAAGGCCAGCGGCGAGGGCGGGAGGCGGAGGGCTGGGGCGCGGCTATTTCTCGAAGCAGGCGTAATCGTCGTCGCAGACGGGCAGTTTCTTCTCGGCCCGGGCCATGAGCACCGAAATCACGTGCGCGCGGATCGCCGCGAGCTCGCCTGACTTCTCCATCTCGGCGAAGACGGCGGCGATCCTGGGCACCAGCTTCACGTGCTTTTGGTGCAGGTAGTGGAACAACTCGAAGCGCATGATCGCCGGGGTCAGCTCGCGGACGTTCTTCACGCCCAGCTGCTTCATCTGGTAGAGGCCGTTGAGGCGCGGCGAGACGGCGACGTCGACGCGGTTGTCGCGGAGCATCTGGAACAGGCCCGTGTAGTCGCCGACGGCCAGCGAATCCATCTCCTTGGTATTGCGCTCGGCGAACTTGATGCCGCGGATGTAGCCGATCTTGTAGGGCTTCAGGCTCTGCCAGCCCTTGATGGCGAAGTCCTTGGTCTGGGTGAAGGCGGCGCCCTCGATGTAGTTGATCGCCGGATGCACCTGGATCAGGTTGTGGTAGTTGGCGGCGATGCCGTCGATGCGCTGGACCTCGCCGTCGACCTTGCCGGCGTTGGCGAGGCGCAGCGCCCGCTCGCCCGGATACTTGCTGATCTCGACGGCGATGCCGATGCGCGCGTAGGCCTTGCGCGTGATGACCTCGCTGATCACCGTGTCGACGGTGTTCGGCGGCGTCACCAGGACCAGGCGTTCCTGGGCCCGGCTCTCAAGGGCGCCGAGAGACAGTGCCAGCGCCGTCAGGCCGACCGGCCAAATCCGCGCGAATAGGGTCGTCATCGTATTCCGTCCTTCGTTCCCTGGGCTCAATACCGGCGCACCCAGCCGCTCACCAGATCCTCCTCCAGCGCCTTGGCGCGCTGGATCCAGTCCTCGGCACGGGCGAGCGCCTCGGCGCCCTCGCGGGCCGGGTCGGCGTCGAAGGCGCGGCGCTTCTCGTCGTCCATGACGTAGAGGGCGAAGACGCTGCGCCGGCCGCTCGCCTGGCCGAACAGCACGCCGACGATGCCGGTGGCGTAGTGCATGGTGCCGGTCTTGCCCCAGACCCAGCCGGCGGTGGCCGGGTCGCGGAACCGGCCGCCGAAACTCTCGCGCCAACCCGCCGCCGGCAACAGCGGGACGATGCCGTCCGAATCGTAGCGCATCAAGAGCGCGTGGCGGAGCAGCGCCAGCATCTGCTTCGGTGTCGCCCGGGCCTTGGCGGAAAGCCCCGAGTGGTTCGGCAACTCGAGGCCCCGGGTGTCCAGGTCCAGCGCCCGGCCGCCGAGCCAGCCGATCAAGGTGCGGCTCGATTCGGACAGGGATGCCGGCTTGCCGGCGAGCTTGCGGGCCGCCGCCATGCCGATCAATTCGCTGACCACGTTGTTGGAGTGCGCCAGGGCCGGCCGCAGGAGTCGCGCCAGTGGCGGGCTCTCGACCGCCGTCAGTTCGCGTGCCTCGGCCGGCAGCGCGCCGGCCTCGGGTCTGGCCAGCGCGGTGCCGGTGCCGGCGGCCAGGGCCCGGAAGACCATGGCGGCGCGGCGGCCCGGGTCGCGCACCGGCAGTTCGGTGACGCCGGCCGGTGCGCTCAGGCGGTGCGGCGCCAGCGCCCAGCGCTCGCCGAGCTGGCCCGGCGCCGGCACGAAGGCCCGGCCGGGTCCCGGGTCGGCGTCGCTGATGACGATTCCGCCGGCGCCCGCCGCCGGGGACAGCACCGCGGTGACCGGGCCGTCCGCGCCCCGGCGCCAATGCACGCGGATCCGGTTGAAGTCCAGGGTCAGCGCCGAGAGACCGGCGTTGTAAGGCGCCGCCGCCGGCTGCGCCGGATCGATCTCGGCAACCACCGGCAGCGCCGTCTCGTCGTAGATGAACCGGCCGGCGACGCGGCCGAGGCCCAGGTCCCGGAGGCGCTCGATCATCGCCAGCAGGTCCTGGACCGAGAGCAGGGGATCGCCGCTGCCCTTCAGGTAGAGGTCGCCGTCGAGGACGCCGTCGCGAAGCCGGCCGACGGCGTGCACCGAGGTGCGGAACCGGTGCCGCGGGCCGAGGACGCCCAGCGCCCCGGCGGCGGTGACAATTTTCGCCGTCGAGGCGGGGATGAAGAACTGGTCGGCGTCGCGGGACGAAATCAGCCCGCCGTTCTCCTGGTCGATGACGTGGAAGCCGACCCGCGCGCCCTCTAGGCCGTGGCGCGCGATCAGCGCGCCGATGTCCGCGCCGTGCTTCGGCGCGTGCGGGGCCAGGCCCTGGGCCGGGCGTTCGCTGGCGGCGGAAGCAACGGCGGACGCCACCGCCAAGGCGGCGCCAACCGCGACGGCACGAAATCGAAGGCATGCGGAGCGTATCATCCGAATATCTCCCAATTGGCCGAGCCTCCAGTCTTCGGCGGCGAAAAAGTATAACACGGCGCTTGGCGTTCGATCGGAGACGCCGGCAACTCGCCAGCGAAATGGATTTCCTGGCCGAACGACCGGCGTAAAGTTCAGCTGCCGGCGGCGAGAAATTCCTCGATCAGGTCGGCGACGTCCTCGGCGAACAGGTCGAGGAAGAAATGACCGGCATCGTCGATCACGGCGAACGCTAGGTTCTTGCCATCGGCGAGCGGTTTCACGGCTTCCGGCAGGCCCTTGACCACCGTGTCCTTGCCGCCGGCGACGACCAGGGTCGGCACCTTGACGTCCTTGAGCACCGCTGGCGTGTCGAACTGCGGATCGGCGCGGTAATAGGAGACCAAGCTCTCGGCCGTGACGTCGGCGCCCGGGCAGTAGAGCAGCCCGTGTTTGGCTAGGACTTCGCCGCCCCTGCCGGCCTCGCTCAATCGATTGGCGCGATCGAACGCGCCGGCTAGGGGCCGGCCGTGGCGGTTTTCGAAGCCTGCCGCGGCGCGCGTGGCATTCCAAGTGGCCGGCGCCAGCAGGACCAGGCGTTGAAGCGACGGGTGGCTCCTCCCGGCGGCGAAGCGGGCCGCCTGGTTGCCGCCCCGGGAATGCCCGAACAGAACCACGGAGCCCGCGCCCTCGGATTTCAACCAATCCAGCCAGGCTTCGATTTCGGGCAGCGCGTCCAGGTGCCGGTGGCGATGGGTGACGGTGCAGTCGTACATGCCGTGGCGGTCGTCGACGCCGAGCGACAGGTTGACGGCGAGGCTCGAAATGCCGCGTTCGGCCAGCACGCCGGCGAGGTTGGCGATGGTGTCCATGGCGTTGTGGGCAAGCGTTCCGTGAACCATCAGGACGACGCCGTCGGTGAGTTTCTTGCCGTCGGCAAGCGACAGCCGGGCGTTCAGGGTCAGGCCGCCGTGCTGGATCTTGATTTCGTCGGCGGCGGCGACGCTCGTCCCGAGAACGAGAAGCGCGGCGACGATCAGCTCGGTCGGGCGCGGGAGTTTCACGCGGCGCAGCCAGCGAAGCCGTCGGCCTCCATCTTCGCCTCGTAGGGGCCGGCGACGTCGGCGCCGGCGGTCAACTGGCCCTTCTCGCCGTCCCAGTCGTCGGGCTTGAAGACGACCAGCCAGCCGTCACCGTAGGGATCGTCGTTGGCTGTGTCCGGTTTCGCCTGCAGGGCCTCATTGACGGCGATCACTTCGCCCTGCATGGCGAGCTTCGCCGGGCCGACCCATTTGCCCGATTCGATCGTCGCGCAGGATTTGCCGGCCTTCACCGTGCGGCCGACCCGCTTCGGCGTGTAGGCGACGAGTTGTCCGGCCATGGCGACGGCGACGGCGGTCATGCCGACGCGGATGTTGCCGTCACCGGCGTCGGCGTACCAGATGTTGTTCTCCACGTCGTAGAGCAGGTCTTCCGGAAGGTGGCATCCCCTGACGTCAGGCATGGCTCATATTCCCCTTTGTTCTCCGATGTTGTCCCCGGCGGCGTCGCTCCTGACCGGCTTGGACGAGCAGCAGAACTCGCCCAATTGGCTTTCCTCGAGCTTGCCGCGCACGAACAAGTATAGATGATTGGCGACGAGGCCGGCCATCCGCAACCGCTTCGCGGTCTCCGGGTGGCCGGGCTGCATGATGATCAGGTTGTGGTGGTAGACCAGCTCCCGGCAGGTCTCGCGGCAGGCGTTGAAGCTGGGCACGTCCTTGGCGCCCTGGCGGTGCAGGGCGAGCAGCCGGAAGCCTTCCTTCTTGGCCTGGGTCGGCGCCTCGTCCTTGGCGCATATCCAGTGCTCGAGCACTTCCTCGCCGAGCGTCAGCAACTCGGCGGCCGCGGCGGCGGCGTCGGGACTGGCGGCGAGCGCCTCGATGCGCGCCTCGATGGCGTCGAGCGGCCTCATGCCAATCCCTTCTCCTTGAAGAAGCCGAGCGAGTCGGAAATGTTCTCGTGCAGGCCGACCTCGCGCGCGCTCAATCCCAGCGCCAACCCGAGGAGCTGAGTGAAGTAGACGATCTTCACCGAGGTCTCGACGCCGAAGCGCTTCTCGGCGCGGACCTGGTGCATCTCCAATCCGGAATGGCAGGTCGGGCATTCGGTGGCGATGACGTCGGCGCCGGCGGCTTCCGCGGCGCGCAGCAGGTTGATCACCAGCTTCGTCGAGGTGTCCGAATCGGAGAGCGTGTGGGCGCCGCCGCAGCACGCCGTCTTCAGCGGGTACTCGACGATCTCGGCGCCGGCGGCGGCCAGGAGGTCGTCCATGAAGTGCGGCTGCGAAGTCGACTCGGAGCCCGGCCCGGCGTCCTTCTCGGGGAAGATATGGCGTGGCCGGGTGTACATGCAGCCGTAGTAGTTGGCGATCTTGACGGCGTTCAGCGACTTCTTGATCCGGCTCTGCAACCCGTCCTCGCCAATCTTGTCCTTGATCCAGTCGAGGGCGTGGATGGTCTCGATGCCGCCGGCCTTGTAGGTGGCGTGGCCGGCCTTCTCGGACAGCCGCTCGGTGACGGCGACGCTGTCCGCGTCGTTGGCCAGGTCGTACTCGGCCTTCTTCAGGTTGTGGTAGCAGCCGTTGCAGGGTGCCATCACCTGGTCGAAACCCATGTCATCCGACGCGATCGACATGACCCGGGACGAGAGATAGGTCTGCAGTTTCGGGTCGATGTTCTTGACCTCCATGGCGCCGCAGCAGTTCCAGTCCTTGACCTCGACCAGGTCGAGGCCGAGGGCCTTGCCGACGGCGCGGGTCGAGCGGTCGTAGCTGTGCCCGGATCCTTCGAGCGCGCAGCCCGGGTAATAGGCGACGGGCTTGTTTTTGACTTCGTTCACGCGGCGGGCTCCTTATCCAATCCCAGGGCCTTGCGGTTCAGGGCTTCGCGCTCGGCGACGTATTCGTTGATGGCGGCGCGCGCACCGGCCCACTTGCGGGTCTTCGGCCGGACGAAGTTGGCGAGACCCATCATGAACAGCAGCTTCACCGGCAGGTGCCGGAGAATGCGTTTTACCATCTCGAG
>JAPPPF010000251.1 GCA_028817665.1 Magnetovibrio sp. | reverse complement strand
CAGCAGATGGCCTCGACCAGCAGCGTGTTGTCGGCTTCCTCGTTGAGGATGGTGATGCCGAAACCCTGGTCGTCGTCGGCGCGGTAGTACTCGGGCTTCACCCAGGAAGTGTCGGCGGCCATGGCCTCGAGCCGCGGCCTAACGCGCTCGATGACCTCGGCCGGGTCGGAAACCTCGGCGGTGATGGCCTTCAGGTCGGTGACGAAGTTGGAAATAGCATCCTTGCTCATGTCTCCAAATCTCCTACCACATCCCCACTGTCATTCCCGCGGAGGCGGGAATCCATGCCACCGGACAGGTGGGTTCCCGCCTCCGCGGGAATGACGTGAAGCTATCGGCAGAATTCATTCTCGGCCACCCTCCATCAAGTCGACGAACCGCTGGAACAGGTAGTGGCTGTCCTGCGGGCCGGGGGACGCTTCCGGGTGGTACTGGACCGAGAAGATCGGCTTGCCCTCGACGCGGAGCCCCTCGAGCGTGCCGTCGAACAAGGAGACGTGGCTGGCGGTAACACCGGCGGGCAGCGTGTCGGCGTCGATGACGAAGCCGTGGTTCTGGCTGGTGATCTCGACACGGCCGGTGGCCAGGTCCTTCACCGGCTGGTTGGCGCCGCGGTGCCCCATGTGCATCTTGTGGGATTTGGCGCCCAAGGCCAGGGCCAGGATCTGGTGGCCGAGGCAGATGCCGAAGATGGGTTTGCCGGCGTCCATCACGCCCTTCACCATGTCGATGGCGTATGCGCCGGTCGCCGCCGGATCGCCGGGGCCGTTGGAGAGGAACACGCCGTCGGGCTCATGGCCCAGCACCTCCTTGGCGGTGGCCGTCGCCGGTACCACGGTGACCTTGCAGCCGCTTGAGGCCAGGCAGCGCAGGATGTTGTGCTTGGCGCCGAAGTCGACGGCGACGACGTGGAACTTCGGATCCTCGAGCTTGCCGTAGCCGCCGTCCAAGGCCCATTCCGTCTGGTCCCAGGTATAGGTCTGTTGGCAGGTCACCTCCTTGGCGAGGTCCATGCCCTCGAGACCGGGCCAAGCCTCGGCCTCCTGCCTCGCCGCCTCGATGTCGGGCAGGCCGCCGGGGTTGAAGACCAGGGTGCCGTTGGGCGCGCCGCCGTCGCGGATCAGGCGCGTCAGGCGCCGGGTATCGACGCCGGTGACACCGGTCAGCCACATGGACTTGAGCCAGTCGTCGAGGTGCTTGGCGGCCCGCCAGTTGGCCGGCTCGGTGATGGATTCCCTTAAAATACAACCCCGGGCGGCCGGGGTTTGGGTCTCGAGGTCTTCGGGGTTCGTCCCCACGTTACCGATGTGGGGAAAGGTGAAGGTGATCAACTGTCCGGCGTAGCTGGGATCGGTGAGGATCTCCTGATAGCCGGTCAGCGAGGTATTGAAACAGACCTCGCCGACGCTCATGCCCGGCGCGCCGACGCCCCGCCCCCAGAACACCTCGCCGCCGGCCAAGACCAGCGCCGCGTCGGCGCCGGCCGGCGGCACGTCAAAAAAATCGCCCGGCCGGTCGTCGGACCCGGCGGGCGGTTTGGCCTTGATGTCGTCGTTCATCTGTATGGGATACCTTGGGTGAACGTCGGTTGGCCGGACTCTTAAGCAATCGCCGCGCCAAGGTCAAGTGTCCTTTTCGTAATTTTTTCGTTTATTTTCAATAAGTTAAAAACTTATCGCCGGTTGCCTTTCACGACCAGATGTTATAGGCTCCGTTTTTCCGCGAAATACTCGTCCTGATCGGAATATCCGGTCAACGGATATCGAGGTATCAGGCGGCGGATCAACAGGGAAGTGGGTACGGGACAGGCGCCGCCTGGCGCCACTTAGCTTCCAGCCCCGGGGAGGCCGTCGGTGCTACGCACGGAAATCAACGACGCCTACAAGACAGCCATGAAAGAGAAGCAGGCCTTGGCCGTCTCGACGCTGAGGCTGATCCAGGCCGCGATCAAGGACCGCGACATCGCGGCGCGATCGAAGGGCAACCTGGACGGCATCGACGACGACGAGCTCCTGGGCCTGCTGCAATCGATGATCAAGCAGCGCCGTGATTCCATCGAGGCCTACGAAAAGGGCGGCCGCATGGAACTGGCCCAGCAGGAGGCCGAGGAAATCGCCGTGATCGAGCGGTTCCTGCCCGAGCAGATGTCCGAGGACGCCGTCGGCGAGGCGGTCGCGGCGCTGATCGAGGAGCTGGAGGCGACCAGCCTCAAGGACATGGGCAAGGTCATGGGCGCGCTGAAGGAACGCTTCGCCGGCCAGATGGACTTCGGCAAGGCCAGCGCCGCGGTCAAGGAACGCCTGGGCTAGGCCCGCCCGCCCCTTTGACATTCCTCCCCTTGCCGAGACCGCCGGTCGGTGATCTTGACAATTCATAATGTTCGTGTTATGTTCTAATTGCCGTATGGTGTAACGCGGCGATGGGATGCGTTCGCGATGCATGTTCAAGTGAGACACTGTGAGCACAGAGGAGTCACGGAGTGCGCGGAGAAAGAAAGAGAGCGCTTCGCGCACCGAATTCGCTCTGTGATCTCTGTGTCCCCTCGGTGATCTCTGTGTCCCACGGCGGCGCCGCAACCGCCGCGCGCGTATGGACGAATGCGACGGAATACCGGCGGTGTCGTCGATCGCGTCGTCACGTGTCGGCGGGAAGAAACCCCTGAAACTCAACGGCTTCAGGGGCAAGGCCGGCAGAAATGTAGACGCATGTAGACGAATGACGACGGATGCGTACGTTTAGACGAGGCGTCGAAGGTTTCGCCGGCACAGCACGCGTGGATGTGTGGATAAGGATGTGGATGAACGGGCCAATAGCCTTGAAAACTCCTGCTGTCGGCGCTCACGGGGCGCGGCTAGACTGAGGTCTCTCGGACGCCGCCGCCCCGCGGGCGTCCGCTGACGTCTGGAGTGCGCACAAGCGATGGCCTTTTCCGACCAATTCCTCGACGAGCTTCGGGCCCGCGTCGGCCTCGCCGATCTCGTCGGCCGCCGCGTCAAGCTGACCCGCAAGGGCCGCGAGCACTCGGGCCTCTGCCCGTTCCACAAGGAGAAGACGCCGAGCTTCACGGTCAACGAGGAAAAGGGCTTCTACCACTGCTTCGGCTGCCAGGCGCACGGCAGCGTCTTCGATTTCGTCATGGAGACGGAGGGCCTCAGCTTCCCCGAGGCGGTGGAGAAGCTGGCCGGCGAGGCCGGCCTCGATGTGCCCCGCGACACGCCCGAGGAGCGCGAGCGCCAGAAGCGCCGCCAAACCCTGATGGACGTCACCGAGACGGCGGCGGCGCTCTACGAGAAGTGGCTGCGCATGCCGGAAGGCCGCCCGGCCCTGGAATACCTGAAGCGCCGCGGCCTCGACGACGACACCATCCAGCGCTTCCGCCTCGGCTTCGCGCCGGCCTCGGGCAACCAGTTGAAGGTGGCGCTGGCGCGCGAGAACATCGAGGAGGGCCTGGCCGTCGCCGCCGGCCTGCTGATCCGCCCCGACGACGACCGCGGCCGGGGCCGCGCCCCCTACGACCGGTTCCGCGGCCGGGTGCTGGTCCCGATCCCCGACCGGCGCGGCCGCGCCCGCGCCGGCGGCGGCCGCCTCCGCGGCGACGGCGCGCCGA
>JAPPPF010000044.1:1987-17851 GCA_028817665.1 Magnetovibrio sp. | reverse complement strand
CATCCAGTCCAGCATCTCCGGCGAGGCGTTCCTGACGCCGCCGGGCCCCCTCAGCGATCTCGTCGCCGGCGCCGTCGAACGGGTCGCCGGGCGAGCCCCGGAGCTGAGCACCACCGGCGGCACCTCGGATGCGCGCTTCATCAAGGACCACTGCCCGGTGGTCGAGTTCGGGATGATCAACGAGACCGCCCACAAGGTCGACGAGAACGCCCGCGTCGACGACATCCGGGCGCTCGCCGACATCTACGAAAGCATCCTCACCGACTATTTTGAGACCGCCTGATGTGGCCGAGCGCCGACGTCGCCGCAGGCATCGCCGGGGCCATCAAGCTGGCGCGCTTCGACCCGGACGGGTTCGAGCACTTCGACACCTCGATCACCGGGTTCTGGCGTTCGTTCCTGGCCGCCGTGGTGATCGCGCCGCTGTTCATGGTGCTGCTGGTCATCCGCTACATCGCCGAGCCGACGGCCGGATCCTTCCTGCACTACATCATCCTGGAATGCGAGGCCTACGTGATTGCCTGGTTCGCGTTTCCGCTGATCGTCGCCTATCTGTCGCGGGCGCTCGGCAAGGAGGACCGCTACCTCGGTTACATCGTCGCCTATAACTGGGCCGCGGTGGCGCAAAGCGTCGTCTATCTGCCGATCGTCATCCTGGGGATGACCGGGGCCCTGCCGCAGGGTATCGCCAGCGTGTTCGCCCTGGTCGCGATCTTCTGGATACTGTCGCTGACCTTTTTCGTCACCCGCCACGCCTTCGACGTCGCCCCGGGAACGGCGGCCGGCATCGTCTTCATGGATTTCCTGCTCGGCATGGTCATCGAGTCGACGACCAACAGGTTTCTCTGAGCCTCAGACCTCCTTGGTCGGAATCCCGAAGCCGAGCGAGTTCAGGTAGTCGATGAACGGCTGCAGGAACTCGGGCATGTCGAACATGGCGTAGAACGCGCCCATGCCGACGATCAGCCAGAGCTTCGGCGAGGTGATGAAGCCGGCGACCGCCAGCATCAATCCGATGAACCCCCACATGGCCTGGCCGGTGAACAGCGCGATCACCGAGCAGATCAGGCCGAGCGGCACGAAGATGAAGCCGATGGTGAAGATGCCGAGCAGCCCGAAGGCCACCGCGAACCACCCCATGACGGGGCTCTTCTGCGGCTCTTCCGGTTTCTCGGTTTGGGGATCCTGATTGCTCAGGCTCAAAGGTATCTGGGCCATGGTGGTTCCGAAAATAATCCGCACCGTCGCGGCGCTCAACCGTCGTAGCGCACGCCGACCAGATAGAGCCCGTCGGCGGGCGCCGTTTCGCCGCCCTCGCGCCGGTCGCGGGCGTCCAGCGCCGCCTTCACGTGCGCCTTCGTCCACTTGCCCTCGCCGACCCGTCTCAGCGTGCCGACCATGTTGCGGACCTGGTGGTGCAGGAACGACCGCGCCCGGACGGTGAAGATGATGTCGTCGCCGAGGCGCTGAACGCTCAGCTCATCCAGGGTCTTCTCGGCGGACTTGGCCTGGCATTCCGACGCCCGGAAGGTCGTGAAGTCGTGATGGCCGACGAGCACGCCGGCGGCTTCGGCCATGCGTTCGGCGTCCAATGGCGCCGGCACCCACCAGGCGCGGCCGCGTTCCAGTGCCAGCGGCGCGCGGCGGTTGGCGATGCGGTATTCGTAGCGCCGTTCCGTGGCCGAGAAGCGGGCGTGGAAGTCGGCGGCGGCGGGCGCCGCGGCGAGGACGCTGAGCGCGTGCGGGCGGCAGTGCGCGTTCAAGGCATCGCGGACCGTGTCGGCGGGCCAGTCGCGGGCCAGGTCGACATGCGCCACCTGGGCTAGGGCGTGGACTCCCGTGTCGGTCCGCCCGGCGCCGTAGACCGTCGCCGACTCGCCCGAAAACGCGGTGACGGCGTCCTCCAGCACCTGCTGGACGCCGAGCCCGTTGTCCTGGCGCTGCCAGCCGACGAAGCCGCGTCCGTCATATTCGATGGTCAATCTGAAGCGCAATCTCGAACCCCTCCACCGCGCATTCTTTAGTGCCTCGGCCGACAGGCGACAATAGCCGCGATGCCAGCGGGGCCGGCGGCGGATCGAATTTTCCCGGCGTGAATCTGATTTTTCGGCTGTAATCTCAGTGGATTGGCGCCTAAGATTTCTCCGTCAAGGGGGGCTTTGACTTGACGGACACCGAAGAACAAAAAGAACCAGAGGACGAGCAGACCAAGTCGACACGTCTCGACCGGGATTCCCTGCACGTCCTGCCGCTCGCCGATCTGCCCATGCAGACGCCCGGGCTCAAGCACGCGCGGCTGATCAAGAACGTGCGCCTGGAAAGCGTCGTCGAGGTGTTCAAGGACGCCACCGCCGGCAGCGGCCAATTGGGCATCGAGGATCTGTCGCACGAGTTCGGCTGGAAGATCACCGAACCGCCGCCGGATCTGCTGATGCTGCGCCAGCTCGGCATGCTGCCGAGCTACGACGTCTACAGCCTCCGGGTCTCGCTCCGCGACCAGGGCATCGAGGTCAACTCCGTCGAGGCCCTGAAGTTGACCGAAGAGAAGGGCGTGGAACTGACGGAATACATGAAGGATTTCACCCGGCCGCTGATCTCGCAGATCTACGCCGAGGACGACGTCACCATCACCGACTTCGACGACGTCATCAAGCTGTTCCGCGACCCCGACATCGAGAAGGCATTGGAGAAGATCAAGATGATGGCCGAAAAGCTCGACATCCGGCCCAAGGAGATCCCCAAGTTCATGGAGGATTACGGCGACATCTTCCTGTCGCTGTCCTACTACCGCCAATGCCTGGATTCCCTGCAGCCGGTGATCCACGGCTTCCTCGAAGCGGTGCACGAACTACGCGGCAACTTCCAACTGAAGCACGACATCGGCCTGATGCAGGCCTGCGACCTGATCGAGGCGACCATCAACTCGCGCGTGTCGGGCATCGTCAACCGCTTCGAGAACTTCGAGAAGGACACCAAGCACATGTGGGACGAGATCTCCGCCGAGCGCTTCCGCCGCGTCGAGCAAGTGATCTCCAGCTACCACACCACCATCGGCGGCGTGCTCTGCGCGCTTTCGGTGAAGATGGACGCCTGGGCGCGGCTGTTCCCGGACCCGAAGATGGGCGGGCCCGGCAAGAAGGCCGAGTTCATCATGGGCGAAATGAAGCAGGGCATCACCCGGATCCAGAAGGTCGAGCACTCGACGACGATGATGACCGACCTGAAGGGAAATGCCGCCGCGGCCGCCGAAGCGGTAGCGGACAGCGGCGACGCGCCGTCGGGCGAAGACGAGGACGAACCGGCCAGCGGCGATGACGCCGAGGCCGGCGAGGAAGAGGAAACCGAGGCGCAGGCGGATTGACGCCCGGCGATGGCGCCAGGTTCGACGCAATTCCGGTGATTATTCCAATCGGGTGCCGATCGGCGCGTCGTAGCCGCGCATGAAGGCGTCGGCGTCGAGCGCCGCCTTGCCCGGGCGCTGCATCCGTTCGACGGCGAGTTCGCCGTCGCCGGTCGCGACCACCAGCGGCGGCGCGGTGACGGTGCCGACCTCGGCCCCGTTCTCCCCGCCTTGAAGGCTCGCGGCCAAAACCTTGATCCGCTCGCCGGCATGCTCGAACCAGACGCCGGGCCAGGGGTTGAGGCCGCGCACCATGCGCTCGATCTCGACCGCCGGGCGGCACCAGTCGATTCGGCCCTCGTCACGGCTGAGCTTGTCGGCGTAGGTGACGCCGTCGACCGGCTGCGGGACCGGCGCGAGGCGTCCGGCGGCGATCTCCGGCAACGTCTCGGCGATCAGCCGCGCGCCCCGCTCGGCCAGGGTATCGTGCAGCTCGCCGGCCGTCGTTCGGACGGTGATCGGCACCGCCTCGCGCGCGTACACAGGTCCCGTGTCAAGGCCCGCCTCCATGCCCATGATGCAGACCCCGGTCTCGGCGTCGCCGGCCAGGATCGCGCGCTGGATCGGCGCCGCGCCGCGCCAGCGCGGCAGCAACGAGGCGTGCACGTTGAAGCACCCAAGCCGCGGCGCGTCCAAAACGCGTTGTGGCAGGATCAGGCCGTAGGCGGCGACGACCGCGGCGTCGAGGCCAAGCGCGGCAAAATCCGCCACGGCCGCCGCGTCCTTGAAGCTGGCCGGGGTGCGCACCTCGAGGCCGCGCTCGGCCGCGAAGGCGTGCACCGGAGAGCGCCGCTCCTTCTGGCCGCGCCCGGCCGGCCTCGGCGGCTGCGCGAAGACGCAGGCGATCTCGTGGCCGGCGTCGATCAACGCGGCCAGGCTCGGCACCGCGAAATCGGGCGAGCCCATGAAGGCGAGGCGGAGCGTCATGGGACGGGCCTCACCCGACCGCCTTGGCGGCTTGTTTCTTGGTTTTCTTCAGCTTGCGGAGGATCAGATTGCGCTTCAGCGCGGTGATGTGGTCGACGAACAGGATGCCTTCCAGGTGATCCATCTCGTGCTGGATGCAGACCGCCAGGATGCCGTCGGCGTCGATCTCCCGAAGCTCGCTGTTCTCGTCCAGGTAACGGACCCGGATGCCGTCCGGCCGGACCACCTCGGCGAAATGCTCGGGCAGGGACAGGCACCCCTCCTCGTGGCTGTAATCGGTGTCCGAGACCTCGATCAATTCGGGGTTGGCCATGCGGATCGGCTGCGCCTCCTCGCCCTGGCGCGCGCAGTCGACGACGATGACGCTGCGCTTGTCGCCGACCTGCGGCGCCGCGAGGCCGATGCCGTCGGCGGCGTACATGGTCTCCAGCATGTCGTCCATGAGCTGGCGGACCTCGGCGTCGACCTTGTCGACAGGCTTGGTCTTGATCTTCAGGCGCGGGTCCGGCGCGATGATGATCGGCAGCAGGGCCATGGTGTCCGTTCGTTCCGTTGCTCGCGGTTGTGCCGCCTGGACATAGGCGTTGGCCGGGCGGGCGTCAAGCCGCGCCCGCCGCCATTGCCGACGGCGCCCCCCGGCGGGTAGTCTGCCGGAGCCCAGTTCACCGCCCCGGGGGAGCCCGAAATCGTGCACAGCCTGCTCGGCATCGCCGTCATCATCGCCGCCGCCTGGGGTCTCGGCCGCCACGCGCGGCCCGGTGCGGATGCGCGGCCGTGGCGGCTGATCGCGGCGGCGCTGGCGCTGCAGTTCGGCCTCGCGCTGGTGCTGCTGAAGTTGCCGGCGGCGCGGGCGCTCTTCCTCGGGCTCAACGACGCCGTCCTCGCCTTGCAGGCGGCGACCCGGGCCGGCACCGGCTTCGTCTTCGGCTACCTCGGCGGCGGGCCGCTGCCTTTCGCCGAGAGCCATCCCGGCGCCGCCTTCGTGCTGGCGACCCAGGCGCTGCCGCTGATCCTGGTGGTCAGCGCGCTCTCCGCGCTTCTCTATCACTGGCGGGTGCTGCCGATGGTGGTCCGCGGCTTCGCCTGGGCGCTGGAGCGCAGCCTCGGCCTCGGCGGCGCCGCCGGCGTCGGCGTCGCCGCCAACGTCTTCGTCGGCATGGTCGAGGCGCCGCTGCTGATCCGGCCCTATCTCGACCGGCTCGGCCGATCCGACCTGTTCGTCGTCATGACCGCCGGCATGGCGACCATCGCCGGCACCATGATGGTGATCTACGCGACGCTGCTCGACAGCGTCGTGCCGCAGGCCATCGGTCACATCCTGACCGCGTCCTTGATCAACGCGCCGGCGGCGATCCTGCTGGCCCGGCTGATGGAGCCGCCGGACGCCGCGGACGCGGGCGCCGCCGGCGCCGTCGAGTTGCCGCGCATGACGTCGGGCGCCATGGACGCCATCACCCGGGGCACCGTCGACGGCGTCAAGCTCCTGATCAACGTCGTCGCCATGCTGATCGTGATGGTGGCGCTCGTCGCCCTGGTCAACATGATCCTCGGCCTCGTGCCGGAGGCCGGCGGCGCGCCGCTGACGCTGCAGCGGCTCCTGGGCTGGCTGCTGGCGCCGCTCGCATGGTTGATCGGCATCCCCTGGGAACAGGCGCCGGCGGCCGGTGGTCTCCTCGGCGCCAAGATCATCCTCAACGAGTTCATCGCCTACGCCGAGATGGCCAGGCTGCCGGCGGAAAGCCTCGATGCGCGGGGCAAGCTGATCATGACCTACGCGCTCTGCGGCTTCGCCAACTTCGGCTCCTTGGGCATCATGATCGGCGGGCTCGCCACCATGGCGCCGGAGCGCCGCGCCGACATCGTCGGCCTCGGCCTCAAGTCGATCGCGGCGGGCGCCCTGGCCACGGCTTTGACGGCGGCGGTGGTGGCGGTGGTGGTGTGAGGCGCTGGGCGGGCTGAAAAACCGAAAGCCGACGCGCCGGGGTGGCGGCGCGTCGGCGTTCCGGCCTGATGGTGCCGTCGGTCACTTGGTGATGATCTCCGGCCCCATCATGGAGATCGGCAGCCAGGTCGAGATCGACGGGATGTAGGTGACCAGGATCAGGAACACGAACATGATGCCGACGAACGGCATCGCCGCGCGGACCACCTGCATCATCGACATATGGGCGACGCCGGCGGTGACGAACAGGTTCAGCCCCACCGGCGGCGTGATCATGCCGATTTCCATGTTGACGACCATGATGATGCCGAGGTGGATCGGGTCGATGCCGAGCTCGATGGCGATCGGGAACACCAACGGCGCGACGATCACCAGGAGGCCCGAGGACTCCATGAATTGACCGCCGATCAACAGGATGACGTTGACGATGACCAGGAACATGATCGGCCCGAAACCGGCGCCGAGCATGGCCTCGGTGATCATTTGTGGAATCCGCTCCTCGGTCAGCACGTGCTTCAGGATCAGCGCGTTGGCGATGATGAACATCAGCATGATGGTCAGCTTGCCGGCCTCGAACAGCGCCTTCTTGGTGTCCGGGTGCGGTCCGCGTAGCGACGGCTTTCCTTCAGTTCCGCCGCCGCCGCCTCGGTCAGCGGCGCCAGCGTCCGAAACTGCCAATCGGGCCGGCTGCTCAGGAAGATCACGCCGAAGCGGTCGACGACGATCACCTCGTGATCATCCGTCTGCCACTTGCGCTCGTGATGGTGGACCTGGATCTTGACGACGACGGCACCGAGCACGTCGCCGCGGTCGCGGATGGGATAGGCGAAATAGTAGCCCCGCTCCCCGGACGTCGTGCCCAGCGCGAAGTAGCGGCCCAGGCGGCCCTCCAGCGTCGCCTTGAAATAGGGGCGGTAGCCGAAATTCTTGCCAATGAAGGTCTTCTCCGATTCCCAGTTGCTGGCCGCGACGGTCAGACCGGTGGCGTCCATGAGGTAGATGTCGAGGGCCCCGGAAATCCGGTTGATCCTCTCCAACTCCTCGTTGAGGGCGTAGTGCTCGTCCTCCGTGGCCTCGTCGCGCAACACCGAACGGAAGCGCCGGTTCGCCGACAAGACCTGGGGAAGGTGACGGAACTTGTTGAGGTCGCCGCCCAGGTTCTCAACGACGAGGCTGAGCGTGTGCTGGCTGCGCGCGGCGATCTGGTCGAGCGCGAACTGCCGCGACCACTGGGCGGTCTGCCAGAGCACGGCGCTGCCGAGCGCGAGACCGGCGAGAACCAGCCCGACCCGGATGCTCAATGGCCTTTGCACGTTCATGAAGGCGTCTCCGCCCGCCGGCCCCCGCGGCCGGCCCCAGAAGCTGATGATAGCGCGACCGCTCGAATTGACAACGCGGCGGCCGGCGGCGTTCGGGCCCTAGGCCGCCGTCTGGCGGTGCACGACGCTGAACAGGCCCTGCTACCGGTAGGGCTGGGCGATCGCCTCGGCGAAGGCTTCGGAGAAATACTGGCCGAGGGGATAGGCATGGCCGCCAAGGCGTTGTTCGTCGCAGATCACTGCGTCCTCGAAGAGCGCGGCGATCTGGGCGGTTTGAGCGTCGGTCTGCGGCACCAGCAGGGCCTCGTAGCGCGGCGCGTCGGCGTCGCCGCCATCGACGTAATGGCCGATCACCGCCTCGACCTCGTCGAGGAGCAGTTGCTCCTCTTCGCTGACGTCCTCATCGGCCCGGACCATGTGGGAGATCAGATCGAGGAGTTGCCCCGCCTCGTCCGCGGACGGTCGGGTCCGCAGGTATTGGCTCAGGCTGTCGCGGACCTCGGCGAAGGAGACGTCGGCGCGCTCGATCCGCGCCCACTCGGCCTCCGATATTTTCAATCCCCAGCTCTCGGTGATGGTCTCGATCAGGGCCCGTTCGCGCTCGTCGACATGGCGGTCGATGCCGGCGACGCCGCCGAGAATCCGGATCACGTGCTCGGCGGACGCCGGTTGCGAGAGCGCGTTGATCAGGGTGCCGATCTCGTCGCGCTCCGTCCTCAGTGCCGCCAGGAACTTCCGGAACAAACCGGTGTCGCGCTTGCCGGCGACCCAGACGCCGGCGCCGATCAGCACATAAAGCGCGTAGAGCGCCATCCACAATCCGTAGACGATGACCGAAACGTAATCGGCCTCGAACATCAGGAACTTCAGGAAGAATGGCACCGCGAGGACGAAGCTCAGCGTGTAGGCGGCGACCGACAAGCTCTCGGCCACGTCCTTGATGTGCTTGCGCCCCCAGATCTTGTTGACCATGAGGTAGATATTGACGGCGGTGATGACGGCGCTGGCCGCCGTCAGCCAATCGATGAACTCGGCGAATGACATGTTTCCCCCCAATCCAATCGGGCGTCTCCCCTGCCGGAGCGCAACGCCATTCTAATGTTCTCGGGCGCGGCGGGAAAAGATGCCGTTGGTATCAGCGGCAGTAATGGCGGAGGCCCTGGAGCGATCTGTGTACGCAGGATTTGACCGGCGCACCCTCGCCATAGTGCTTGAGGCAGGTATCGAGGGATTTCAGGTAGGTCGAACCGCAACTGGCCTTGCATTGGTCGAAGGTCTTGCGGCCGCAATTCTGGAACTTGGCCCGCGATTGCCGGGCGTAAGACTTGAACGACGCTGACGCCGAAAGGCCATGGGAGAGATCCCCGAACAATGCCTTGTCGCACTGTCCGCAAGGGCCGCGGCCATTGGTCATGGATGGATGGCGGCGGCGGTATTCATCATAGTTGCCGCGCACCGTCGCGTCGTTGGGCCGAAAAATCGTCGCCTCTTGAAGAAGTTCGACGAGGCGACCGGGTCGGGCCCGATTGACGTTGTTGAAGGCCAGCTGGTTGAGCGCGAACCCGAGGTTGCGCTGCGCCGTCATGTTCCCAGGCCAAAACTGCAGGGCGTTGCGGTAGAGGCCGACGGCCTCGGCATTGTCGCCCCGGCGGCCGACCGCGACACCGGACTGGTTGAGATCCCTCGACAGCGTCTTGTTATCGGTGCGGGTGTCGCCGGGCGGCACCCCGCCGCCGGAGCCGCCGGTCGATCGGTCGTCGCCGCAAAGCGCGACGCAACCGGACGGGCCGATGGACGGGACTTGGGCGTTGGCGTCATCGGACCGCAGCCACGCGGCGAACGCGATGGCGATCAGCATAGGCGCGAATTGACGCGCTAACGGAAACAACACGCGGCCGGCCTCCGAGACATCGAGCTCGCTTATCCTAGCATGGATTGGGCCACCGGCGGACCGATCGTTCGTCGGCGGCCAATCCGTCATCCGCCACCAAATGGTTTCGGCGCCGGCCCGGATGTGGTTGGTTGGCTGGGATTGCAGCAAGCTTCGAGCCAGCGGGAATCGAAAGTCATGTCGACCACGAACCGCCAGATCATTCTCGCCCGCCGTCCGCGCGGCTGGGTCGAGCCGGACGATTTCGGAACCCGCGAAGGGCCGGTGCCGGACCCGGGCGCCGGCGACGTGCTCGTCCGCGCGATTTACATGTCCCTGGACCCCTACATGCGCGGCCGCATGGACGACGCCAAATCCTATGCCACGCCGTTCCAGCTCGGCGCGCCGTTGAAGGCGCGGGTCGTCGGCGAGGTGGCGCGGTCCCGGAACCCAGCCTTCGCCGACGGCGACCTGGTCTTCGGCATGCTCGACTGGGCGGACTATACGCTGGTTCCGGGCGGCGGCGGATTGCGGGCGATCCCGCCGGGGGACCTTCCCCTCGCCTATCACCTGGGCGCCCTCGGGATGCCGGGGATGACCGCCTGGATCGGCATGGAGATCGGCCAGCCGAAGCCCGGCGACACCGTCTTCGTCTCGGCCGCGTCGGGCGCCGTCGGCCAGATCGCCGGGCAGATCGGCAAACTGAAGGGCTGCCGCGTCGCCGGCAGCGCCGGCAGCGACGCCAAGGCGGCCTTCGTCACCGATGACCTCGGTTTCGACGCGGCCTTCAACTACAAGACCGCCGGCGACCTCCTCGCCGCATTGCAGGCGCGCTGTCCGGACGGCATCGACGTCTATTTCGACAACGTCGGCGGCGCCATGCTGGAAGCCGCGCTGGATCACGCCAACCCGTTCGCCCGGTTCGTCGAATGCGGGATGATCAGCCAGTACAACCTGAGCCGCGACGAGACGCCCGGCATCCGCAACCTCACCCACATCAACCGCAAGCGGATCACCATGCAGGGTTTCATCGTCAGTGATCACGCGGACCGCATGGACGCCTTCATGGCGGAGATGACCGGTTGGCTGGAGAGCGGCGCGGTGAAATACCGGATCGACACGGCGGAGGGCCTCGAGGCCGCGCCCCTGGCGTTCATCGAGATGTTGAAGGGCGGCAATTTCGGCAAGCAGGTGGTGCGGATCGGGCCGGAGCCGTGAACGGGACGGCGCTCAGGCGGTGGCGCGGACCAGGCGGTCGATCTCGATGATCATGGCGGCGTTGAGGATGTCGGCCTCGTCGGTGTCGCCGAGCAGGCCGTAGGCATAGCACCGGGTGGCGCGGCTCGGCGCCTGGCGCGAACCGCCATGCGCGCGCAGCCAATCGTCCAGCCCCTCCGATCGGGCGGCGAGACGGATCAGGTCGCGGGCGATCATCTGCACGAATGCCGTCCAGGAGATCGTTTTGCTGATCGAGCGCTGAATGTTCATCGGTTTCATTCCCTCAATGTTCATCCCTATGGTCATTTCGATATCGTAATAAATTAATCATCGCCGCCACGCAGTGACTGGCGTCACAGATCGCGCCGGGCGGCGGCCGCCGGGCCGGCGCCCTTCATTTCGCGCCTCGATGACCTATAATGCGGCATGCTGGGGATTTCGGAACAAGCGGCGAAGTTCTGCGTGCTCTGTCTCGACACGGACCGCGAATGGCTGGCCATCCTGAAACGCGAACTGAAGACCATGGGGTTCCGCGAAGTGCTGACGACGCCCGATCCGAAGAAAGCGCTCGGCATGATGCAGATCGAGAAGCCCGACGTGGTGATCACCAACCACAACCTGAAATTCGTCCAATTCCTGCGAAGCAGCGATTCCAGCCCTAACCGCGAGGTTCCGGTGGTGATGGTCACCAACCGGGTCGGCCCGGACGACATTTTCGCGATCCGCGATGCCGGCGTGAACGAGATCGCGGTGAAGCCGTGTTCCATCGCGCAATTGGTTCAGCGGGTCGAAGCGATCGTCACCCATCCGCGCCGCTTCATCTGGTCCGACAACTTCAAGGGCCCGGACCGGCGCCGCAAGGGCGCGGAATTCAACGGCCCCGAACGGCGCGTCGCCGACGAATAGACGGACGCGGACTTACCGCCCGACCTCAGTGATAGGCCGGCGTCTCCGGTTCCAGGGGCAGTACCGGCGTCAGGCCGGGCACGTGAATGCCGCCGCGGCGGGTTCCCAGTTCGATATTGACGTAGCGCTGCCGAAACTGCGGCGGCAACGGCCGGCCGTCGGGCATGGACAGCCACAGCCGCACCAGGTGCCGCTTGCGCTCCGGTTCGGGCCAATCCTCGTAGACCTTGCGGCCGTGCATGATCAGGTGATTGTGCAGGAACTGGATATCGCCCTGTTCGAACGGCAAGTCGAGGCGCACGTCGGCCTCGCGGGTCACCTGGTCGAGGAAATCGAGCGCCTCGACCTGCCGGTCGGTCAGGGCCGGCACCGTCTCGAAGCGCTGCGCCGAATCGATATAGGGCCGGAGCGGGCCGAAGGTGGTCAGTAGGCCCTCGAACCAGTTGAACACCGGCAATTCGAACCACGGGTTCATGCCCTCGGGGATCTCACCGCGCCGATCGATGTGGATGGGTTGATAGAGCACCTCGAGCAGGTCGGGCCGGCGGCGCATGATTTCGTCGTGCACGGTGACGGCGCTGACGATGCTCGACTCGCCGCCCGTCTTCGCCAGGTGCCGGCACAGGAGCGCGACCACGTCGACGCTGTCGGAGTGAAACGGCAATTCCACCGGCGTTTGGGTGATCCGCTTCTTCGGGTCGTCGGGGGACGTGCCGATGTCGATGACGTGGGCGACCATGTGGCCGTTGCGGTTTTGCGGCACCGGATCGCCCACATGAACCCCGATGCCGAAGTAGAGCCGCGCCAGCGCCGCAGTGTCGTAGTCGCTGACCGGCAGGCCGCGGAGATAGGCGAAGCCGCGCCCGTCGAGCAGGTCGCGGCGCAGGCCGGCAAGCCGCGGGCCCAGGGTCGGCAGCGGAAAATCGTCCTTGGTGATCGCCAGGACATCGAGACCGCGCTCCAGGGTCGTCGCCGCCGCCGCGTCGAGCTCGCCGATGTCGGCGTCGCTGAGCCGGTAGATCCAATCGGTCTGCGCCGCCATTTCCGGGCCGCGCCAGGCCGCCGGGCCGCCGACCGGCCCCGGCGCCATGGGGAATTCTTGATCGCCGCTCGTATCGGGCATGAACGTCCACCTCCGCGGGCGTCATCTTAACCGGATTCGATTGTCGAAAAAACTCAGCGCGTGCCGCGGGGCCGGCTAGAAGTTGTTCGCGACGTCGTTGAAGGTGTTGGCGATGTCGGTGCCGATCAGGGTGATCGCACCGATGATGACCAAGCCAATCAGCGCGACGATCAGCATGTATTCGATGGCGGTCGCGCCGGCGCGGTCGTTCCAGATGTCCCGAATGATGCGCATCACGGCCAGCCTAGGGCGCCGCCGAGACGGCGGCAATGACGGCGGTCACACCTTCAGTTCCGCACCGCGACCCGGTAGCTGAAGCTGAGCGTTCCGCGGGCCGGCACGACGACCCGCCAGACGGCCTGATTGTTCTCGCGCGTGTGCGGCTTGTCGGTATCGGCCATGCGCCAATCGCCGGGCAGGCTTTCGACGACCTTGACGCTCGCGGCCTCGGCGCCGCCGTTCTGAAGGTCGATGGCGAAGGCGGCTTCGAAGTTGTCGCGGTTCTCACGGCGGAAATCGGTCTGGCGGCGCTTCACGGTGACGTCGAAGGCGTTGCCGGCGTTGACCATGACCTCGCCGCCGACGGGCACGTCGCCGATCCGGTCCTCGCCCATGAACTGCGCGGTGCCGCCGCTGTCAGCGCCGTAGAGGCGCATGGTTCCGGCGGGCAGCGGTTGCGCCGCGTCGTCCTTGGGATTTTGGAAGGTCAACCGGATCGCCGGATGGGTCGGCCGCGGGGCGCCGCCGCGGACCCGGCCGAAGACCGCCGGGTGGCCTTCGCTCACCAGTTCATGACGGACTTCGACAGTGAGCGGCTTGAGCAGTGCGGCGTGCACCTCGTCACCGCGTTTCAGGCTCACCCGCTGCGGCAGGTCGTAGAGATGATAGCCGGCGAAGCTCTCGCGGACCGCGAGCCCGGCGTCCTGCGCGGCTTCCGCCTTCATCATCAAGGCGGCGCGCGGCGCCGGGCGGGGGGCCGCCGAGACGCGCCGCACCTGGCCGGCGACGACCTTGACCCGGGCGTTGCCGAAATCCATGGCCGAGGAGTTCTTCAGCACCGCCCACGCCGACAGCCGGATTTTTCCGGCCTTCCGGTCCCAATTGGCGGTGTAGGCCGGCCGCCAACTGACGCCGCCGGCCAGGTAGCCGAGTCCGATGGGGCGGGCGCCGGCGGACGCGCTCTCGGCGCGCACGGCCAGAACCGGCTCGGCCCGGAGATGCGGAGGCATGGACGGGAACGCCCAGCGGCCCTCGGGGTTGCTGACCAGCCGGCCGCCGATTCGCGCGATTACGCCGCCCTGGAGCGACACCGGCGTCGCCGCGACCACGGTCTCAGCCCCGGTTTCGGGGTGGCGGCGGATCAACTGCGCGGGCTTGCCGAGATGCGCCTCGAGCAGGCTGCGCGGGTTCAAATTGGCCGGCCGCAGGGTCCGCGTGAGCACCCGGACATCGGGACCGAGGTCTAGGTCAAGGCTGTCGGCGATCATCTGCGGGCTCACGCCTGAAATCGCCAACTCCTTGACGCCAATGGGTAAATCGACTTCACGCCGATCCCTCACCAGGGCCAGGCCATTGCCGTAGACGGTCAACGCCAGGTCCGTCTGGTCGTCGGCGGTGGACAGGCGGTCCTGCGCCGTCGCGGCCGGGGCGATCACGCCCAGGGCCGCCGTTAAAATCCACGCTGACGTCATTCGCATAGCCGTATACTCTTTTCTCTGGGTCGAAGTTTGCGTTCGTCTCGGGGCTCGGGCAAGGTGATAGTCTCGCTTTGTGGTGGTTCCATGGCATGAATGTGGTGAGTTTCCTGCAATACGTCCTTCAGGGACCGCACGGCATGACCATCCTGGCAGCCGGCCTCGCGCTCGTGCTGGTCGTCGTCGCCGGGCTGTACGCGGCGGCGCGGCGGGCGCGGCGGGACGCGACGCGGGAAATGACGCGGCTGACGGAAATCTCCGAACAGCTGGCCCGCTCACAGGCCGAGTTATCGGAAAAACTGGCCGCGTCGCAGGCCGATCTATCGGGCCGTCTTCAGCAATCGCAAACCGGCGTCAACGAGCGCCTCGACCAATTGAGCCGCCGTCTCGGCGACGGCCTCGCCCAGCAGACCGAGAAGACCGGCGCCAACCTCAAGGAACTCGAGAAACGCCTCGCCGTCATCGACCGGGCCCAGCAGACCATCACCGGGCTGTCGCAGCAGATGGTCGGCCTGCAGGACATCCTCTCGAACAAGCAGAGCCGTGGTGCCTTCGGCGAGATCCAGCTCCAGGATCTGGTCACCGCGGCGCTACCGCCGTCGGCCTACGATTTCCAGGTGACGCTGGAGAACGGCAAGCGCGCCGACTGTCTTCTCCGGTTGCCGAACCCGCCGGGATCGATCGCGATCGATTCGAAGTTTCCGCTCGAGAGCTTCCAGGCGCTGCGCAACGCCGGTACCGACGAGGCGGCCCGCGTCCAGGCGGCCCGCGCCTTCTCCGCCGACGTCGCCACCCACGTCCGGGCGATCGCCGAGAAATACATCATTCCGGGAATCACCGCCGATTCGGCGCTGATGTTCCTGCCGTCGGAAGCCGTCTACGCCGAACTGCACGCCAACTTCCGCAATGTCGTCGAGGACAGCTTCCGGCGCCGCGTCTGGATCGTCTCGCCGACCACGCTGATGGCGACCCTGAACACGGTCCGCGCCGTCCTCAAGGACGCCAAGATGCGCGAGCAGGCGGGTGTCATCCAGGCCGAGGTGGTGAAGATGCTCGACGACGTCGGCCGGCTGGATGCCCGCGTCGGCAAGCTGCAGAGCCACTTCGACCTCGCCGTCAAGGACATGCGCGACATCCGCATCTCGACCGACAAGATCACCAAGAAGGGCGAGAAAATCGACGCCCTGCACTTCGAGGACGAGGATCCTTCGGCGGATTTGGGGCCGGAAGGGTCCGCCCATCATCTGCGCGAGGTGAAATCAAATTAGTGCCAACAAGGTGTTGATTTTTATAAATTATTTTTAGTTCCTATAATATTCCGCCTGTCGGTTCACTTGCGCCAAAACCGTCTTAGGATAAATATTTGCTATAAATTACAATTATATCTTGTGCGCACCTCCGGGTCGGCACGCGCCCGGTAAAATCGGAAGGAGGAGTGGGAATCATGGAATTCTTCGATGCAATG
>JAPPPF010000044.1:975-1977 GCA_028817665.1 Magnetovibrio sp. | reverse complement strand
CTTCAGCCGTCTTCGTTATCGCATTCGTCGTCCTCGGTGTCGCCCTGGTCTTTCTGGGCGTCAAGACGGTGCCGCAAGGCAGCGAGTACACCGTCGAGCGGTTCGGCAAGTACACGCGGACCCTGAAACCCGGGCTACACCTCATCGTTCCCATCGTCGATCGGGTGAGTTACCAGATGAACATGCGCGAGCGCGTCCTCGACGTGCCGTCCCAGGAGGTCATCACCAAGGACAACGCCATGGTCACCGTCGACGGCGTCGTGTTCTTCCAAATCCTCGACGCGGCGATGAGCGCCTATGAGGTCAACAACCTGGAATACGCCATCCTCAACCTGACCATGACCAACATCCGGACGGTCATGGGGTCCATGGACCTGGACGAATTGCTGTCGAAACGCGACAAGATCAACAGCCAGTTGCTGACCGTGGTCGACGACGCGACCGACCCCTGGGGCGTCAAGGTGACGCGCATCGAGATCAAGGACATCACGCCGCCGCGCGACCGCGGCGACGCGATGGCCCGGCAAATGAAGGCCGAGCGCGACAAGCGCGCCAATATTCTGGAGGCCGAAGGTTTCCGGCAGGCGGCGATTCTCAAGGCGGAAGGCGAAAAACAATCGGCGATCCTGGAAGCCGAAGGTCGCCGTGAGGCCGCCTACCGCGATGCAGAGGCCCGCGAACGCGAGGGCGAGGCAGAAGCCAAGGTGACGTCGGTGGTGTCGGAAGCCATCGCCGGCGGCAACGTGCAGGCGATCAACTATTTCGTCGCCCAGAAATACGTGGACGCGCTCGAAACCATCGGTTCGGCGCGCAACCAGAAAGTCATCCTGCTGCCCATGGAAGCGACGAGCATTCTCGGCTCGCTCGCCGGCGTCGCCGAACTGGCGAAGGATGCGTTCGGCAAGGACGACGGTGGGTCCGGCACGCAAGGACCCTGGGAAAAATAAGGAAGACCGATGATCGCCTATCTCAACGAGCTCGTATTCTGGCATTGGTGGATCT
>JAPPPF010000044.1:0-965 GCA_028817665.1 Magnetovibrio sp. | reverse complement strand
GTATCGGAGCCGGCCTCACCGGGCTCATATTACTGGTCCAACAGGGATTGGGTTGGGAAGCGCAGCTCGTCATATTCGCCGTTCTATCGGTCGTCGCCGGAATCGCCGGGCGCATTTGGGTGTCGCACCGGCCGACGGAGACCGACGAGCCCAATCTCAATCGCCGCGGCGAGCAGTATATAGGCCGGGTCTTCACGCTCGACGGCGCCATCGTCAACGGCGTCGGAAAGATCAAGGTGGGCGATTCGCATTGGCGGGTATCCGGTGACGACATGCCGGCCGGTAGCCAAGTCTCCGTTGTCGATGTGGAGGGCGTGACCCTACGCGTCGAAAAGGCGCCGGTGGCGGACTGACCCTATTTCTCCGCTTCCCGGCGGGCCTCGGCGCTAAGGGTTTCACCGTGTTCGGCGAGGAAGGCGTTGCGGCGGGTCGCGTCGTGGTCGGCAAGCGCGCGCAGCCAGTCGCCGATGGCGCCTTGCACCGCCGGCGCCTGGTCGCCCGCCAAATCGGCGGCCCAGCCGAGCATCCGTTCCGGATCCCGCCCCTCCGCGGCCCAGGGCAGGGTCGCGGCGAGGGCCGTGCCACGGACCCAGGGATTGCGGCTCTTGGCCCAGGCCTCGACCTCGTCGAGGCGGGCTTCCGTATCGACCAGGCATTTCGCCGCGACCTCGGCCAGGGCACCGGAAAGCGTCGGGCCGTCCAACTGCTTGACGCTGTCGCAGACGAACGCCCACAGCGCGTCGGAGGCGCCGACATGACCGAGGGCCAGGGCCTTCAGACCGGCGAGCTTGAATTCCCAGACCGGCTCGTTCCACAGGCGCTGGGCGAAGGGCAGCAGGACATCGATGTCGGCGTCGCCGACCACCTGGCCCACGGCTTTGCCGAGATCCTCCGGCGACACGCCGAGGTGCTCCCAGGGCGAGTCCTCGGCCGCCTTGTCGGCGGCGGCGCGGTCCCGCGAGCCC
>JAPPPF010000194.1 GCA_028817665.1 Magnetovibrio sp. | reverse complement strand
AGGAACGGGTAACGATCAAGAAGTACGCCAACCGGCGGCTCTACAACACGGCGACCAGCAGTTACGTGACCCTCGATCATCTTGCCCAGATGGTGAAGGACGGTACCGACTTCGTGGTTTTCGACGCGAAGTCCGGCGACGACATTACCCGTTCCGTCTTGACCCACATCATCGTCGAGGAGGAGAGCAAGGGCCAGAACCTGCTGCCCATCGATTTCCTCCGCCACCTGATCAGTTTCTACGGCGACAGCCTGCAGGCGGTGGTGCCCAACTACCTCGACCACACCATGCACGCCTTCGCCCGCAACCAAGAACAGATGCGCGGCGTCATGCAGGAGGCCTTGGGCGGGCTCAATCCGTTTGGCCAGTTCGAGGAGATGGGCAAGCAGAACATGGCGATGTTCGAGAATGCCATGAAGATGTTCGCGCCGTTTTACGGCAACGGCGCGGCACCGAACGGTTCCGGCGAAGCGCCGGCCGCCACCCCGGGCGACGACAACGCCGGCGGCGGTGACGAACTGGAGGCTCTGAAGAGCCAGCTCGCGCAGATGCAGGCGCAGCTCAACCGGATGTCCGGCGACAAGTCCTGAGCGCCGTTCAGGGAAGCTCGCGGACGACCCGGAACCCGAGCCAATAACTTTTCACGCCCGGTGGGTTCTTCGAGCGGTAGAAGGACCGCGCGACCTTGTTGAAATAGTAGAACGAGCCGCCGCGGATCACCCGGTTTCGGCAGTCGCCGGTGGTTCGGGCGCTGCCGTCGCGCGGCGCGCCCTTGTGGTTGCGGTTCCAGCAATCCTCGGTCCATTCGAAGACATTGCCCGCGGTGTCGTGAATGCCATAGGGATTGGGCTTGAAGCTGCCGACCGGCAGGGTGCCGTGCGAGCAGCACGAGTGGTCCTTCGCCGAGCAGCACTGGCGCGAGACGCAATCGCGGCAATTGGCCTGTTTCGAGCCGACGTCGTTGCCCCACCAGAACGTCGTCGTGGTGCCGCCGCGCGCCGCGTATTCCCATTCCGCCTCGGTCGGCAGGCGATATGTCTTTCCGGTCTTGCGGCTGAGCCACTGGGTATAGTTCTTGGCCTGCGCCCATGTGACGTTGATGACCGGACGGCCGATCTGACCCCAGTTGTGGTCGTGCGGTTTGTGGCGGCACCCTTCCTCGGCGACGCAGGCGAACCATTCGGTGAACTTGATCTCGAAGCGGCCGACGGCGAAGGGCTTGGCGAAGTTGACCCGGTGCGGCGGCCCGTGCCGGCCCTTGCCGCCGAGGCCCATGATGTAGATGCCGGCCGGCAGCACCACCATCTCCGGGCAGGTGTCGCAATCCTTGAACACCGTGCCCGGGGCCATCGACTGGCCGGCCGGCGGCGCAGCCGGCTGTTGCGCGCCGGCGGCGAGCGGCATCAGCAGGGCCGCGGTCAGGAGAAGTACGCCTAGGAATCGCATGTTATCGACCTCGTTCCGTCGCCGCGCCGTCCCGCCGGCCGCGGCGCCCGCCAACCATCACGGGGAATTGTGTCATTCATATGTGACGTTCGCGCCGGAAAGGTTAGCCGCGCGTGCTCACGCGTCAAGCCCGGCCAGCCGCCGGGCCGCCCACTTGGCCGCGCCCGCGACCAGTGGCGAGGCGTCCGATGCCAGGCGCGCGGCGACACCCGCCAGGCTCCGCGCGCCGCTGTTGCCGATGGCGATCAGCACGTTGCGGACGAAGCGGTCGCGTCCCGTGCGCTTGATCGGGGAGCCCGCGAACAACTGGCGGAAGCCGGCGTCGTCAAGCTCGGCCAGGTCGGCGAGGCGCGGCGCCGTCAGTTCGGCGCGCGGTAGGAACCGAACCTCGCGGGTCGGCGCCGAGAACCGATTCCAGGGGCAGACGGCGAGGCAATCGTCGCAGCCGTAGACGCGGTTGCCCATGTCGGCCATGAGATCCTCGCCGATGTCTCCCTTGTGCTCGATGGTCAGGTAGGAAATGCAGCGGGTCGCCTCGAGCCGGTAGGGTTCCGGGATGGCGTCGGTGGGGCAGGCCTCCATGCAGCGCGTGCACGACCCGCAATGATCGGCGTGCGGGAGGTCGGGCTCGACCTCCAGCGTCGTCAGGATCTCGCCCAGGAACAGCCAGGATCCGAAGCTCCTGGACACCAGATTGGAGTGCTTTCCTTGCCAGCCGAGGCCGGCCCGCGCCGCCAGCGGTTTTTCCATCACCGGCGCGGTGTCGACGAAAACCTTGAGCTCGCCGCCATGGGTCTCGGCGAGCCAGCGGCCGAGCCGCTTCAGGCGCTTCTTGATCACCTCGTGATAGTCCCTGGCGCCCTGCGCGTAGACCGAGATGGTGCCGCGCTCGGCGCGTTCGAGCGGCGCCAGCGGATCGCCGGCCGGGCCGTAGTTCGCGGCCAGCACGATGGCCGTCCTGGCCGCCGGCATCAACGCCTGGAGATCGCCGCGCCGCCCGTCCGCGCGGGCCAGCCAATCCATGTCGCCGTGCCAACCCTTCCTGATGAAGGCGGCGAGGGCCTGGCGGTCCTCGGGCGCGGCGTCGGCGGCGGCGAAGCCGACCGCGTCGAAGCCCTCGGCCTCGGCCCGTTCGCGGATGCTGGTCTTGATGTCCGCCGGATTTTCCACCGCCGCCTCACTCAGGTCTGGACGCACTGGCCCTACATCTTATATAGGACGGGCGCGGTTGCCACACGCCGGCCGCAGCGAACCAGAAGGACACGTGATGAATTACAAATTCGCCGCCCTCTATATCGGCCTCATCGTCCTCGTCAATTGGGGCTTCACCGTGGTGCCCCTGGTCGAGATGCCCGGCGGCGAAAAGTGGCCGCCCATGTCGCTGGTCGTCGGCTTCATCTTCATCGCCCGCGATTTCGCGCAGCGCGAGATCGGCCACCGGGTGATCATCGCCATGTTGGTCGCCGCCGGCCTGAGCTACGTGATGGCGAGCCCTTACGTCGCCGCGGCCAGCCTGGCGGCGTTCCTGATCTCGGAGTTCGCCGACTGGGCCGTCTATTCGTTCACCGGCCGCAGCTTCAGCCAGCGGATCCTGATCTCCAGCGCCATCGCCACGCCCCTGGACAGCGTCGTCTTCCTCTGGGGTATCGGACACCTGAGCGTGTCCGGCGCCGTCGCCATGACGGCGAGCAAGATGCTCGGCGCCTTGATCGTCTGGTGGCTGGTCCGCCGCCGCGAGACCGCCGCCGCGTGAGCGCCCAACCGACCGCCGTCGTGCTGCTCAGCGGCGGCCTCGATTCCGCCACCATCCTGGCGCTCGTCGGCGACCAGGGCTACCGGGTCGCGGCCCTGAGTTTCCGTTACGGCCAGCGCCATTCGCGGGAACTGGACGCGGCCGAGGCGCTGGCCCGCGCCGCCGGCGCCGAGCGGCACGTGATCATCGATCTCGATCTTCGCGCCTACGGCGGCTCGGCGCTCACCGACGATATCGCGGTGCCCAAGGGCCGTTCCGAAGACGCCATCGGCGAGGGGATTCCCATCACCTACGTGCCGGCCCGCAACACCATCTTCCTGTCCCATGCCCTGGCCCTGGCCGAGGTCACCGGCGCCGCCGATATCTTCATCGGTGTCAACGCCCTGGACTATTCCGGCTATCCCGATTGCCGGCCCGAATACGTGGCCGCCTTCGAAGCGATGGCCAACCTGGCGACCAAGGCCGGAGTGGAGGGCACCGAACCGGTCCGGATCCGGACCCCGTTGATCGACCTGACCAAGGCCGAGATCATCCGCCAGGGTGTGGGTCTCGGCGTCGACTACGGCGCGACGCTGAGCTGCTACGATCCGCCCGCCGGGGGGGCGATGGTCCATTGCGGCGCCTGCGACGCCTGCCTGTTGAGGAAGAAGGGCTTCGCCGAGGCCGGGGTCGACGATCCGACCGTCTACGCCGCCTAGCCGGCGTTCGCGACGTCGATCTCCCGGAGCGCCGTCTTCAAGACCTTGCCGTAATTGTTCTTCGGCAGTTCATCGACGAAGACATAATCCTTGGGCCGCTTGAAACGCGACATCTCGTCCAGGCAGAAGCCGTCGAGGTCGGCCGCCGTCACGGCGCCGACCACGTAGGCGACCACGACCTCGCCCCATTCCTTGTCGGGCCGGCCGATGACGGAGACCTCGCGGACGCCGGGATGGCGGAGCAGAACCTCCTCGACCTCGCGCGGGTAGATGTTGGAGCCGCCGGTGATCACCAGATCCTTGGCCCGGTCCATGAGCGTCAGGTAACCGTCTGAGTCCAGGGCGCCCATGTCCCCGGTGTGCAGCCAACCGTCCTTCAGCGTCTCCGCCGTCGCCTCCGGGTCGCGCCAGTAGCCCTTCATCACGGCGTCGCCGCGGACGACGATCTCGCCGCTCTCTCCGGCGGGCAGTGGCCGGCCGTCGGAGTCTGCGACTCGGACCTCAACGGCCGGGTTGGCGGTGCCGACCGATGCCAGCCGTTCGAGCCAGCGGGGATGGGCGCTATCGGCGATGACCTCGCGGCTGCAGATGGTGATGGTCATCGGGCTCTCGCCCTGGCCGTAAATCTGAACAAGACAGCCGCCGAAGCGGTCCAGCGCGGCTCGGGCGTCTTCGACGTACATCGGCCCGCCGCCATAGATGATGCCCCGGAACCCCGCGCGCGGCAGGTCGGCGGGGGAGGCGGTCATCCGGTTGACCATGGTCGGCGCGGCGAACAGCGAGGTGCCGGGCCAGGCGTCGGCCAATTTGAATATTTCTTCCGGCTCGAAGCTCCCCGATTTCGGCACCACGTGGCAGGTGGCGGCGTTGACGTGAGGCACCATGTAGAGCCCGGAACCGTGGCTCATGGGCGCGGCGTGGACGATGGCATCGCCGGGCGCCGCCGGATCGATGTCGGTCTGATAGGCATCGGCCATGGCCATCAGGTTGCGATGCGTCAGCATGGCGCCCTTCGGCCGCCCGGTGGTGCCGGAGGTGTAAAACAGCCAAGCGAGGTCGTCGGCGTCCGTGGCGGCGGGCGCGGCCGGGGCGCCCGTAAACAATGCTTCGTACTCGGGGCCGCCGATGACGACGAGCTGTTCGAGGCCCTCGGGCCGGTGTTCGGCGACGGCGTCGCGTAATTCCGGACCGACGAAGCAGACGCGCGCCTCGGAATTCTCCAGGATGTAGCCGAGCTCGGCGCCGTGCAGTTTCGCGTTGGCGGGCACCGCGGCGAAGCCGCCCCACCAGATGCCGTAGGCCGTCTCCACGTATTCGGGCCGGTTCTTCGACGCGATGGCGATGCGGTCGCCGGGGTTGAGGTTCAGTTCGGCGGCGAGACCGGCGGCCAGCCGGGCGGCGCGCTCGGCGAGCTCGACGTAGGTCTGGACGGCGTCGGCGCCCAAGGCCACGGCGGGCCGGTCGGGATGGTTGCGCCCGGCGCGGTGGAGGCCGTCGGCGAGGTTCATGGCTGCGCGGCGACCACCTCGACGGCGTGGGTGATCTCGGCGGTTTTCGCCAGCATGCGGCTGGCCGAGCAGTACTTGTCGGCCGACAGACTCACCGCTTCTTCCGCCTTGGCCAGCGGCACGTCGCCGACGACGGTGAACTGGGCGTGGATCTTGGTGAACACCTTCGGTGGCTCGTCGGCGCGCTCGGCCTCCAGTTCGACGATCACGTCCTCGACCGGCTGGCGCATCTTCTGCAGGATCGCGACCACGTCATAGACGGTGCAGCCGCCCATGCCGAGAAGCAGCATTTCCATCGGCGAGGGGCCGAGTGTCGTCTCCCCCTCGGGCGTCGCCGACGCGTCCATGATCACCCCGTGGCCGGTCCCGGAGCCGCCGATGAAACGCATTGCCTCGACCCATTTGACCCGTGCTTTCATGATCGCTTCTCCGTTCCTATCAGCCGCGTCCGCGGTACGGTTCGACGCCCTGATCGGGGATCCAGACACCATCGGGCGCCGGGCCGGTCTGGTAGAAGACGTCGATGGGGATGCCGCCCCGCGGATACCAGTAGCCGCCGATCCTGAGCCACTTCGGCCCGATGGCGTCCTCCAGCCGCTTGGCGATGCCGACCGTGCAGTCCTCGTGGAACGCCGCGTGGTTGCGGAACGCGCCCAGGAACAGCTTCAGGGACTTGCTCTCGACGATGTGGGTCGTCGGCAGGTAGTCGATGACGAAGTGCGCGAAGTCGGGCTGGCCGGTGACCGGGCAGAGGCTGGTGAATTCCGGACAGGTGAAGCGGATCAGGTAGTCCGTGTCCGTGTGCGGATTGGCGACGGCTTCCAGCACGGCGTCGTCCGGCGTCGCCGGCAATTTGCCGTCACCGCCCAACTGGGTCAGGGTCTCGTAGGTGTTGTCGGCCATGATCGTCCTATGATTCCAAGCGGCGGCGGCGGCGTCAAACGGGCTCGATGTCGCCGCTCGCCTGTTCGGCGGCGAAGACCGCGGTGAAAGCGTCAAGCCCGCCTTCGGCGATGGCGTCGCGCATGCCGGCCATCAGTTCCTGATAGTAGTGCAGGTTGTGCCAGGTGAGCAGCGTCGCCGCCAGTATCTCCTTCGCCATGATCAGGTGATGCAGGTAGCCGCGCGCGTAGTTGCGGCAGCAGTAGCACTGGCAATTGGGATCGACGGGCCTGGGGTCTTCGCGATGGCGGGCGTTGCGCATATTCAAGGTGCCGCGCCGGGTGAAGGCCTGGTCGGTGCGGCCCGAGCGCGTCGGCAGCACGCAGTCGAACATGTCGACGCCGCGACGCACCGCGCCGACGAGATCGTCGGGCTTGCCGACCCCCATGAGGTAGCGCGGCCGCTCGGACGGCAGGTGCGGGATGGTGACATCCAATGTCTTAAACATCAGTTCCCGGCCCTCGCCGACGGCGAGGCCGCCGATGGCGTAGCCGTCGAAACCGATGCCGGTCAGCGTCTTCGCCGAGCTTTCTCGGAGGTCCGGGTAGACGCCGCCCTGGACGATGCCGAAGAGGCCGTAACCAGGCCGCTCGCGGAACGCCTGGCGGCAGCGTTCGGCCCAGCGCATGGAGAGCTCCATGCTTCGCCGTGCGTCGGCTTCCTCCGCCGGGAACGGCGTGCACTCGTCCAGGGCCATGGTGATGTCGGCGTCGAGCATGTGCTGGATCTGCACGGCGCGCTCAGGCGTCAGCTTGTGATACGACCCGTCGACGTGCGAGCGGAAGGTGACGCCGTCTTCCTCGAGCTTGCGGAGCTCGGCCAGGCTCATCACCTGGAAGCCGCCGGAATCGGTGAGGATCGGCCCCGGCCAGTTCATGAACTCGTGCAGGCCGCCGAAGCGCTCGACCCGCTCGGCGCCGGGCCGCAGCATCAGGTGGTAGGTGTTGCCGAGGATGATCTGGGCGCCGGTCTCGCGGACCGCCTCCGGCGTCATCGCCTTGACGCTGGCCGCCGTGCCGACGGGCATGAAGGCCGGCGTGTCGACGGGGCCGTGCGCCGTCATGAGCGTGCCAAGACGCGCCTTGCCGTCCTTCTTGATGACGTCGAACTTGAGGCTCGACATGCCCTAGAAGACCTTGCCCCGCGCCGCCACCGGCCAGATGTCCTCGACCCGGGCGTCCGGCGTCGAGAGGCCGCGGACGCAGACGTAGTGGTCGTGAAGATTGACCGTCGGATCGCAGTGGCCGGGGATCAGGAGTAGGGTATCGCCCCATCCCGGACGGTCGTTGGCCGGGCCGAGCTCGATGACGCTGTGCTCATCCGAGATCCGCGTCACCTCGGCGCCGGGCAGGCCGGCCGGTACCGGGTTTCCCGAATCGATGGCGCAAGCCTTGTGGCCGGCGTCGACGACGACCCGGTCCTCGGCGGGCACGCTCATCACCCTGGCGTGGACGTAGAGCGCGTGCTCGAAGGGGCCGAAATCGCTGCCGTCCTCGCCCCGGTTGCGGGCGTAGTCGGCATCCATGAACACGTAAGATCCCGCCTGCAGTTCGTTGTGGACGCCGCCCGCCGCTTCCGCCGGGAAGGTGCCGGTGCCGGCGCCGCCGACGATGTCGCAGGCGAGGCCCGCGTCGGCCAGCATCTGGACCGTCTCGCGGGTGACGGCGACGGCCGCGTCGGCGGTACCGAGGCGTTCGTTGAAATCGCGGATGTGCTGGGCGCTGCCGTGGTAGGACTGCAGACCGCCGAAGCGGAGCCCGTCGGCGGCGTCGACCGCCTTCGCCAGGTCCACCGCGGGGGCGCCCGGCGGAACCCCGCAGCGCCCGGCGCCGACGTCGATCTCGACCAGCGCGTCAAGGGTAACGCCGGCGCGGACGGCCGCCGCCGAGGCTTGCGCGACGCCCTCCACGTGATCGACGCAAAGCCCGACCCAGGCGCGTTTCCGCAAGTCGGCCAGGCGGTCCAGCTTGGCGCCGCCGGCGACCTGATTGGAGACCAGGACATTGTCGATCCCGCCGTCGACCATGACCTCGGCCTCCGAAACCTTCTGGCAGCAGGGGCCGACGGCACCGAGATCCATCTGCTTCCTGGCGATGATCGGTGATTTGTGGGTCTTCGAGTGCGCCCGGAGACTGGCGCCGCTGGCGGCGACCAGGTCGGCCATCGTCTGCAGGTTCCGCTCGAAGGCGTCCAGGTCGATGATCAGCGCCGGCGTGTCGACGTCGGCTAGAGGCTGGCCGGGTTGGGCGGGCGCGGTCATGGCGGCTTCCTAGCTGGGATTACGAGGCCTGATTAGTCCACGTCGCGCGGTTCGGTTCAAGCAGGCAGGCGTCGCCGTAGGAATAGAACCTATAGTCATTCGCGACGGCGTGCGCGTAGGCTGTTTGCATGCGCTCCAGCCCGGCGAAGGCGGCGACCAGCATGAACAGGGTCGAGCGCGGCAGATGGAAGTTGGTGAACATCCGGTCCACGGCCAGGAACCGGTAACCGGGCGTGATGAAGATGTCGGTCTCGCCGGCATAGGGATGGAGGACGCCGTCCGCGTCGGCCGCCGTCTCCAGGGTGCGGAGCGCGGTGGAGCCGATGGCGGTGACCCGGCCGCCTTGAGCGCGCGCGGCGTTGATCCGCGCCGCCGCCGCTTCCGTCAGGGTGGCGCACTCGGCGTGCATGACGTGATCGGTGGTGTCGTCGGCCTTCACCGGCAGGAAGGTGCCGGCGCCGACGTGCAGGGTCAGGGTGACGACCTCGACGCCGCGGGCCGCGATTGCCGCCATCAATTCCTCGGTGAAGTGAAGCCCCGCTGTCGGCGCCGCGGCGGCGCCCGGCTCGGCCGCGAACAGGGTCTGATAATCGGCCCGGTCGGCCGGGTCGCCGTCTCGGCCGCGCTTGATGTAGGGCGGCAGCGGCATGACCCCGTGGGCGTCCAGGGCCGGCATCAGCGCCGGGCCGGCGACATTGAAGGCGAGCTCGATCTCGCCGGCCTCCAGCTTCGCGGCGACGGCGGCCTCGAATCCGTCGGCGAACGCGATGGTATCGCCGGGCTTCAACTTCTTCGCCGGCCGGGCGAAGGCGCGCCAGCGGTCCGGCCCCATCTCCTTGTGCAGCGTCACTTCGATCTTCGCCTGGCCGCGCTTGCCGGTGAGCCGGCAAGGGAGCACCCGTGTGTCGTTGACCACCATGACGTCGCCCGGTGCCATCAGGCCCGGCAGCTCGCGGACACCGACATCTGCCAGTGCTTCACCGACGTGCAACAGCCGGGCCGAATCGCGGGGGTTGGCGGGCGCCTGGGCGATCCGCTCGGCCGGCAGTTCGAAATCGAAAAGATCGACCCGCATCGCCGCGCCTAGGGGAGGGGGGCGCCGAGCGGCAGCGCAGTGGTGAACTTGATCTCCTCCATGGCGAACGAAGACGAGACGTCGGAGAGATCGACGGCGGCGATCAGGCGTTTGTAGAAGGCGTCGTAGGCGGGGATGTCGGCGACCACCACCTTCAGCAGATAGTCGATGTCGCCGCTCATCCGGTAGAACTCGACCACTTCGGGAAACCCGGCCACGGTCTCGGCGAAACGGCCGAGCCAGTCCTCGTTGTGTTCGCTGGTCTTCACCGCGACGAACACCGTGGTGGCGAGGCCGAGCTCCGCGCGGTCGAGGATCGCGACCCGCCGCTGGATGACGCCGGCGTCTTCGAGGTTGCGGATGCGCCGCCAACACGGCGTCGAGGAGAGACCGACCCGGTCCGCGACCTCGGCGACCGACAATCCGGCGTCATCCTGCAGGCAGGCGAGGATTTTCTGATCCAAGCGATCCATGGGTCTAAAATACCGTTATTTGGTCATTAATAGAATAAATTTCTAAAAAATTTGAACAATGCACAATATTTAGAAACCTTTTTCGGCGCCGATTGGATAGAATTTTTCCACTTCCAAACACCTGACCCACCGGAGACGACCGATGATCAAGCGCCTTTTCACCGAACATCCCGAAACCGTCGGCGAAACCTATTTCGAACACATGCTGATGGCCGGTAGCTTCTTCGCGCGGATGTTCCTGGGCGCGCTCGCCTGTCTGATCCACGCTGTGTTCCCGTTCCTGTTCGTCAAGACCGGCTCCAACATCATCAACGACCTGCACCGCAAGATGGTCACGCACCGCGACCGCCGCACCGTCGACGAGGGTGCCGCCGAACCGAGTCCCCGGGCCGCCTGAGAGAAGCCCTTGCGCGGTCCTCCGGGCCCGTCGAAGATCGGCGGCATGGGACGGATCCTCGGCAAACCCCGTAAAGTATTCCTGATCGCGGCCATCTTCGCCGCGTCGGGCGTCATGGCCGATGAGCCGGTCCGTATCGTCGATCAGACCGGTCTCCTCGGCGCGGCGGCCGAGCGCGCGCTGGCGGCGCAGGCGGGGCGCGAGTACGCGGACCTGAAAAGACTGTTCGGCGCCGACGTGGGGCCACTGACGGTGCGCGTCCGCAAGGCCGGCGTCGCCCGCCACAAGCCGCCGGCGACAGTGCTGCTGCCGATCCGACAGGTGACCAGGTCGCAGGCGATCACGGCGCATGAGATCACCCATCTCCTGACCCAGGGCTGGGCCTCCCAGGTGCTGAAGGAGGGCCTCGCCGTCTATGCCCAGGAACGTCTCGGCGAGCAACGGGGGTGGCCGAACTACCGCCGCAGCGTCGATGGCGCGGCCCGGCACTTGAGCGGCGGCCCCAAAGCGCTGCTGACGACGCCGGGCGAAGCCGACGTGGTGCTGTCGGAGCGGCGGCCAGGCGAGACGCGGCTCCGGCGCACCGCCTACGCCGTCGCCGGGTCGTGGGTGCGCTGGCTGATCGAGGCGAAGATGGATGGCGACATGGCGCGGTTCATGCGAACCCTCTACCGTTCCGGCGATTACGAAAAGGCGCTGGGCCAGACACGGGACGCGCTGGAACGCGAATGGCGGGCCTTTCTCGAAGCGAAACCTAAAGAGTGACCGTCTCGCCCATCTCGGCGGAGCGCGCGATGGCCTCCAACAGCGCCGTGCCGTGGATGGCGTCGGCCACCGGCAGCGGGTAGGGGGCCTTGCCGGTGACCGCGTCGGCGAAGGCCTCCAGTTCGGCCCGCTCGATGTCCGGCTTGTCGAACTTCTCGAGCCGCTCCTTGTCGTCGCCGATGCGGCGTAGGGCGACCCGCTGATAGCCGCGCATGGTCGCCCAGCCGGCGTTGCCGATGACCCGGATGAACCAGATGGGGGCGGTCTGGAAGAGCGTCGCGAAGCCGGCGGTGGCGCCGCTCTCGAACTCCAGGATCATCGAGGTGACGTCGCTGACCACGTCCGCGTGGGTGCGCCGCGAGCTTTTCGAGGTGACCTCACGCACCGGCCCGGCGAGCGAGATCAGCGCGTCGGTCACGTGGACGCCGAGCGCGGTCATGGAACCGGCCGGATTCTCCACCGGATCCAGGCGCCAGTGGCCGTCCTCGTAGGCGCGGCCCGGGATCGAGATATTGGCCTCCAGGTGCAGCACCTCGCCGATCTCGCCGCCGGCGACGATCTCGCGGAGCCGCGCCATGGCCGGCAGGAAGCGGCGGTTGTGGCCGAGCGCGCAGACCACGCCGGCCTCCTCGCAGGCCTCGGCCGCGGCCTCGGCGCTGGCCTTGTCGAGGGTGAACGGCTTCTCGACGAACACGTGCTTGCCGGCGGCGGCGGCTTGGATGATCTGCTCGGCGTGTTGGCCGTGCGGCGTCGCCAGGATGACCGCGTCGAGGTCCGGGTCGGCGAGCAGGTCGTCGAGGCCGTCGCGGAGCTCGATGCCGGCATCATTGCAGAACGCCTCGGCCCGCGCCCTGCGGCCGGTGCAGCCCGCCGTGATGGTGATGGCGTCCGATTTCCCCCTGACCGAATTGACCAGGACCTGTCCCCAGCGGCCCAACCCGGCGATGCCCGCGCGTACGCTCACGTCGATCCACCTCTCCCATGTGACGAAACGTGCTAAAACATACGGCCCGGCGGCGGCCGAATAAAGCCGCGCCGCGAAATGGGAGGAAGGCGATCATGGCGACCAACGTCAAGCCGGCTGTACAATCGGTGCTCGAATACGTGCGCGACAACGCCGACGCCCTGGCCGGCGTCTGCGACAGCCTGTTCTGGTTCGGCGAGCCGGCCATGCAGGAGGAGCGTTCGGCGGAGCTGCTGACGGGCGTCCTCGAGGACGGCGGCTTCACCGTCGAGCGCGGCATCTCCGGCTTCCCGACGGGCTTCATGGCGACGTTCGGGTCCGGCGAGCCGGTGATCGCCGTGCACACGGAGTACGACGCGGCGCCTAACAATTCGCAACAGCCCGGCGCCGCCGAGCACAGCGCCATCGTCGAGGGCGCGCCGGGGCACTGCGAGGGCCACAACGTCAACGGCGCGGTGATGGTGGCCGCCGCCATGGCGGTGCGCCGCGCCATGGAGGCGCACGGCATGGAGGGCACGCTCAAGGTCTTCGGCGCGCCGGCCGAGGAACTGGTCCTGGCCCGGCCGTACTACGTCCGCGACGGTTACTTCGACGACGTCGACGTGGCCTTCCATCCGCACCTCTGGGACCGCTTCTTCACCGAGTACGGGGTGTTGCAGCGGGCCGTCGTCTCGGCCGAGTTCATCTTCCACGGCGAGACCGCGCACGCCGCCATGTCGCCCTGGGACGCCCGCGACGCCCTCGACGCGGTGATGCTGATGGATGCGGGCCTGGCCCAGTACCGCGAGCACCTGAGGCCCGGCATGAACATGCACCGGGTGATCACCGACGGCGGCGATCAGCCGAACGTGATCCCGTCCCGGGCCGCGATCTGGTGGTTCTTCCGCGACCACACGGCGGACGGCGCGCAGAAGCTCTTCGAGCAGGCCCGGAAGATCGCCGAGGGCGCCGCCGCCATGTCGAACACGGAGTTGGAGGTCGACATCAAGACCGCCGTCTGGCCGGTGCGCGGCAACCAGACCCTGGCGCACGCGCTCCAGCGCAACATCGAGCTCGTCGGCATGCCCGAGTGGGCCGCCGCCGACCAGGACCTGGCCCGCGCCGTCCAGGAAGGCGCCGGCGTCGAGGCGGCGGGCCTGACCACCGAGGTGACGCCGCTGACCGGCCCGTCGCCGTCGATCCCGGCGGCCAACGACTGCGGCGACGTGTCGTGGAAGGTGCCCATGGGGCGGCTCTGGTACCCGTCCAACATCCCCGGCGTCACCTTCCACCACTGGTCGGCCGGCGCCGCGCTGGCCACCGAGATCGCCCACAAGGGCGGCGTCGCCGGGGCCCAGGCGCTGGCCGCGACGCTGATCGACTGCCTGACCGACCCGGCGCTCATCAGCGAGGCCAAATCGAGCTTCGCCGAGGAGACCGCCGGCGTCGACTACGCGCCGATGATCCCAGCCGACAACACGCCGCCCCTGGAGATCAACCGCGACCTGATGGAGAAGTTCCGGCCGCTGATGGAGCCGCACTACGCCGACGCGCCGCCGAAGTTCCGCTGACACCGCCGCCTCACCAGTCGATGGCGATCTGCAGGGCGCAGGCGCGGCCCCGGCAGTGCCGGCAGCTCAAGCGGCGGCGGATCGCGGAAAGCGGCCGCGCCGGGCCGTAGCGGCCGGCCAGGTCGATGACGTCCAGAAACGCTGTGTGGCCGCAGCCCTCGCAGTAGGCGCGGAGCCGGTAGCCGTTGCTGATCACCTGTTCGAGGGTCGCTTCGCCGTCCATGGGATTGCCGCCTCCGGGAACGGTAAAATAGAACGAATGCCGAACAAAATAAAGTGTGAACAGGTGTGACAGCGGTCACTGCGGAACGTGCCCCTATTTGACATGATGACCATGTAAGAAGCGCGTTCTCTCCCTGAGCCTCCTCCCCGCTCACTCCGCGCTTTTTACAACCTCCCTGTCAAACTCGCCGGCCCGGAAACGGGCCGGTTTTTCTTTGCCCGGGCCGCCGGCTAGGGGTCGACCACCTCGAGCTGCTCGGGATGGCTGGCGTCGATGAGCGGGCCGTTGCGCTTGCGGAGCCAGCCCCGGACCCGGAGGCGCTTGTCCTTGAGCGACAGCGGATCGAGCCCGGCCTTGGCGAAGGCGCGCCGGGCCGGGCCGTCCAGCGCCACGGTGAAGTCGGTGCGCCAGTCGGCGCCGAAGTTCAAGTAAACCCGCGACTTCACCCGGGCCGCGTCGCGGACGCGGCCCTCGACCAGCTGGAAGGTGCCGAGGCGCTTCATCAGGCCGCCGGGCTCGGCGGCGCGGACGGCGTAGAAGGGGTGCGACCAGATGCCGAGGCCGGCAGCCCTCGCGGCGCCCTCGCGGGCCAGCATCGCCGGCACCACCGCGCGGTTGTCGGGGAAGGAGTAGACCCGGGCCATGCCGTCGGCCAGCAACCGCCCCTGGACCCACACGCCCTCGCCGGTGAACAGGTGCGCCAGGTGGCGGCCGTGGCGGTCCATGCGGGTGCCGCCGAAGGCCAGCGTCACCGGCCGCCCCATCACCAGCCGCTCGAGCGCCCGCTTGGCGTCCGGCGCCAAGGGCCATTCCCGGAACCCCTTGCGCCCGAGGGCGAGCTTCGGCGCCTGGATGCCGACGAGGCGGACCTGGCCGGCGCCGCTGGGGGCCGGGTCGACGACCACGGTGTCGCCGTCGACGACCGCCGTGACCGTGGCCCCGGGTCCGGCCGCCAGCATGCCCCGCACCGCCGCATCGTCGGCCGCGCCGGCGATGGCGGGGAGGGCGAGCAGAAGCGCGATGGCGGCGAGACCCCTCACGGCGTCGCCTCCCATCCGGCGAGCGCCCGGACCTCGGCCGGCGTGCGGCCATCCTCGCGGAGGCTGGCGAGGGTCATGGCCTTGTCGCGCTTGGCGAAGCGCCTGCCGTCGGCGCCGGTGACCAGCCGGTGGTGGTGGTAGGCCGGCACATGGAAATCCAGCAGCGCCTGCAGGAGCCGGTGCACGTGCGTCGCTTCGAACAAATCGTCGCCCCGGGTCACCAGGGTGACGCCCTGCAGGTGGTCGTCGACCGTGACCGCCAGGTGGTAGCTGGTCGGCGTGTCCTTGCGGGCCAGCACGACGTCGCCGAAGCGGCCAGGGTCCGCCGCGATCTCGCCCCGCCCGGCGTCGTGCCAGGCGAGGGGGCCGGCCCGGCGGCCCGCCTCGTCCACTCGAAGCCTGAGCGCGTGAGCGGCGCCGGCGGCGATGCGGTCGTCGCGCTCGGCCGCGCCGATCCCCCGGCAGGTGCCCGGATAGAGCGGCCCGTCGGGGCCGTGCGGCGCGTTCCCGGCGGCGGCGATCTCGGCTTGGATCTCGCGCCGCGTGCAGAAGCAGGGATAGATCAGGTCCTGGGCCTGCAGGCGCGCGAGGGCGTCGGCGTAGTCGGCCATGTGGTCGGACTGGCGGCGCACCGGCGCGGGCCAGGCGAGGCCGAGCCAGGCGAGGTCGTCCAAGATCGCCTGCTCGAACGCGGGCCGGCAGCGGCCCCGGTCGATGTCCTCGATCCGGAGCAGCATGTCGCCGCCGGCCTCCGCCGCCCGGGCCTGGGCGAACAGCGCCGAGTAGGCGTGGCCCAGGTGCAGGAGCCCGGTCGGGCTCGGCGCGAAGCGGGTGGTCGTCGTCCTTGGGGTCATCGGGCTAGCTTGGCGCGCGCCGAACGGGGTGGCAATAGGCGGGTCATTGCGGGTACAAACGACGGGCACGCAGCCAAGGAGGCGACATGAACGACATCCCCGAACTCTTCGGCCCGACCCAGGAACCGGCGTCGGGCGGCCCGGCCAAGCAACTGGTGATCTTCTGCCACGGCGTCGGCGCCGACGGCAACGACCTGATCGGCCTGGCGCCCTATTTCGCCCGGGTCCTGCCGGACGCCAAGTTCGTCTCGCCGAACGCGCCCGAGCCCTTCGACATGGCGCCCTTCGGCCACCAGTGGTTCTCGATCGGCGACTTCTCCGACGCCAACCGCCTGAAGGGCACCCAGGCCGCGGCGCCGACGCTCGACGCCTTCATCGACAAGCAGTTGGCCGAGCACGGGCTGACGGAAGCCGAGCTCGCCTTGGTCGGCTTCTCCCAGGGCACCATGATGTCGCTCTACGTCGGGCTCCGGCGCGAGCGCCAACTGGCCGGCATCGTCGGCTACTCGGGCATGCTCATCGGCCAACATTTGCTGGCCGACGAGATGCGCTCGCGCCCGCCGGTGCTCCTGGTGCACGGCGAGGCCGACGAGATCGTGCCGCCCGAATCGCTGCCCCAGGCCGTCACCGGCCTGCAGGCCGTCGGCGTCAACGTCCGCCACGAGAGCCGCCCCGGCCTCGGCCACGGCCTCGACGACCGCGGCATCATGCTGGGCATGGATTTCCTGGCCGAGGTGTTCGGCGTGCCGCTGCCGCAACCGGCCGGCGGCTGACGCGAGGCCGCCGCGACTCGATCCGCGGACGGCCATTTGCCAGCGAATCACAACATGTTGTATCCTCCTTGCCACCGCAGAGGAGGATCATGTTGTCCGTCGCGACGGGTACCCATCCGGCCCTGGTGCTGAACGCCGATTTCCGGCCGTTGAGCTACTTCCCGCTGTCCTTGTGGTCGTGGCAGGACAGCGTCAAGGCGGTGTTCATGGAGCGCGTCAACGTGGTCTCCGAATACGATTTCGAGGTCCACTCGCCGAGCTTCGCCATGCCGCTGCCGAGCGTCATCGCCTTGAAGCAATACGTGCCCCTGCACCGGCGCCCGGCCTTCACGCGCTTCAACGTGTTCCTCCGCGACAGCTTCGCGTGTCAGTACTGCGGATCGGGGTTCAAGGCCGAGGACCTCACCTTCGACCACCTGATCCCGCGCTCGCGTGGCGGGCGCACGACCTGGTCGAACGTGGTCACGGCGTGTGCGCCCTGCAACCTCCGGAAGGGCCACCGCAGCCCCCGGGAGACGGGCATGTTCCCGCTCAGGAAGCCCGCGCCACCGTCGAACCACCAGCTCCAGGAAAACGGCCGCGCCTTCCCGCCCAACTTCCTCCACGAAAGCTGGCGGGATTTCCTTTACTGGGACGCGGAGCTGGAGGCCTAAGGGAACTTGTCGCAACAAGCTCAAGCGCATTGGGGCTGGTTGGGTCGGCCAATGCGCGTGGTTGCCCGCGCCGTTCCGAGTGAGAGCCTGAGCTTTGGTCCCAAAGTCGCAGCGGACCGTGCGCCGAGGATGCGGCGCCAATTTCGTCCGAAATTTCCGTAACCTCTTGAAACACATCCGAAATTCGGCACGCCGCCGGCGTTTCCCCACGGAATTATACGCATCCCTACGCATTCATACGCATTCCCGGACATCCGCCTGCGGGTTTCCTTGCGCTTCAAGGGTTTGCGCCGCCCATTTTCGCGGCGCCGGCAGCGGTTTCGGGCGCCGGACTTCGCAAAATCCTGCCGCCACGGCGGCGCCCGCATGCTTCGACAAGCTCAGCATGAGGGTTTCTTTCGAAACCCTGAAAACACGATCGCGCAACCCGCCACACCCTTATGCTGAGCCCGTCGAAGCATGGGCAAGCGATGGTTCGCGCCGTTCCCCTCCCCCCTTGTGGGGGAGGGTCAGGG
>JAPPPF010000049.1 GCA_028817665.1 Magnetovibrio sp. | reverse complement strand
GGTGCTCACCGAAGGTCTGGTCGAGGGCATGCGCATCGTCGGCATCGATTTCCGCGACGGTATCCTGTTCGTTCCCGAGGTCCTCCTCGCCGCCAACGCCATGAAGGCCGGCATGGCGATCCTGCGTCCGCTGCTCGCCGAGACCGGCGCGCCGAAGGTCGGCACCATGGTCATCGGCACGGTCAAGGGCGATATCCACGACATCGGCAAGAATCTCGTCGGCATGATGATGGAGGGCGCCGGTTTCGACGTGATCGACATCGGCGTCAACAACGACGCCGAGAGCTACATCGAAGCCGCCCTCGCCCACGACGCCGACATCGTCGGCATGTCGGCGTTGCTGACCACCACCATGGGCTACATGAAGGTGGTCATCGATACCTTCAAGCAGCGCGGTCTCCGCCACGATTACGCGATCCTGGTCGGCGGCGCGCCGTTGAACGAGGCCTTCGCCGACGAGATCGGCGCCGACGGCTATTGCCGCGACGCCGCCATGGCCGTCGAGATGGCCGTCAAGGTGATGGAAGGCCGCCAGGGTTCCGCCGCCGCGATGAAGCTGGCGGCAGCCGGCTAAAACCGCGTATAGCGGCTATACGCATCTGGCCGCTAGTCACGTCCACCTCCCTATGGCATGGTTCCCGCCGCGTCGATGAACGGCGCGGCCGGGGATCCTCTCGCCATGACCGAAAACTGGAATCGCAAGACCTGGCGCCTCGCCGGCCCGGTGATGATTTCCAATATCTCGACGCCGCTCCTGGGCGCCGTCGACATGGCCGTCGTCGGGCACCTGCCGGGCCCTCAGTACCTGGGCGCCGTCGCCGTCGGCGCGATGATCTTCAACATCATCTTTCACAGCTGCAACTTCCTGCGCATGGGTACGACGGGCCTGACCGCCCAGGCGCTCGGCGGCGGCGATGCGGATGAGGTTCGGGTCTGGTTGCTGCGCGCCGGGTTGCTGGCGTTTCTCGTCGGCGCCGCGTTCATCATTCTGCAAGCGCCGATCGCCTGGGCCGCCATCACCGTTATCGGACCAAGCCCCGAAGTCGCGCCCTTGGCGGAAGAATATTACGCCATCCGGATCTGGAGCGCGCCGGCGGCCATGGCCAACTACGCGTTGCTCGGCTGGTTCTTCGGCATCCAAAACGCCCGCGCCGCCTTGGTCATGCAGGTTTTTCTGAACGGCTTGAACGTGCTCCTCGATTTGTGGTTCGTGCTCGGCCTCGGTTGGGGTGTCGCCGGCGTCGCCTGGGCCACGGTCATCGGCGAATACGCGGCGATCGGCCTTGGCCTCGCATTGGTCGCCGCCAACGCGCGGCGCATCGGCGGCAAATGGGACGTGCCCCGGGTATTCCGGGCCAACCGGCTGGCCCGCATGGTCCGGGTCAACCGAGATATCTTCCTCCGTTCCATGTGCCTGCAGATCACACTGGCCATTTTCACCGCCCTTGGCGCGCGCATGGGCGACGTCATCTTGGCGGTCAACGCCATTTTGCTGAACATGCACCTGTTGATGACTTACGCGCTGGACGGGTTCGCCAACGCCACCGAGGCCTTGAGCGGCGAGGCATTGGGCCGGCGCGACCGGCGGCGGTTCCGCGCCGCGATCCGGGCGACCAGCCTCTGGGCCCTGGTGTTCGCGCTGGCGCTGGCGCTCGTCTTCTTCATCTCCGGTCCGTTCCTGATCGACGTCCTGAGCGGCGTCGCCGAGGTTCGGGCCGAGGCCCGGACCTATCTCACATGGGCGATCGTTCTGCCACTGGTATCGGTTTGGAGTTATCAGTTGGACGGCGTCTTCATCGGCGCCACCTGGACCCGGGAGATGCGCAACGGCATGGCCCTTTCCATGGGCTTTTTCATCCTCGCCCTGTTCGTCCTCGTGCCCATGGCCGCCAACCACGGCCTGTGGCTCAGCTTCATGGGCTTCATGGCCATGCGGGCGATTACGCTGGCGGTGCGCTTTCCGGCTCTGGAACGCCGAATGGAAGCGTCATAGCGGTGGTATCGATCCCGCGGCGCGCGGCGCGCGGCGTCCCTTCGAAGGCTTCGCGGTAACATTTCGAGAAGTGCGAGGCCGAGACGAAGCCCACGGCCAGCGCCACGTCGTAAATCGGCAGGCTGGTCTGGCGCAGCAGGAACCGGGCCCGGTTGAGACGGAGCCGCAGATAGTACCGGGTCGGCGGCGCCTTCAGATAGGTCCGGAACAGGCGTTCCAACTGGCGGGTCGAGAGGCTGACGCTTTCCGCCAACTCCGCCGCGCTCAACGGCGTCTCCAGGTTCTCCTCCATCAACGACACCACGGCCAGCAGTTTCGGATGGCTAACTCCGAGGCGGGTGCGCAGGCCCATGCGTTGGCCTTCGCTCTTCTCGCGGATGCGGTGCAAGATCAGCTCGTCGGCGACGAGCGCCGCCAGCTCGGGACCGTTCTGCTCGGAGATGAAATTCAGCATCAGGTCGGCGGCCGCCGTGCCGCCGGCGCAGGTATAGCGCTTGCGGTCGATCTCATAGAGTTCGGAGGTGACCTCGAGGTCGGGAAATTCCTCGGTGAATGCCGGCAGGTTTTCCCAGTGAATGGTACAGCGGTGGCCGTCCAGCAGCCCGGCCCGCGCCAGGACATGGGCGCCCGTGCAGAGCGCGCCGAGACCGGTGCCGTGCGCGGCCTGGCGGCGCAGGAACCCGAAGAAGTCCTTGCGTTGGTGCTTGTGGACGTCGATTCCGCCGCAGACGAATATGGTCTCCAACTGCGGCACTTCGTCGATGGTCGTGCCGACATTGACGGAAATGGAGTTCGACGCGTACACCGTGTCGCCGTCGCGGGACATGGTGTACCAACTGTAAATCGTCTCGCCGGAGACCAGATTGGCCAACCGGAGCGGCTCCACCGCGGCGACGAAGGCGATCATCGAGAACCCGGGAATCAGATAAAACCCGATGCGGTGCGCGCTTTCATCGTCGGCCCATTCGCCGAGATATTCGCTATCCTTTCCCATGCGGGTTCCCTCGCAGTGGCAGCGTCACCCTTCGATTGAAGGATAATTGATGTCGGCGCGAGAATAAACCGTTGTCGGCGGATGCCGTCCGTCAGGCGGCGGACATACCGCGCAAGCGCTCGGAGCGTCGGCGCAGCATCTCCACGGTCGCCAACAGAGCCACGGAAATACAGATCAGGATGGTGGCCACGGCGAGGATCGTCGGGCTGATCTGCTCGCGCATGCCGGCCCACATCTGCCGCGGGATGGTCTGTTGCTCGACGCTGGCCACGAACAGGACCACGACCACCTCGTCGAAGGAGGTGACGAAGGCGAAGAGCGCGCCGGAGATCACGCCCGGCAGGATCAACGGCATGATGACCTTGAAGAACACGGTGGTCGGATCGGCGCCGCACATGGCGCCGGCGCGGGTCAGGGAATGGTCGAAGCCCGACAGGGTCGCGGTCACGGTGATCACCACGAACGGGGTGCCCAGCACGGTGTGCGCCAAGATCACGCCCAGGTAACTGCCGGTGAGCGGGATGAAGTCGTTGACCGAGGCATAGAAGAAGAAGATGCCGGCGGCGGTGATGATCAGCGGCACGATCATCGGCGAGATCAGCAGCCCCATGATGACCGCCTTGAAGGGCATTTC
>JAPPPF010000257.1 GCA_028817665.1 Magnetovibrio sp. | reverse complement strand
GGCGTGGTCATGGCGTCGGGCCTCGCCTCTAGTGGGTCAGGATCTGGTTCAGGAAGAGCTGGGTGCGCTCGTTCTCGGGGCTGGTGAAGAAGACGTCGGGGGCGGCGATCTCGACGACCTCGGCGTCGTCCATGAAGACCATGGTGTCGGCGACGGTCTTGGCGAAGCCCATCTCGTGGGTGACCACCATCATGGTCATGCCCTCCTCGGCGAGCTCGACCATGACGTCGAGGACTTCCTTGATCATCTCCGGGTCGAGGGCCGAGGTCGGTTCGTCGAACAGCATGATCCGGGGCTGCATGCAGAGCGAGCGGGCGATGGCGACGCGCTGCTGCTGGCCGCCGGAAAGCTGGCCCGGGTACTTGTAGGCCTGCTCGGGGATCTGCACCCGCTCCAGGTACTTCATGGCGATCTTCTCGGCGTCCGCCTTCGGCATCTTGCGCACCAGCATGGGCGCCAGGGTCAGGTTGTCGATGACCCGCATGTGCGGGAACAGGTTGAAGGACTGGAACACCATGCCGACCTCGGAGCGGATCGCCTCGATGTTCTTCAGGTTGTCGGTGAGCTCGATGCCGTCGACGATGATCTGGCCCTTCTGGTGCGCCTCCAGGCGGTTGATGCAGCGGATCATCGTCGACTTGCCGGAGCCGGACGGCCCGCAGACGACGACCCGCTAGCCGCGCTTGACGCTCAGGTTGATGTCGCGGAGCGCCTGGAAGGTGCCGTACCACTTGTTGACGTCGACAAGCCGGATGACGGTCTCGTCACCTTGCGGTTCGGTGGGTGGGGTATCACTCATGGTCTTTTTCCCGGTCTAGAAGCGGCGGCCTTCGCTGAGCCAGCGCTCGACGAGTTGGCTGTACTTGGACAGCGCGAAACAGAAACAGAAGTAGATGACGGCGACGAACAAATAGGCCTCGACGAAGAAGATCCGCCACACCGGATCCTCCATGACCGCCGTGGTCGCCGTCAGGATGTCGAACAAGCCGATGATCAGCACGAACGACGTGTTCTTGAACGCCGCGATGATGTGGTTGACGAGGCCGGGCAGGCAGATGCGGAGCGCCTGCGGCAAGACGATACGGCGCATCAACTGCCAGTAACTCAGACCGAGCGCCTCGGCGGCCTCGATCTGGCCGCGCGGAACCGCCTGCAGGCCGCCGCGGATCACCTCGGCCTGGTAGCAGGCGAAGAAGATCGCCATGCCGGCCATCACCCGCAAGAGCTTGTCGAGCTCCAGGCCCTCGGGCAGGAACAGCGGGAACACGTTGACGGCGACGAACAAGATGGTGATCAGCGGCACGCCCCTGAGGCTTTCGATGAGCACCACGCAGACCGATTTGATGCCCGGCAGATGCGAGCGCCGGCCCAAGGCCAGCAACACCGCCAACGGCGAGCCGAACACGACGGTGCCGGTGAACAGGACCATGGTCAGCGGCAGGCCGCCCCACTGCGAGGTCTCGATGGGCTTGAGGCCGAACACGCCGCCCCACATGAGGGTCAGGCTGATGGCCAGATTGAGCACCCACATGGGCACCAGGATCTTGATCTTCCAGAACGCCGGGGTCAGCGTCGCGGCGATCACCGACAGATAGACGATCAAGGCCAGGATCAGCCGCCAGTGTTCCTCGAACGGGTAGACGCCGAACAGCATCGGCCGATGCTTCTCGCCGACCACCGCCCAGCAGGCGCCGGTGGCGGCGCGGCAGGCCTCGTGGTCGCCGGTCCAGACCGACTGGAACAGGGCCCATTGGACGAAGTCGGGCAAGGCGAAGACCAGGGCGAGGACGAGGATCACGGTGATCATCGAATTGATCGGAGAGTTGAACAGGTTCTCGCGCATCCAGCGGAGCGCGGCGACGCGCTCGACGGGCGGCGGCGCGGTGTGGCGCGGCTTGGCGGAAGTGGCGGTGCTGACGGTATCGTTCATCGCGCGTTTCCCCTAGCGTTCCTTGATCGCCACGAGCTTGTTGTAGACGTTCATGAAGGTCGAGATGGTCAGGCTGATGGAGAGGTACACGATCATCATGATGGCGATGGCCTCGACCGCCTGACCGGTCTGGTTGAGCGTCGTGTTGCCGACGTTGACCAGGTCCGGATAGCCGATGAGTACGCCCAAGGAGCTGTTCTTCGTCAGGCTCAGGTACTGGCTCGCCGTCGGCGGCACGATGACCCGCAGCGCCTGCGGCATGGTCACGTAACGCATGATGAAGCCGGGCCTCAGGCCGAGTGCCCGGGCCGCTTCGATCTGGCCGTGGGGCACGCTCTGGATTCCGGCGCGGACGATCTCGGCGATGAAGGCCGCCGTGTAGACGGTGACGCCGACGACCAACGCCGCGTATTCCGGCGACATGGCGAGCCCGCCCTGGAAATTGAAGCCCTTCAGCTCCGGCACGTTCCAGGTCAGCGGCGCGCCCTGGACCAGCCAGGCCGCCAGCGGCATGCCGACGACGATCGCGCACCCATACCAGAACGTCGGAATGTACTGGCCGGTCGCCTCGCGCCGGCGCTGCGCCCACCGGCCGAGCACGACGGCGCCGATGACGCCCAGGACGAAGGCGAGGCCGACCCAGACATAGGCCGGGTGCTCGTTGGGGATCGGGAAGATGACCCCGCGGTTCATCAGGTAGGCGCCTTCGAACGGCGAGATCGCCTGTTTGGGGTGCGGCAGGAACCGAACCACCGTGGCCCAGAACAGGACGTGCAGGACGACGGGGACGTTCCGGCAGACCTCGACGTAGATGCTGGCGACCTTCGACAGGAGCCAATTCCGGGACGTTCGGGCGATCCCCATGAAGACGCCGAGGATGGTCGCCAGGATGATGCCGACGAAGGCGACCCGCAGCGTGTTGAGGACGCCGATCCAGAGCGCGAAACCGTAGCTGTCCTCGGAATCGTAGGGAATGGGCGATTCGCCGATATCGAAGCCGGCGTTCTCGGTGATGAAACCCCAGCCCGTGGCGATGCCCTGGCGCTCCAGGTTGGCGTTGACGTTGATATAGAGATAGAGCCCGCCGAGGACGACGAAGACCGCCAAAAGCACCTGATAGGCGACGCCGCGGAAGGCCATCGAATTGAGGATCGATGTGTCGCCCTTGGGAGAGTCGGTCGCTGGTGGGGCCGTATCTTGGGGTTCCGCCATGTCGCCAATCAGCTCGGTAAATGCATAAACGAAAGAAGCGGCCGCCGCCCGCGCGTCTCCGCGGGGCGACGGCCGGAAGTCGGAATTATCTTATTTCATCGGGAAGCCGTACATCAGGCCACCCTTGGTCCACAGATTGTTGATGCCGCGGTCCAGGTTGAGCGGCGGACCCCAGTTGTTCTCGTAGATCTCGCCGTAGTTTCCGACCTGTTTGATGATCCGGTAGGCCCACTGCTTGTCGAGGCCGAGCTTCTTGCCGAGATCGCCGCTGGACCCCAACAGGCGTTTCACGTTGGGGTCGTTGGATTTGACCATCTCGTCGACGTTCTTCGAGGAAACACCCCACTCCTCGGCGTTGAAGGTGGCGTGGGTGACCCACTTGATGATGTCGAACCACTGGTCGTCGCCGGCGCGCACGCCGATGCCGAGGGGCTCCTTCGAGTAGACGCCCGGAATGATCAGGTGATCGTTCGGGTTCTTGGCGTCGTACTGCTGA
>JAPPPF010000183.1 GCA_028817665.1 Magnetovibrio sp. | reverse complement strand
AATTCGGTCATGACCTCGGCATTGTGATGGGCTTCCGGGAAATAGGCGCCGACCTCGGCCGCGACCAATGGCGCCGTCTCGCCCTTCTTCATCTCGATCACGGCTTCATAGATCTCGCGCAAGCTCGGCGACAGCTCGGCCGCCGCGCCGTCCGCGGGCGTCGTCCGGTTCTTCACCGGAACCGGCTGGGTTCCCTGGCTGGGCAGGCTGATGGTCGGGGCGTCGCCGATCCGGGTGCCATCGTAGTAGCGATCGCGGGCCTCGCGGACGGCGATGACGTTGGCCAGCTTGCCGTTGACCGGCGCGGCGCATTCCGGCGCCAACAGCTCGATCCCGGCGTCCAGGGCGTAGAACACCTCGCGTTCCACATCCTCGGGCGTGCCGCTGAGGATGGTGTTGGGGTTGTTGATGTTGCCGCAAAGCGAGATGGTCGCCTTCTCGCGAAGCTCGAAGGCGTCGTTGGCGGATTCGAAGTTGAAGCACTCGAACCCCGTTTGATTGAACAGCTCGATGCGGTCCATGGTCTTGCCGCAGCAATGCAGGATGATCGGCACCGGCAGCTCGGCCTTGATCTGCTGGTCGACATGCAGGAGGAAGGTCGACACGGCTTCCGGCCGGATGAGATCCGCGGTAATGTGCTCGCAGACGTTCAGGGCGTCGGCGCCGGCCTCGATCTGCGCCTTGCCGAAGGTGATGGTGAATTCCTTCAACCGGTCGAGAATGGCGTGGACCTTCGGCGGGTCGGCGAAGGTGTCCATCATGAAGCGCTCGATGCCGAAGAAGTGGTAGGCCAGGCTCCAGGGGCCGTAAGCCTTGCCGAACACGGCGACCTCGTCGCCGACCTCCTGGCGCAGCATCCGGATCGAGTCGAGGACGGTGGAGATCTCCAGCCGGTCGAGGAAATCGTCGGGCACCTCGATCTCGTCGGGATCGCTCCACTTGTGGCCGAGGATCGCCGGCAGGTTGTCCGGGTCGCCCCAGTCGATCTTGACGCCGAGCGCGCCGGCCTCCTGGGTACCGGCCCCGTAGACCGGAAACACCGCGTCGTAGCCGCAGATGGTGCGGCCGGCGAGCGCCAATTCGGTCATGACCTCGGCATTGTGATGGGCTTCCGGGAAATAGGCGCCGACCTTGTCCTGCATTTCGCGGGTGACGTTCGAGTTCGGATTTGCGTCGGGCGCGATATCGACCTCAGTGCGGTGGAGTGCATTCATGACTCTTTCACGGGATGTCATGGCCATCGGTCCCAATCCTTTCCGGAGAATTCTCGGTCGCGGTAAGCATCCCATGCCATGAGGTGTTGATCCAATCCAAATAAAAGATATTTTATATACCTTAAATCTAAATCTCATGTGAGGGACCTACGATGCTGCCGACCCAGTTGCGGACCTTTTACGCGGTGGCCCGCGAGGGCAGCTTCACGGCGGCGGCGAAGGTGCTGAACGTCAGCCAGCCGACCCTGACCAGCCAGGTCCGGAAGCTCGAGGACGCCTACGGCGTCGAGTTGTTCCACCGCCACGGCCGCGGCGTCGCCCTGACCGAGACCGGCAAGTCGCTGTTGAGCATCGCGCACCGGATCGTCAGCAACCAGGAAGAGGCCGTCGAGTTCCTCAAGGCGGTCAAGGGACTGGAGGCCGGGCGCCTGAAGATCGGCGCCGTCGGCTCCTACCAGGCGGCGGAGATCCTCGCCGTCTTCCACAAGCGGTTCCCCGGCATCGACATCTCGGTGACGTTCGGAAACTCGCAGCAGATCCTCGACGACGTGATCGATTACCGCGCCGACATCGGCATCGTCGGCCACCACGCGGACCACGCCGAACTGCACGCCTTGACGTTCAGCGACCCCGAACCCGTCGTCATCGTGCCGCGCGCGCATCCCTGGAGCGGCCGCGAGACGGTCCGCCTCCGGGACCTCGCCGGCCAGAAGATGATCCGCCGCGAGCCCGGCTCCCTGACCCGCCACGCCATCGAAACCGCCCTGACCCGCGACCGGGTCGAGGTCGACTACGTCATGGAGATCGGCAGCAAGGACGGCGTCGTCGCGGCGGTCGCCCGCGGCATCGGCGTCGGCATCATTTCCGAGGAAGAGCACATCCCGGACCGCCACGTTCACGCCCTCACGATCGCCGACGTCGGTCTCCGCATGGAGGTCCATATCATCTGCCACGCGGCCCGCAAGGACGCGCGCCTGGTGCGGCCCTTCTTCGAGGTGGCGCGCGGGCTTGCCGCGGGTCAACCGTGAGGCGGCCGCCGGGCCGGCAAATGGCGGAACCGGACGAATTGGGGTATGGTGAGATCAGCGCTTCGTGACGGCCAATATCCGACACCGTTGGGGACAATGAAAAAGTCGAAAAAATCTCTCAACTTCAAGCGTTTGCGCTGCTTTCACGCGGTCGCCACCGAGGGCAGCTTCACCCAGGCGGCGAAGTCCCTGGGCGTCGGCCAGCCGAGCATCACCACGCACGTCAAGGCGCTGGAGGACGACTACGGGATCGAGCTGTTCGCGCGCCACGGCCACCACGTCGAACTCACCGACGTCGGGCGCCGGCTGATGAACGTCACCCAGCGCGTGTTCAGCCTCGAGGACGAGGCGATCGGCGTGCTCACCGAGGCCAGCGGGTTGAAGACCGGGCACCTCCGGATCGCCGCCATCGGCCCGGGCCAGGTCACCGACATGATCCTGGCCTTCGGCCAGCGCCATCCCGAGGTCGAGCTCTCGGTGTCCCTGGGCAATTCCCAGGACGTCTTGAGCGGAATGCTGAACTTCCGCAACGACGTCGGCATCCTGCCGCTGGAGACCGCCGACAAGCGGCTGCATTCGGTGCCCTTCGGCGAGAACCGGATCGTGCTCTTGGTCCGTGACGACCATGCCTGGTCGGCGCGCGAGGAGATCGGCATCAGCGAGCTCGAGGGCGAGCGGTTCGTGCTCCGCGAGGACGGCTCGGCGACCCGGCACGCCTTCGAGGACGCGCTCGCCGGCGCCGGCGTCAGCATCAAGCCGGTGCTCGCCATCGGCAGCCGCGAGGCGGTCCGCGAGGCGGTCGCCAACGGGCTCGGCGTCGGCATCGCGCTGGAGGACGAGACCCTGCCGCACAAGCGGTTGAAATCGATCCGCATCGCCGACGACGAGATCATCCTGCACCCGCACGTCGCCTGCCTGAACGAGCGCCGCAACGCGCCCTTGATCAAGGCCTTCCTTGAGTTGGCGGCGGAGTTGACCGCCCGGTAGCGGAGCTATTTCGCGACCACGATCACCGCGACGCCGAGCGCCAGCAGGATCGACCAGGCGAGGCGCGCCGTCATCCGCGCCTCCTTGTAGATCAGGCAGCCGAGCAGCACCGAGAACGGGATCGAGACCTGGCGCACGGCGCTGACCGCGGCGACGTTGGCGCCCATCTGGAAGGCGATGAGGATCATGTAGTAGGAGACGTAGGCGGTGATCCCGGCGACGGCGAAGCGCACCGGCGTCCGCCGCCAGCCGATGAACAGGTGCCGATAAAGGCCGCGGCCGGCCGGCCGGTTGATCGACAGCACGAAGGCCATGCCCGGGATGACGAAGATGTACATGACGAACATGAACTGCGCCGGCCCGACCTTCTGCATGGCGGCCGCGTCGGCGAGGCTGATGGCGCCGTGGCCGCACATGGCGAGAAACGCCAGGATCAGGGGCCGGGGCTCGCTCAACAGCCGGGCGCCCGGCGCGTACTGCAGCATGAAGGCGCCGATCAGGACCAGCGCGATCCCAACCAGCATCGCCGCCGAATAGGTCTCGCCCAGGACCAGGAAGCTGAAGACGACGACGAACATCGGCGACGAGCGGGTGATCGGGTAATAGATGGATAGATCGCCGGCCCGCATGGCCTCGACGATGCACCAGTAGTAGAACAGCAGGCAGAGCCCCGAAACCGTCATCATCGGCCAGACCTCGAAGGCCGCCCAGGGGTCCATGCCGACGGCGAAGACGTGCACCGCGGCCAGGATCCAGAACCAGATGTTGACCGCCAGGGTGAGGCCTTCCGGCGTCGCGTCGCCCTTGATGTAGAATTCGCGGAGCGGATGCAGGGCCGCCGAGGCGACGACCAGGAAGAGGATCAGCCCGCTCACCGCGTGGTCTCGTGAAAGCCGACGTGATCGGCGACGAGACCGACCATGACGGTCAACACGCCGGTCGCCGAGAACGGATTGGTCACGCGCTCCGCCTCGACCTCGCCGACGCGCCCGGCGACCGTGGCCGGACAGGGTAGGGCGGTGCAATGGCGGGCGATCAGATCGAGCGCCGGCGCGTCCAGCCCGGAGACGTCGAGGGGCACGAAGGCGCGTTCCCCGCCGGCCGTCATGGCGCCGTAGAGCCGGAACCGGGGCGGCGCCGCGCTCGCCACCATCTCCTCTCCGTCGGCGACGATCAACTCACCGCGGACGGCGATCCGGGCGTCCGCCGGAAATATCTCCGTGAGCCCGCGCAGGTTGGCGAGGTCGACCGGTCCGAGCCGGTAGCGCTCGACCGCCGCGCGCGGGGTCATCGCCACGTAGCCGGTGACGGCGCCGCCGCTGATTCGCCGGACGTCCTGATTGTAGGCTTGGCGCAACTGGACGAGGGTGTCGGCCCGGCTGTCGAAGGCGGCCATCGCCACGACCGCCATGATTGTTAGGAGAGTGCGGAGCGCGAGCGCCGCCACCTAGTCCTTCATCTTCGCCATAACCCGTTCCATCGGCCGGTCATGGCCCTGCGAGACCCGGTCGCCGTAGATGAACCGCTCACGCAATCGTTTCGACAGGTAATCGATGCCGTAGACGACGATGATGATCATGATGATGATGGTGCACGCGTTCGAGAACTCGAAGGCGCGGATGTTGTCGGACAACAGGAAGCCGATGCCGCCGGCGCCGACGATGCCGAGGATGGTCGCCGCGCGGGTGTTCGATTCGAACATGTAGAGCGCGTTCGACAGCAGAACGGGCAACACCTGCGGTATGACGCCGAACCGGATGACCTCGAGCCGACCGCCGCCCGACGCCTTGATCCCGTCGATCGGTTTGCGGTCGATGTTCTCGATGGCTTCCGAATACAGCGTGATCAGGATGCCCGTGTCGATGACGATAATGGCCATGATGCCGGGGATCGGCCCCAGCCCCATGGCGCGCACGAAGATCAGGCCCCAGATCAGGTAGTCACTGGCCCTGAGCACGTCGGCGAAGCGCCGGAAGCTGAACTGCACCGGCCGGACGGGCATCATGTTCTTCGACGCCATGAAGGCGAAGGGCAGGGCGATGATGCCGCCGACGAGGCTGCCGATGAACGCCATCGACAGGGTCTCGCCGATGGCATAGGTGTATTCGTCCATGTACTCCCAGCCCGTGGGCGGGAACATCTGCGAGAACATGATGCCGAGGCGGCCGAAGGAGCCCCAGAATTTCTCCGAAAAGAAACCGAACCGGTCGAGGCAGTAGAGAACCAGACACGGCGTGCCGACCCACAACACGAAATGCGTCGCGCGGGCCTTCATGGTCATGGAGAAGACCCGGGGGAAACGCTCGCGCTCGGCGGCGATCATTTCTGGCGTCAGGTCGGCTAGTTTGCCGCTCATGTTTTGTGTTCCCTGTTTCGGTTATCCAACCAGCGTTTCCTTGCCGATGATGTAATGGCGCAGTTTCTCGCTCGCCATGTCGATGGCGAAAACGGTGCAGATGATCATCAGCAGAATGGCGCCGGTGTCGAGGAAGTAGAGCAGTTTCACGGCGTTGATCAACTCGTAGCCGATGCCGCCGGCGCCGACGAAGCCCATGACCGTCGCCGCCTGCACGTTCAGCGCCAGGCGCCAGAACGTATAGGAGATGAAGTTCGGCATGACCTGGGGCACGACGGCGAAGCGGATCTCCTCGAACCAGTTGCCGCCGACGGAGCGGATGCCGTCGATGGGCTTGTGGTCGATGTTCTCGTTGACCTCGGCGAACAGCTTGCCCTGCGCGCCGGTGGTGTGGATGGTCAGCGCCAGGATGCCGGCCACCGGGCCGACGCCGAAGGGGTAGATGAAGATCAGGGCCCAGACGATGTCGGGCACGGTGCGGGCGATCTCCAGGGTGCGCCGGGTGACGAAGTAGATGGCGTAGTTCTTGGCCAGGTTGCGCGAGGCGTAGAAGCTCAGGATGCCGCCGAATGTCGTGCCGATGATGGTCGCCAAGAACGCCATCAGCAGGCTGACGAACAGCGACGCCAACCAGTCCTCGAAGCCCCAGAACCAATCGATGAGATCGGCGTAGAAGTTCTCGATGGTCAGGGCCGAGTACATTCTGACGATGAACTCGCTGGTCCGCGGCAAGCCGTCGACGACCGCGGCGATGCTGAAACCGCTGTGCCATACGGCCAGCGCCAGCGAGATCGCGAAGCCGATCCAGAAAAAGACCATATACAGGCGCTTGCGGCCAAGATACTCGCTGCGCGCCAATTCGAAATGATCGGCGATGTCCAACTGTTGGGTTTGCGTCGCGGCTTCTGAGTTCATGGGGTGATATGGCTCACGGGAAAATTGAAATGGATCAACAAATCAAAAGCGGCAGAGGGAGGCGCCCGCGAAGGCGCCTCCGCTCTGGAAAAATCAACCGCCCTTCTTCTTCTTCCGGTTCTTCTTCAGCCAGATCTTGGCGTTGATGACCGGAATGTAGTCTTCGTGGTAGACCCGCTGCATGCCGAGCGTATCGCCCTGCGCAACGGCCCGGGCCATTTCCGGCTCACGTTCGTCGAGACGCAGGAACAGCTTGGTCAGGTCGGCCTTCATGGAGATCGGCAGATCCTTGCGGATGACCACCGGCGGAGTCGGGATCAGCGGCGACGTCCAGACGACGCGGATCTGATCGCGCTTCAACAGACCCTTGTCCAACATCTTGCGGATGCCGCCGATGCGGTCGCCCTTGGTCGTCCAGGTGAAGCCGCCGTCGTAGGTGCCGTTCAAGACGCCGACGATGGTCTGCTGGTGACCGCCGGAAAGCGGGGAGTTGAAATAGTTGTCGATGGGCTCGCCACGCTCGGCCCAGGCCACCGTCGGGATGGTGAAACCGGAGGTCGAGTGCGGATCATTGCGCGCCACGGTCTTGCCCTTGAGGTCGGCTTCCGACTTGTAGGAGCTGTCCGACTTGACGATGAGGACCGAGTTGTAGCCCATGCCGCCCAAGGGATCCTGGGCACCGGCGATCGGCTCGACGCACTTGCAGTCGATCCAGGTGCCGGCGTAGCTCGAGGCACCGAGCCAGCCGACCTGAACCTGGCCGGAAATCAGCGCGTTCATGATGCCCGCATACTCGGACGCCGTGAACAGCTCGAACTTCACGCCCAATTCCTTGCCGGCGTAGGCAGCAAATGCCTTCTGGCTGGCGACGATGTCGACGGCGGTTTCCAGGGAAATCACGCCGTACTTGATGGATGGATATTTGCTTTGCCAGCCCCCGATATATTCGTCCGCCTTCACGGACCAATTCGACGCCGCCACCAGAGCAAAAGCAGCAACAGCGGTGAGACCGGACAGTACGTAACGTCGTTTAGGCATATTCACCTCCTGTTTTATTATGGACCTTGTTTTGTCTTTTCTTCTTGGGGCGTGTCGCACACTACTCAATAAACAGCACCCGATTGGTCGGCCGAACCCTCCTTATGTTAGTCGTCCTTCCTTCGAAGGATCCCGCACCCGTTAGTTCTCCAAACTCGTCGAGGTGATCGCCGCGGAGAACTCCTCGTCCTCCTCGTCGCCACCCATGTAAATGTCGCGCGCCATCTCGTCGGTCAGTTCCGAGGGATGGCCGTCGAAGATCATCTTGCCGAGCTTCATGCCGATCACCCGGTCGCAGTACTTCTTCGCCGTGTCCAGCGTGTGCAGGTTGCAGATCACGGTGATGCCGTCTTCCTGGTTGATCGTGCGCAGGGCCTCCATGACGATCTGCGCGTTCCGGGGGTCGAGCGACGCGATCGGCTCGTCGGCGAGCAGAATCTTCGGCTCCTGCACCAGCGCGCGGGCGATGGCGACGCGCTGTTGCTGGCCGCCGGAAAGGGTGTCGGCGCGCTGCAGCGCCTGGGCGCTGACATCGAGGCGGTCGAGCGCCCGGATGGCGAAGGCGCGCTCCGCCGGCGAGAACATGACGATCATCGTCTTCAGCATCGAATTGTAGTTGATCCGGCCCATGAGCACGTTGGTGATCACGTTCAGCCGAAGCACCAGATTGAACTGTTGGAAAATCATCGCGCAGTGGGCGCGCCAATTCCGGAGTTCCTGTCCGGTCAGCTGGTTGACGTCGATGACCTTGCCGTCTTCCTCGTAAAGAATCTTGCCCGACGTGGCGTCATTGAGGCGATTGATCATCCGCAACAGCGTCGACTTACCGGCGCCCGAACGACCGATAACGCCGAGCATCTGACCCTTCGGAACCTCAAGATCAATGCTGTCGACGGCGGTCAGTTGACCGAATTCCTTGGTCAGCGCTTCGAATTTTAACATTTACCTCCCCAATGCAGCCAACTCGGACGCCAGATTTTTTCGGCTTTCCAACCTGCGAGTCCGATTATCGCATACTAGATTAAACAGTTCTACATCCCTGCAAATAGAACCATGTTCATACCGGCCATGAATAAACCTCATTCACCCTAGCCGAACTCCGTTGCACTTTTTTGACAGGTTTTGCGCGAATCTGTTGTTTTTCGCGGATTCCTGCCGCTTTTCGGTCGATCATGGATCTCATCTCAGGCGCCGATCCCGGCCCCGCCGTCCGGCCGCCGGGGACGAAAATATTTCGCCGGGCCGGCACGTTGGATGGACGGCGTGGCCGGGAGGCGGGCCCCCCACATCTAAGCCGCGCCCGCCGAGGCGGATTCGCCGCCGGTGATGCCCACCAGCTTCTTGCAGATCTCGACGGCGATCGGCGCGTTGTCGCCATACCCGTCGGCGTTGACCTTGTTGGCGAAATCCTGGGACACCGGCGCGCCGCCGATGATCACCGGAATATCCAGGCCCTCGCGCTGGATCTCCTCGATGATCAGCTTCATGAACGGCATCGTCGTGGTCAGCAGCGCCGACAGCCCGATGACGTCGGCGTTGACCTCGCGGGCCGTGGCGATGATGTCCTCGGCCTTGGTGTTGACGCCGAGGTCGACGACCTTGAAGCCCGCGCCCTCCAGCATCATGCCGACCAGGTTCTTGCCGATGTCGTGGAGATCGCCGAACACCGTCGCCATGACGACGACGCCCTTCGGCTTGGTCTGGACCTTGGTCAGGATCGGCCGCAGGATCTCGAGGCCGGCCTTCATGGCGCGCGCCGCGAGCAGCATCTCCGGCACGAACAGCTCGCCCGACGCGAACAGGTCGCCGATCTCGCCCATCGGCGGGATCAGGCCCTCGTCGAGGATGTCGGTGGCGCTCTCGCCGTCCTCCAGCGCCTTGGCGACCAGTTCCGGGCAGCCTTGCTCGTCGAAGTCCATCACCGACTGGTAGATGTCCTTGAAGATCTGCTTGCGGTCCTCCTTGCGGAACTCGCTGACGCCCGAGTACTTCGAGCCGATCCCCATGAAGCCCTTGCCGCCGGCCATCTCGGCGGCGACGGCGCCGGGGCCGGTGTCGATCTGGCCCGCGTAGGGCCGTTCGCCGCGGTTGAACATGTTGACCGCCTCGATGGCGGCGCGGACGTTCTCGGGCGGCGTCTGGGCGCTGAACGAGCAGAGATAGAGGAAGAACTTCTTGCCGTGCGGACCGCGCGAGCCGACCTCCATGTATTCGTGGATGCGCTTGGTGATCTCCTCCTTGGTGCCGACCTGGAGGAGCAGGGTGCCGACGCCGAAGCTCAGCGCGCAGCCGCGCTTGTCGGCGTACTCGCGGATCCGTTCGGTGCCGATGGCGAAGCAGTCGGGGTCCTGGACCTTCAGGTACTGCGGCGTGATCTGCAGCTTGACGTCCCAATAGGCGTCCATGTCTGCGGCGAAGCTGTCGCCCCACCAGTTGTCGGAGCGGATGCCGTCGTGGCCGCCGCAGAGCTCGCGCAGCTTCAGGAGATAGGGCACCGAGAACTCGGCCAGGATATCCTCGGTGATGAACGGCAGCGATCCCACCGCGTCCTTGCCGTTGGCGATGTTGTGGCCGCCGAGGACCTTGAAGGACGCGTTGATGTAGGGTGCCAGGACCTCCTCGACCAGCCAGTCCATCAGCTTGTGGACGAACTTCGGCCGCTCGGTCATCGCCATGATCAGGTTCTCGAACTGCATCACCTGGGCGGCCAGGTTGATCGGCGAGCAGTAGTGGACGAAGGGCTTGTAGCCGGTCAGCTCGTGGCAGATCTGCAAGGCCTCGAGGACCCACGGCATGCGCCCCGTCTTGAACGGGTCCGGCGCCTTGATCCGCGCCATGTCCTTCTCGTCGTTGATGATGACCTCGGTGTTGTCGAGGGCCGGATAGAGGTCGTCGAACCAGGCCATCTTGCCGCCGAGCGCCTCGGCCTCGACCGAGTAGACGTCCCAGACCATGTCGGGGACGTGGTAGCCCATCTCCTGCTGGACGTCCAAGCTGCCGCGCACGAACAGCTCCGGGTTGGAGAAGAACTCGCGGCCGTTGTGGCCGCCGTAGGCCATGCAGAACTCGGCCATCTGGGTGGTCACCGGTATCCAATCGGCCTCGCCGCCGTCGATGATCTTCTTGTACTGCTCGACCCCGGCGCTGAAATCATATTCGTAGTTCGACATCGTCAATCACTCCGTTTGTTCAAGGGCGGGCGCGCCCCGACGGCTCAACCGCGCGCGCTCACGAGGGGCGGGGTGCGAACGGTATGGGGGTGTCGGGTTATCACGCTCTTGCCATATCCAACCTGTCGGCTTCCCCGGGGAAGCCGGTCCGTGAGGACCAAGGGCTGGGACGGCGGCGCCGCCTTGGTAGAGCCCACTCTGCGCTTTGATTTACGTGGCGGCGAGTGTCCGATGCGAACCACGGCGGCCGCGATGGGCGGCCCACGGCCATTAGCGTCTCAGATAACCCTTCGCCGGTCAAGGGGCAAGACGGACCGGGTTGCCGCCCGCCGATGGACGGGCTATGCAAGGACCATGGTTGATACGCCACCCGACCGCGACGACGACGCCGGGCCGGCCCGGCGCACCCCCCTGTGGGACCGCGAAAGCCAGCAGCGTTACCAGGCGGCCAGCGAGCGCGCCCACCGCGCCGCCGTCGACCGCCACGCCGGCGAGCACACGGCGGCGGCGCTGGCCGAGATTTGGCCGGGGCTCGGCGCGGACGCGCGGGCGTTCATGGAATACCTCCTGCTCTCGGACAGCCGCACGGTCATCGCGCGCTACGAGGACACGCTGTTCACCGAGCTGCTGGCCAAGGAACTGCTGCAGCTCCCGCCGGGCGTCGGCACCGTGCTGATGCAGCGCATGGAGACCGCCTACCGGGTGCCCACCGCCGTGTGGCGCCGGCTCGCCGACGACCGGGCGCGCTATTGCGGCGCCGCCGGCGACGCCGACGCGCGCCGCGCCGAGTTGGAAACCCGCTTCGGCGACCGGGTCCAGGCCCTGCTCGGCGATCCGCCGGGCGCCGGCGGGGCGGCGTGAGCGGCGGCGGCCGATGCAGCGCCTGAGCGCCGAGACCCGGGCCATCCTTCTGCTCTGCGGCCATTTCGGCACCACCGCCGCCGACGGCAAGCCGCTGACGCCGGCCGAGTACCACCGGTTCGCCGACTGGCTGGCGGCGCGCCAGCTGAGCCTCGGCGGGCTTCTCGGCGGCGGCCTCTCGGGCGCCCTTGGCGAGGTCCGTGGAATCAACATCGCGGCCGCCCGGCTGGCCACCCTGCTCGGCCGCCAGGGCGATCTCGAGCGCGCCCTCGACGGCTGGGCGCGGGCCGGGATCTGGGTGCTCAGCCTCGCCGACGCGGAGTTTCCGGCGCGCCTCGGCGCGCGGCTCAAGTCGGCGGTCTCGCCGCTGGTCTTCGGCGCCGGACCGCGCCGGCGCCTGGGCCGGGGCGGGGTCTGCATCATCGGGTCGCGCGACAGCCACGAGGCCGGGCTCGAGTTCGCCCGCCGCCTCGGCCGGCGCGCCGGCGCCGCCGCCATGACGGTGATCTCCAGCGACATGCGCGGCGTCGACCGCGAGGCGATCTCGTCGACCCTGGCGGCCGGCGGCAACGTCGTCAGCGTGCTCTCCGACAGCCTGGTCAAGGCGGCCGCGGCGAAGCGCAACCGCGACGCGCTGGCCGACGGCACCATGACCCTGGTGACGCCGTTCTCGCCGGACACCCGGTTCACCGTCGCCAACGCCATGCGCGCCAACAAGTACCAGTATGCGCTCTCCGACGTCGCGGTGATCGTCGAGACCCGGCGCAAGGGCGGCATCTGGTCGGGCGCCGAGGAGAACCGCGCCGAGGGATGGGTGCCGGCCTTCGTGCGCAGCGGCGATCACATGTCGCCGGGCAACCTGGCGCTGCTGCACCTCGGCTATCAGCCGATCGGCCTCGACGACGTCGAGACCTGCGACGACCTCATGGCCTTCTTCCTGGCGAAGCGCGAGGAGGCCGCGGCCGGCGTGCCGACGCGGGCCGGCCGGCCCGACTTCTACGCCGCCTTCATCGCCGAATTGAACGCCGTCGCGGCGAGCCCGGTGAGCGCCGAGACGATCGCCGAGCACTTCGGCATCGAGGCGGCCCAGGCGCGCAGTTGGCTGGCGCGCGCCAACCAGGAGGGACGGGTGCGGAAGCTGGGCGATCCGGAACGCTACGTCGCCGGGCCGGCCTGACCCGGCGGCGCGTCAGCGCGCCGCGATCTCGTGGATCACGTCGGCGAGCTCGGGGTAGGAGCCGGCGACGCCGTCGGCCTTGGTGGTGTCGCGCGCGCCTTCGTCGCGGGTCGCCGTGAACAGCACCGCCTTCATGCCGAGCGCCTGGGCGCCGGCGACGTCCTTGCCGTCGCGGTCGCCGATGTGCAGCATCTCGGAGAGTTCCGTGCCCATCTGGCGGGCCGCGTCGTGGAAGCAGTCGGGGTGCGGCTTGGCGCGGCCGACCTCGTCGGAGAACACGAAGCCCGAGAAGTACTCGCCGACGCCGAGCGCGCCGAGCAGTTCGCGCAGCTCGCGGCCCGGCGTGTAGATGGCGTCCGAGACGATGCCCAGCTTGAACTCGCCGGCCAGCCCCTTGATCACGTCGGCGGCGCCGTCGATGAGGTCGGGCTTGATTTCCATCTCCATGGTCTCCAGCGCCTCGACCAGGCCGTCGAAGGCGTCCGCGGGCAGTTCGCGGCCGAGGCCGTCGAGCATGACCTGCAGGCGGTCCGCCACCTTCCAGGTGATGTGCGCGTCGAACCAGACCTTGCGGTACATGACCTCCTGCATGTCGTAGGCCAGGTCGGTGACCGCCTTGTCGGTGGGCGCCTCGCGGTTCAGTGCCTCCCAGAACAGATGCCGGCGTTCCTCGGCCTTCGAGCGCAGCCCCTGGCTGGCCCGTTTCGGCTCGTCGGAATCGTCGACGACGATGGTGTCCCAGATATCGAAGGTGATGGCGTTGAGCGGCATCGCGTGGGTCTCTTTCTGGCTGGGCGTTGATCTCGCGGCGATGGTTTTAGCGCCTCGGCCCGCCGGTTCAAGAGCAAAATTCTAGGCGTCGAGGGCGTGGTCGGTGATCTCGGCGCCGCCGCCGTCGGCCAGGTCGTAGACACGGAACGGATGCGGCGCCTCGCAGAACGCCGGCGGCAGCGAATGGATGACGCCGGTCTCGCCGGTGACCAGGCTGCCCGGGTGCAGGTGCCCCGACAGCACGGCCCGGACCCGGCCGCTTTCCTCGATGGCGCGCTTCATCCGGGCGGCGTCCTCGTATTCGTAGTTGAAGCCGCGCGACACCGTCGGCGGGTCGATCATGTAGTGCTGCAGGTGGACCTGCGGGCGGTCGTGCTCGGGCGCGGTCAGCGCCGCCTCGAACAGCTCGGCCCGGGCGCCGGTGCGCACCGGCTGGCGCGCCGCCGAGAGCTGGTCCCAGAAACTGAAGAAACGGAAGCCGGCGACGTCGCGCGGCCCCGAGGTGTCGCCGAAGACGTCGGTGAAGGCGGGCTCATGGTCGTGGTTGCCCGGCACCACGAGATAGTCGACGCCGAGGCCGTCGAACCAGTCCCTGACCAACCGGAAATCGGCCCGCGCCTCGTCGACCCAGGTCTCCACGGGCCGCCCGTCGGGACTCTCGCCGGCGATCACCGGGTCGGGCACGTCGAGCACGTCGCCGGTCATCACCACGGCGTCCGGGGCCAGCTCGGCGATCCGCGCCGCGAGCCGCTCGAGGGCCGCCGGCATCTCCCTGGACAGCCGCTCCGGCGGCCCCGCCGATCCCGGCTGGTGGTGGCGCAGGTGCATGTCGGTGAAGTGCAGCAGGCGGGTCATCGGTTCCTCCCTCGGACGGCGGATCATAGGCGAGGCGCGAGCCCTTGAAAACCGGCGCCGCCCGCTGGTTCCGGTTAAATGCTGGATTTTCCGACGCCGCCCTATATACACCGCCCTGCGATGAACGGGATTCAGCGACACACCGCCTGGGCCGCCGTGCAGCCCTGGATCATGTGGCTGATCGGCGCCGTGTTCTATTTCTACACCTTCTTCCAGCGCACCGCGCCGAGCGCCATGGTGCCCGAGCTGATGGCGGACCTGAACGTCTCCGCCGGCGCGCTCGGGCAGCTCTCGGCCTATTACTTCTACGCCTACGCGGCGATGCAGATCCCGACCGGCATCCTCGCCGACTACTGGGGCCCGCGGCGGTTGTTGCTCGGCGCCGCCGGACTGTCCGGGGTCGGCTGCCTGCTGTTCGCCACCGCCGAGGGCCTGACCATGGCGTCCATCGGCCGGTTGATGATCGGCGCCGGCGCCGGCTTCGGCTTCATCTCGACGCTGAAGGTGATCACCGAATGGTTCCCGCCGGGCCGCCTCGCCATGCTCAGCGGCATGACCATGCTGCTCGGCATGGCCGGCGGCGTCGCCGGCCAGGCGCCGCTGGCCGCCGGCGTCGCGCTCGTCGGCTGGCGGCCGATCATGATGGGCGCCGCCATCGTCGCGCTGCTCGGCTGCGCCGTGGTCGTCATCATCTTCCGCAACCGGCCGCCGAAGCTCGACGACCGCGGCTACGAATCGGCGACCGCCGGATCGGGCCGCCGCCTCGGCCTGATGTCGACGGCCCGCAATCCGCAGACCTGGGTGTTCATCGGCTTCGGCGCGACGATCCCCGCCGGCATGCACGCCTTCGGCGGGCTGTGGGGGGTGCCCTACATGATGCAGGTCTACGGCATGAGCCGGCCCGACGCCGCCTTCTCCGCCTCGCTGATCCTGATCGGCTGGGGCCTGGCGGCGCCGGTCGTCGGCTGGCTGTCGGACCGGCTCGGCCGGCGCAAGCCGGTGCTGATCGCCTGCGCCGCGCTCGCCGGGGCGACGCTCGGCACGCTGATCTACGTGGCGCCGCTGGCGCCGCTGACGGTCAAGTGCCTGATGTTCGCGCACGGCGTCAGCGTCGCCGGCATGGTCGTCTGCTTCGCCGGGGTGCGCGAGCAGAACCGGCCCGAGGACGCCGGCGTCGCCATCGCCTACGTCAACATGGCGGTGATCCTCTGCGGCGCCATTCTGCAGCCGCTGGTCGGCGCGCTCCTCGACCTCGGCTGGCAGGGGCACCTGTTCGAGGGCGCGCGGCTCTATTCCCTGGCCGCCTACCGGCACGCCTTCCTGGTGTTCCCGGCGGCGCTCGCCATGGCCTTCCTGTTCGCCTGCCTGATCCGCGAGGCGCCCAGGCCGGCCCGCGCCTAGGCGCAGAGGCCGCCGCGCAGCACCGCCCGGCCGTCCGGCCCGAAGCGGCCGCGGGCCGGGGTCTGGGCGCCGTCCGGGGTGATCAGTTGGGCGCGCGCCTTGGCGCCATCGATCTCCGGCCCGCTGACCACCGCCTGGCCAAAGTCGGAACTTTCCAGCCGGTCGTCGAGGTCGATGACGAAGGTGAAGTCGCGGCCCGGCGCGAACTGGGTGAAGCTCAGGCCGACCCGTTCGGCGCCGTCGGCGACGTCCGGCGCCGCGACCAGGCCGACGTCCCCGGAGGCGGCGGCGAAGGGCGCGTGCATGGAGAACCCGGCGCCGCCATCCTCGGTGTCGAAGACCAGCCGGCCCTTGGAGCCGACGAGGTCGATCTCGAGGGTCACCAGCAGCCAGGTCTCGCGCGACTTGTTGGCGATGATGAAGACGTCGCCGTCGGAGGCCTCGAAGAAGCGGATGTCGATTTCCGGGCCGCAGGCGCGCGCCGCCGCCGGCGCCGTCAGCGCCGCCGCCATCGCCAGGGCCAGGATCCGGGGTCTGATCATCGTCGCCTCCCGCCGCCATCATAGCCGATGTCGGCGCCCGGCGTCTTGCCCGCCGAGCCGGCCCGGCCTACAAGACGAACGCAAGCAGGGGAGGCGCCCATGACCGCCGGGAAGGTCTGGCTCGATTACGACCAGCGTCAACTGGACGACCAGTACGACCAGCGCGTCCTGGTGCCCGACGCCAACGACTACATGGCGCGGCACCTGGAACTGAGCGAACGGGTCCGGGCCGGCCATCCCTGCCGGCTCGACGTCGCCTACGGGCCCGGCCCCGACGAGACCCTCGATATCTTCCCCACCGACGCGACAGATGCCGCGCCGGTCGCGGTCTACTTCCACGGCGGCGCCTGGACGCGCTGGCACAAGGACTACAACAGCTACCAGGCGCCGGCCTTCACCTCGGCCGGCGTCGCCTTCGTCTCCGTCAACTTCTCGCTCGCGCCCGCCGCCAGCCTGGACGGGATCGTCGGCCAGTGCCGCGCCGCCGTCGCCTGGGTCCACGCGAACGCCGGCACGTTCGGCGCCGACCCGGCCAGGCTCTTCGTCGCCGGGCATTCCTCGGGCGCGCATCTGGCCGGGCTGATGGCGGTCACCGATTGGCCCGCCGAGGAAGGCCTGCCCGCCGATGCGATCAAGGGCGCGGTGCTGGCCAGCGGCATGTACGAGCTGGAGCCGGTGCGGCTCAGCGCGCGCAACGCCTATCTCGGCCTCGACGCCGCCGCCGTCGACCGGCTGAGCGCCATGCGCCACCTGCCCGGACGGATGCCGCCGGTGGTCGTCGCCTACGGCGGCGGCGAACTCGATGAGTTCCGGCGCCAGTCCAGGGAATTCGCCCAGGCGCTCAAGGCGCGCGGCGACGCCTGCCGGGAGCTCGACCTCGCCGGCCTCAACCATTTCCAGGTGGCCGAGCTCTACGCCGACGCGGAGAGCGACCTGATGCGCGCCGTCCACGCGATGGTTGGCGTCGAACATTGATCTCGGAACGCGGCAAGGCCTCCGTCTCCTTCGACGCGGCCCCGGCGGGGCCTTGCTCAGGATGAGGAAAATCGGAGATTTTCCTTGTCCTCATGCTGAGCCTGTCGAAGCATGCGGCAACAGATTGGGAGGTGCGAAATGCGATTGGTGACATTCGAGACGGACGGCGGCGCCCATGTCGGGGTGCGCGACGGCGACGCCGTGGTCGACCTGGCGGTGGCGGCGCCGGCGCTCCCTGGGAGCATCGCCGGGCTTTTGGCCGCCGACGCCCTGGATGCCGCGAAAGCGGCGGCGGAGAACGCCGGCGCCGACGCGCGGCGGCCCTACGGCGGGCTTACCTTCGCGCCGGTGATCCCGGACCCGCCGAAGATCATCTGCCTCGGCCTCAACTACGCCGCGCACGCCGCCGAGGGCGGCCACGACAGGCCGACGTTTCCCTCCTTCTTCATGCGCGGCGCCACTAGCCTAACCGGTCACCTGCGGCCCATCGTCCGCCCGAAGGCGTCGGAGCAACTGGACTACGAGGCCGAGCTGGTGGCCGTCATCGGCAAGCGCTGCCGCCACGTGGCGGAGGCCGACGCCCTCGACGCCGTCGCCGGCTATTCGATCTTCAACGAGGGCTCGGTCAGGGAATTCCAGAGGAAGACCAGCCAGTGGACCATCGGCAAGAACTTCGACGCCACCGGCGGCTTCGGGCCCGAGTTCGTGACCGCCGACGAGCTGCCGCCGGGCGCCCACGGGCTCCGCATCCAATCGCGGCTGAACGGCGAGGTCATGCAGGACGACAATACAGAGAACATGCTGTTC
>JAPPPF010000310.1 GCA_028817665.1 Magnetovibrio sp. | reverse complement strand
CTCCAATGCGCCGGGCGCGCCCGGCGAATTGGAGGCTGCCGTCGGCACCGGCTCGGAGCCCTCCCCCCAGGCCGTGTTGGCCGGCAGGATCAGCGTCGCGATGCGGCCCGGATGGGTGTTCGCCTGGCGGATCGCCTCGGCCCCGTCGGCGGCGACGCCGGCCGACGTCGGCGAGGTCTTGACCCAATCGGAGACCGGCCGGGCGATGCCTTCGACGTCGGCGGTCAAGGGCGCGTCGTATTCGATGTGGTAGGTGGCGTGGTCGCCGACGATGTTGACGATGCCGGTGCCGGCCTTGTTGGCGTTGTGCAGGTTGGCGAGCCCGTTGGCCAGCCCCGGCCCCAGGTGCAAAAGCGTCGCGGCGGGCTTGTCGGCCATCCGGGCGTAGCCGTCGGCGGCGCCGGTGACGATGTTCTCCTGCAGCCCGAGCACGCAGCGGAGCGCGTTGGTGCGGTCCAGCGCCGCCATGAAATGCATCTCCGACGTGCCGGGGTTGGTGAAGCAGATATCTATGCCGCCGAGCTTCAGGGTCCGGACCAGACTTTCGGCACCGTTCATGGTGGTCTCCTAATCTTTCAAGCGAAGTGGTCTTCGAGGGCCGCCGCCGCCTCATCCAATACCGCGTCGCGCTTGCAGAAGCAAAACCGGACGAAATGGCGGACGTCGCCATCGGAGTAGAAGGCGCTCAGGGGGATCGCCGCGACCCCGGCCTCGCGGATGATGTGCTCGCAGAATTGGACGTCGTCGCCGTCGAAACCGACGGAGCGGATGTCGACGGAGAGGAAGTAGGTGCCGCCCGCATGCATCGTCTCGAAGCCGGCGGCCTCGAGCCCGGCCTTGATCCGGTCGCGCTTCGCCTGCTGCTCGGCCGTCAGCGTCTCGAAGTAGGCGTCGTCCTGTTCGAGGCCGGCGGCGACGGCGCGCTGCAGGTTGGTCGGCGTGGTGAAGGTGACGAACTGGTGCGCCTTGGCGATGGCGCCCAAGAGGTGCGCCGGCGCCGTCATGTAGCCGACCTTCCAGGCCGTCATGGAGAAGGTCTTGCCGGCCGAGCCGATGCGCACGCAGCGCTCGCGCATGCCGGGCAGCGTCATCAGCGGGATATGCCGGGCCCCGTCGAAGACGATGTGCTCGTAGACCTCGTCGCAGACCGCGTAGGCGTCAAAGCGTTCGACCAGTTCGGCGATGAACGCCAGTTCGTCGGCGTCGTAGACCTTGGCCGCCGGGTTCTGCGGCGAGTTGAACAGGATCAGCTTGGTCTTCTCGGAGAACGCCGCTTCCAATGCGTCGCGGGGCAGCGCCCAGTCCGGCGGTTCGACCCGGACCAGCTTCGGGATGCCGCCGGCGCGCCGCACCATCGGCAGGTAGCTGTCGTACAAGGGCTCGATCAGCACCACCTCATCGCCGGGCTCGATCAGCGCCAAAAGGCAGTCGGCCAGGGCCTCGGTGGCGCCCGAGGTCACCATCACCTCGGTCTGCCAATCGACGTCGAGGCCGTAGAAGCGTTGGTTGTGCGCCGCCACCGCCTGGCGCAGCTCCGGCACGCCCATCATCGGCGGATACTGGTTGGGCCCGTCGACGACCGCGTCGGCGGCCAGGCGGCGCAGGTTCTCCGGCCCGTTGTCGTCGGGGAACCCCTGGCCCAGGTTGATGGCGCCGGTCTCGATGGCGAGCCTGGACATGGTCTCGAAGACGGTGACGCCATAGCCGGAAAGGACCGAGTTCGCGGGCTTCATCGGGCGGACGGCTCGCTGTTCCCCTTCCCCCTCGATGGGGGAAGGGAATGATGTCGGAGCGGTCTTTCGGATACTTTACATACTGCGGAACGGCCTTCACGGTCGACGCTGCGGTCCGCTGCCCATCCTTCGACAGGCTCAGGATGAGGTCGGAGATTCGTCTCGAGGGTTTCAGGGAAACCCTCATGCTGAGCTTGTCGAAGCATGCGGCGGCGAGTCCCACGTCTGCGTTGCCTGGACCGGGTGTGTACCATAGAGTCGCGGGGTCTGAAACGACAACCAAAGGCCCCGGATATGGTTGAGATGACCGCTGCCATGGGACGGCTCGGCACCGAGTCGGCCTTCGAGGTATTGGCCCGCGCCAACGCGCTCGCCGCCGAGGGCCGTGACATCATCAACCTCGGCATCGGCCAGCCCGACTTCAAGACCCCGGACCACATCGTCGACGCCGCCCAGAAGGCGCTCCGCGACGGCCACCACGGCTACACGCCGGCCAACGGCATCCCCGAACTCAGGGAGGCCGTCGCCGCCGACATCGCCACCCACCGGGGCGTCGAGGTCGATCCCGGTTGCGTGATGATCGTGCCCGGCGGCAAGGTCACCATGTTCTTCGCCATCCTGATGTTCGGCGATCCGTCGACGGAGATCATCTACCCCAACCCGGGCTTCCCCATCTACGAGAGCGTCATCAACTTCACCGGCGCCAAGGCGGTGCCGATGGCGCTGCACGAGGCGAACGGCTTCTCGTTCTCCGCCGACGAGGTGCTGGCGCTGATCACGCCCCGGACCCGGCTCCTGATCCTCAACAGCCCGGCCAACCCGACCGGCGGCTACGTGCCCCGCGAAGAGATGGACAGGCTGGCGGCGGGACTGGAGGCCCACCCCGATGTCGCGGTGCTGTCGGACGAGATCTACGGGCGCATGCTCTACGACGGGCGGCGTCACGTCAGCCTGCTCGAGTACGAGAGCCTCCGCGACCGGGTGATCATGCTCGACGGCTGGTCGAAGACCTACGCCATGACCGGCTGGCGCATGGGCTACGGGGTCTGGCCGAAGGCGCTGGTCGATCCGGCGACCCGGCTCTCCATCAACTGCCACAGCTGCGTCAACGCGTCGGCCCAATACGCCGGCATCGCCGCGCTCCAGGGCCCGCAGGACGCCGTCGACGCGATGATGGCGGCCTTCGACGAGCGGCGGAAGATCATCCTGCGCGAGCTCAACCAGATCGCCGGCTTCTCCTGCGTCGAGCCGGCCGGCGCCTTCTACGCCTTCCCCAACATCGCCGAAACCGGCTACACGGCCCGCGCGCTCCAGGACAAGCTCCTGAACGAGGCCGGCGTCGCCCTCATCGCCGGCACCAGCTTCGGCGCCCAGGGCGAAGGCTACATCCGGTTCTCCTACGCCAATTCGACGGAGAACATCCTGAAGGCCATCGAGCGCATCAAGGCCTGCCTCTGAGCCGGCATTCATGGGTGTTCATCCCGTGGAGATTTATCCGCATCCATACGCATCCATACGCATTTCCGGACATCCGCCCCATCACCCCCCGTGTTTTCAATGGCTTGCATGCGTATGAGCCTGCGATAAAGCGCCAACGGATACGCATTCCCCAGGCAATTCAGCGGTGCGCGCATGCTTCGACAAGCTCAGCATGAGGATTTCTCCGAAATCCCGACGGTATCGGTGGTATCGACGGCGCGACCCGCCCCCACCCTCATCCTGAGCTTGTCGAAGGATGGGCGGGCGAACGGTACCTGCCACAGCCGCCGCGAACCGCGCGGGCCGCACACCGTCGCGCCGAAGCGGTTCTTGTCGCAGGCCGTAGGTCATGGCGGGATCACCCCGTTAGCTGAAAACGGAATTTTATCCTGATTATAGATAATTTGTCAATTAAAAAGAATAATAATACAACAATTACTT
>JAPPPF010000215.1 GCA_028817665.1 Magnetovibrio sp. | reverse complement strand
AGCACGGCGCGGATCATCGCCGCGCTGCCGCCTCCACAAGACGGAGTCGCCGCGGCGTTGATGACCGGCGAACGCAGCGCCGTGCCGGCGTCGATCCTGGATTCCATGCGGGATTCCGGTCTGGCCCACCTGCTGGCGATATCCGGCCTGCATATCGGACTGGTCGCCGGTATCCTGTTCGCCGCGGTGCGTGCCGGATTGGTGATGGTGCCGGGGGTGGCGCTACGCTATCCGGTGAAGAAGTGCGCCGCCGTCGCCGCCATCGCCGGCGCGTTCATCTACGCGCTCATCGCCGGCGCGACATTGCCGACCCAGCGGGCCTTCCTGATGATCGCCCTGGCGCTCCTCGGCGTCATCCTCGACCGCCGAGGCCTTTCGCTTCGCTCGGTCGCCTGGGCGGCACTGGTCATCCTGGCCCTGCAACCGGAAAGCTTGCTCGGCGCGAGCTTCCAAATGTCCTTCGCCGCCGTCGTCGCCCTGGTCGCGGCCTATGAGTACCTGACGCAACGGCGCCGGCGGCTCGGCCGCGAGGCGGGGCCGCGCCGCTGGCACCAGACCCTCGGCCGGTACTTGATCGGCATCGCCATCACCTCGCTCGTCGCCGGTGCCGCGACGGCGCCGTTCGCGGTCTACCACTTCAACCGGTTCGCCGACTATGGCCTCGTGGCCAACATGTTGGCCGTGCCGTTGACCGGGTTTTGGGTCATGCCGTGGGCGATCATCGGCTTCGTCCTCATGCCGTTCGGCGCCGAGGCCGTGGGCCTTGTCCCCATGGGATGGGGCATCGCGGCCGTCGTCGCGGTCGCCGAGACGGTGGCCGGGTGGCCGGGCGCCGTGACCCTGCTGCCGGCGATGCCGATCTGGGGCCTCGCCGCCATCGCCCTTGGCGGGCTCTGGCTCTGCATCTGGCGGTACCGATGGCGGGTTTGGGGGGCCGCCGGCGTCGCCGCCGGCTTGGCCACGATCTTCACCATGCAGCCGCCCGATATCCTGGTCGACGGCGGCGGCCGGGTGCTCGCCGTGCGGGGCGCCGACGGCGGCCTGATCGCCTCGACCGTGCGCCGGGCGCGCTTTCAGCAAGAGATCTGGGCTCGTCTCGGCGGCGATGAAGACCAGCCGAGATTGCTGCCCACGGCAGGGCGGGCGGGCGAGGGCGCCATATCTTGCGATGCCGAGGGCTGTCTCTATCGGCGGAACGGCCGGATCGCGGCGCTGATCCGACAGGAAAGCGCCGCCACCGAGGATTGCTGGACCGCCGACGTGGTGATCGCCCTGGTGCCGCTACGCCGCCGCTGCCCGGCGGCCCACGTCATCGACCGCTTCGACCTCTGGCGTTCGGGAAGCCACGCCGTCTGGATGACCGGCGTCAAGGTGCGCGTCGAGACCGTCGACGGCTACCGCGGTCGGCGGCCTTGGGTCGTCGGCCCGGCGGCGAGACGAGACGGCACCGGCGGGGCCAGCTGAGCGGCCGACGCCGAACTCGCGGCAACGCCCGCCGCAATCGTCGGAAGACCGGTGCTCAATAGCTCCGCATGAGGCCGACGAGGCGGCCTTGGATTTTCACCTGGTCCGGACCGAATATCCGAGTTTCGTAGGCCTTGTTGGCGGGTTCCAGCGCGATCGAGTCGCCTTTGCGCCGGAGCCGTTTCAAGGTTACTTCGGTCCCCTCGACGAGAGCCACGACGATGGCGCCGTTGTTGGCGTTCTCCGATCGCTCGATGACCACGGTATCGCCGTCGTGAATGCCGGCGTCGATCATCGAGTCTCCCTCGACCTCGAGGGCGTAATGTTCCGATTCGGCGCTCAACATGCCGGCCGGCACGTCGACGGTCAGCGAGGTGTCGCGAAACGCCTCGATCGGGGTGCCGGCGGCGATGCGCCCGTAAAGCGGCAGTTGAAGGGCTTCCGAATCGGCCGCCACCGCCGCGCCCGGCAGGTTGAAATCGCTCTTGAAGTTGCCGGGGATGACGTTCGGCGTGAATCCCGACTTGCGCTTCAGCGGCATCGCCGGGGTCATGCCGTCCATATTCTCCGGCAGGCGCAAGACTTCGAGCGCGCGCGCCCGATGCGGCAGGCGCCGGATGAAGCCGCGCTCCTCGAGCCCAGTGATCAGACGGTGAATACCGGATTTCGATTTCAATTCGAGCGCCGCCTTCATCTCGTCATAGGACGGCGAAATACCCGTATCGCGCAACGTCTTGTCGATGAAGATCAGAAGTTCGTATTGTTTGCGAGTCAACATGGGGATACTCCTCCATTTATCGCAGAAACGGTCGAAATGGTGAATATTCACCGACTTTCAGGACCGAATTTCGCAGTTTCCTTGTGTTCCGAGGCCTATTCACGGACACAGGCCAATTCTCTTTACTGAATGAACAAAAGTGAAACGTTATGCCGTGTTCTACTAAAGTTCCATTCGGCTGTCAACTGTTTTAGTTCTTTATTAGGTTGTATTTTCTTGAGTAGGTCTCGCGACGCGTTCTCGCGGCCTGGCGCCATTGCCGGCGACACGGGGATATGCCAATCAGATCAGATGGTTGCCGAGGATGCGGTCAGACGATACGGTTGACGAGATCGGCGTCGCCGATGGCCAAGCGGTCGAGGTTTTCACACAAAAAATCGACGACGTTCTCTTCGTAGCGTCGCGTTTCGCCACCCGTATGCGGCGTGATGAGGGCGTTTTCCAGCGACCAGAGCGGCGATTCGGCGGGTAGGGGCTCGGGATCGAAGACATCGAGCCCGGCGCCGGCAATTCCTTTGGATTGCAGCGCCTCGACCAACGCCGCCTCATCGACCACCGGGCCGCGCGCCACGTTGATCAAGTAGGCCGTCTCCTTCATGCGGCCCAGCGCCTCGGCGTCGATCAGGCCGCGGGTCTCATCGGTGAGCGGACAGGTCAGCGCGACGACGTCGGCCTCGGCCAGGAGGTCCGTGAACCGCTCCGGCGGATACAAGGCCTCGACGCCCTCGACCCGGACGCCCGTGTCGCGCTTCACCCCCAGCACCCGCATGCCGAACGCGCCCGCGAGCCGGGCCAGGCGGCCGCCGATCCCGCCGAGGCCGTAGATCACCAAGGTCTTACCGTCGAGTTCGTCCTCGCGGCGGCCGATCTCGGAGATCGTCGCCCGCCATTCGGCCCGTGCCTGGCGGTCGCGGGCGAGATGGATCTGCCGCGTTAGGCCCAGCAACAACGCCATCGCATGGTCGCTGACCGCATTGACGTTGACGCCGCTGGAATTGGCCAACAGGACCCCGGCATCCGCGAACGCGCGCTGATCGTACTGGTCGTAGCCGGCGGCGCAGACATGTACGTATTTGAGCTTGGGCGCCTGGGTCAGCCACTCGTTGCACCAGAACCCGGAAAGCACCAGGACATCGGCGTCTTCGAGGTGTGCCTCCGCGTCGGCCGCCGTCCAGACCTGACGATGCGGCGTCGCCGCCCGGCGCTTAGCGAAGCTGGCGGCGAGCTGGTAGGCGGGATGCGCGAACAGCACCGTCGGCGGTTCGGGAAGGGCGCCGGCCACGCCTCAGAAACCCCGGAGGCCAACGTCGAGACGGACGATTTCCACCGCTTCACCGGCCTTCGCCGGCGGGGCCGCGGGCGGCCGGAGGCCTAGGCAATCGGCCTTCGCGAAAGGCGGGACCATGGCGCGGTCCTGGCG
>JAPPPF010000090.1 GCA_028817665.1 Magnetovibrio sp. | reverse complement strand
CACTTGTCCACCGCGTTGGCCGCCAAGGCGGCGTGCTAAGTGCTGCGCGTGGCGCCGGGCGTGTCCGTGCTCGATCACCGCGCCGACGAGGGCTATGTGACGCCGGACGAGGCGGCGGGCGAGGACGCAGTCTATGTGAGCCGCATCCGCGAGGACGCGACCATCGACAACGGGCTGAACATCTGGGTGGTCTCGGACAATCTGCGCAAGGGCGCGGCGCTCAACGCGATCCAGATCGCCGAACTGCTCGACCGCGACTATCTGAAGAAGGCGATCGCGGCCGAGTAGGCGCAGAATCGGACCGCCCCGTCCTGAGCCTGTCGAAGGACGCGGCGGAGATTCGTTCCTCATACTTCGACGGGCTCAGCATGAGGAACGGCCTGGTTGATATTGCGGACATCGAACAGAGCCTCGCCGCCCACGGGCTGATCGTACGCGGCGGGTTCCACCCCGAACCCGAAGACGGCGTCGCCGGCGAGACTCTCGTCATGATCGGCAATGCGGGTCCCGCCATGTGGGACGCGTTCAAAGCCGTGGGTGATCGTTATGCCGACCGCGCAAACCCGCTGGACGCGTGGATCGCGGACGCCGTGGGCGGTGTTGCGCGAGATTTTGGCGCGGCGGCGCTGTTCCCGTTCGGCGGGCCGCCCTACCTGCCGTTCCAACGCTGGGCCCGACGCGCGGAGCCGGTGCATCCGTCGCCGGTGGGGGTGCTGATCCATCCCGACTATGGCCTGTGGCACGCCTACCGGGCGGCGCTGGCGTTTGCCGAACGGTTCGAGTTGCCGGCACCGGACCGCCGGCCGGCCCCGTGCGAAACCTGCGCCGAGAAACCATGCCTCGCCGCCTGCCCGGTGGGTGCGTTCGACGGCGATGGTTACGACGTGCCGGCCTGCACGGGTCACATCACCGGGGCGGACCGCGGCGACTGTATGGGAAGGGGGTGCGCTGCACGTCACGCCTGTCCCATTGGTCGGGACTACGCCTATGTGCCGGGCCAGGCGGCGTTTCACATGGCCGCGTTCGCGGCCGCCCAGTCCGGCTAGCCGGGCTTGAGCATCTCGCGGGCTGCGAGCAGCCCGCCGCCGACGATCAGCAGGCAGGCCAGCGCGAGCGTCCATGTCGCATCGCCGAGCCCGAAGACGACGAGCAGGACGGTCGAGAGCAGCGGGGCGGCGTAAGCGCCGGCACCGAGCACGCGCAGGTCGCCATGCTTGACCCCGTGATCCCAGGCGAAGAAGGCGGCACCCACCGGCCCGAGCCCCAGGCCGAGCACGGCGAGCCAGGCGAGGGCGTCCGCCGGCCAGGCGGTTGTCTCAAGGACAAGGTGGGCAATCCAGGCGAGCAGCGCGGTGCCGCCGCAGAAAGCGCCCACCGCGTCGGTCGAGACATGCGCGAAGCGACGCGACAGGACCGAGTAGCTCGACCATGCGAGCGCGGCGCCGATCGCTGCCAGGTAGCCGCCGGAAAACTCGGCGCGGATGACGAGCCCGGTGCCGCCGGTGACGATCAGCGCGGTGCCGGCGAGCCCCAGCGCCGCGCCTGCCAGGTGGAACCAGCGCAGGCGGCCGACGCCTGCTTCGGCGGGAAGGAGCGCGGAGAAGAGGACGATCAGCACCGGCCAGAGATAATTGATCAGGTTCGCGTCGGCGGGCGGCGCATTCTGGATGCCGACGAAGTAGAGCAGGTGATAGCCGAACAGGCCGGCGATCCCGAGCGCCCACAGGCGCGCCGGCTGGCGCAGATGGGTGCGCGGGTCCTCGCCGCGCGCGAGCCAGATCGCGACGGTGAGCGCAAAGACGATGGTGAAGGCCATCGCGACCAACTGGAAGGGCGGGACCGGGCCGGCGAGCGTGCCGAACAGCGCGAGGGTGGACCAGGTCAGGACCGCGGAGAGCCCGATCAGGGTCGCACGGTTGCGGCGCGGCGGAACCACCGGACGGGAGGCGGCCACTCAGCGCCGCTGGGCCGCGGCCATGGCGGCGGCCTCGGTGATGATGCGGATCGTCTCGGTCCACAAAGAGAGCTCGTCGAGCCGGTCGAGGGGCCACCAGGCGGCTTCTGCCGCATCGCTTCCGGCAACGGGATCGCCCCCGGTCCAGTGCGCGGCGCAGTCCACCAGCGTGTAGTGGTAGCGGACCCGGGCCGGATCGCGGAGCGGGGTGACGTTGCCCGGCGCGTCGTCGTTGGCGGCTGCGTCATTCGCGGCCGCCTCGTTCGTTCCGGGGCGCGGCGGATCGCCGTCGCGGATGATCGCATCGACCACGTCCACGATCCCGATCACCTCGATCTCGACGCCGGTTTCCTCGCGGACCTCGCGGGCCGCGGTCTCGCGCCAGGTCTCGCCGAGGCGCTGCTTGCCGCCGGGAATACTCCACTGGCCCCGGCGCGGCTCGCGGCCGCGCCGGATCATGAGGACCTGGTTGTCGCGAAGCACGACGACTCCGACCCCCGATATGGGCCGGTCTGGATACTCCCGGCTCATGATCTGCGTGGGGTCGGTGAAGCGTGCATGGGAAGGTCCCGAACGCGGGGCCTAGTACATATGCTGGCCGCCGTTGATCGACAGGGTCGACCCGGTGATGAAGTCCGCATTGTCGGCGGTCAGGAACAGAACGCCGCGCGCGATGTCGTCCGCCTTGCCCAGACGGCCGACCGGGATGCGGGCGACGATCTTCTCCAGAACGTCCGGCGGCACCGCGCGCACCATGTCCGTATCGACGTAGCCCGGGGCGATGGCGTTGACCGTGATGTTCTTGGCCGCGCCTTCCTGGGCGAGCGCCTTGGTGAAGCCGTGGATGCCGGACTTGGTGGCCGCATAGTTGACCTGGCCGTACTGGCCGGCCTGGCCGTTGATCGAGCCGATGTTCACGATCCGGCCAAAGCTGCGCTCGCGCATGCCCTCGATGACGGCGCGCGAACAGTTGAAGACGCCCGACAGGTTGGTGTCGATGACCTCCTTCCACTGCTCGAAGCTCATGCGGTGCATGGTGGTGTCGCGGGTGATGCCGGCGTTGTTGACCAGGATCTCGATCGGACCGAGATCCTTCTCGATTTCGGCGGCGGCGGCCGCCACGGCGTCGAAATCTGAGACGTCGAACTTGAGCACCTTGATGCCCGTATTCTCCTCGAACTCGCGCGCGGCGTGATCGTTGCCGGCGTAGTTCGCAACCACGTCGCGTCCCGCATTCTTCAAGGCGATTGAAATTGCGGCGCCGATACCTCGCGTGCCGCCGGTAACCAATGCTACTCGACCCATCTTGCTCTCCCGGTTGGGCGGATCATCGGCGCCTGTTGCCGGCGCTCTCGTTGCTGTCCGCGATGAAGGATGCGTTCCCCGATTGTGTGTTCCTGCTAGTCGCGCTCGACGCACAGGGCGATGCCCATACCGCCGCCGATGCAAAGCGTCGTCAGCCCCTTCTTGGCGTCGCGCTTCTCCATCTCGTGCAGGAGCGTGACCAGGACGCGCGCGCCCGAGGCGCCGATCGGGTGCCCGATCGCGATGGCGCCGCCATTGACGTTCACGATCTCCGGGTCCCAGCCCATCTCGCGGTTGACCGCGATGGCCTGGGCGGCGAAGGCCTCGTTGGCCTCGACCAGCTCGACGTCGTCGACGCTCCAGCCGGCCCGCTCGAGCGCCTTGCGGCTGGCCGGGATCGGGCCCGTGCCCATCACGGCG
>JAPPPF010000134.1 GCA_028817665.1 Magnetovibrio sp. | reverse complement strand
GTGTTCGTGGTCACCGGCCATCAGGCGGCCGACGTCGCCGCGGCGCTCGACGGCTGCGACGTCGGCCTGGTGTTCAATCCCGCGTTCAAAGACGGCATGGGCACCTCGATCCGCGCCGGCATCGAGGCGCTCCCGGACGACGCCGACGCGGTGATGATCTGCCTCGCCGACATGCCCGAAATCCAGCCGTCGACGATGTCCGCCCTGATCGCGGCCTTCGATCCGGCGGCGGAGAGATCGATCTGCGTGCCCGTCAACGACGGCCGGCGTGGCAATCCGGTGGTGTTCGGCGCGGGGCACTTCGGCGCCCTGGCGGACATCGACGGCGATCGGGGCGGCCGGGACATCATCGACGCCCACGCCAGCGGGGTTTTCCCGGTCGCGACCGCGGACGTCGGAATTTTCCGCGACTACGACACGATATAAGGGGCGTGACCCGGGGAACCGCGGAGGGCCGGGCCGGCGTTCAGCTGCCGCCGCCTTCCGCGATGTCCTCGAGATCGGCGATGAACTCGCGGACTTCCTCCGAGGGCGGGACGTCATCGGCGGCCCGGCTTGCCGGCGCGTCGCGGTCGGAACGCCGTTCGTCGCCGACGACGGCGACGTGGATCTCCTCGCCGAGGACGTCGTTGATGGTGCTGAGTAGCCGGCGTCGGTCGATGGGCTTGAACACGGTGGCGTTCATCCCGGCAGCGGCGTAACCGCGGACATTTTCCTCCATCACGTCGGCGGTCACGGCGACGATGGGAATATCCGCGACCTCGCCGGGCAGCCGCCTGATCGCCTGCGTCGCTTCCGGGCCGTCGAGCTCGGGCATGCGGACGTCCATGAGAATGATGTCGAAACCGCCAGACTTCACGGTTTCCACCGCCTCCATGCCGGAACTGACGATGGTGATGTCGTGGCCAAGCGGTTCAAGCACCGAATTGAGGATCATTTGATTGAGCTCGTTGTCCTCGGCGACGAGGATGCGAAGCGGCCGGGTGACGCTGACCGAATCCACGTCGAGCGACCGGTCGCGGCCGCGGGCTCGCGTCGTCGCCGCCTCGACCACGGCGGTGAACCAAAAGATCGATCCCCGGCCCTCCTCGCTGTCGACACCGATTTCGCCGCTCATCAGGGTGGTCAGCCGGCGCGAGATGGCGAGCCCCAGTCCGGTGCCTTCGTAACGCCGGCTGGTCGACGTGTCGCCCTGGGTGAAGTCGTCGAACAGTGAGCCCTGGATTTCCTCGGATATGCCGATCCCCGTATCCTCGACCTCGAATCGGAGCAGGTATTTCCCCTCGCCGAGGACTTGGTGACGGACCCTGACGCTGACGCCCCCTTCGTGAGTGAACTTGACGGCGTTGCCGACCAGATTGATCAGCACCTGGCGGATCCGCGTCGGATCCCCGCACACCGCCTGGGGCAGCGACTTCAGGATGTCGACGCTAAGATAGAGGCCCTTCTCCTCGGCCCGGTTCCTAACCAGGTCGATGGCGTCGTTGATGACTTCGCCGATCTGAAAATCGATGGCTTCGATCTGCAACTTGCCGACCTCGAGTTTCGAAAGATCGAGGATGTCGTTGAGGATGGTCAGGAGACTCTGACCGGCGCTCTTGATCTTGCGGACGGTGTCGCGCTGGGCGTTGTCGAGATCGCTTTCGAGGAGGACGTCGGCGAGGCCGAGGACGCCGGCCATGGGAGTTCTGATCTCGTGGCTCATGGAGGCCAGGAACTCCGACTTACTCTTCTCGGAACTCTCCGCCAGGTTCTTCTGGTCGCGGAAGTCGTCCGCCAGCTTCGACATCTCCCAAGTCCGCTTCCGCAGCGCCTCTTGCGAGACTTCGAGCTTCTCGACGTATTTCTTCATCTGCGCCTGATTGGCGTCGAGCTCGCGGGTACGGACGTCGACCATGTGGGCCGCGAACTGTTCGCGGTTCAACAGCGTCGCGATCACCAGGGTCAGCAGCCCGGTCATCACCAGCCCGGCGATCAGCACCGTCCAGGCGTTCCAGTCGGTCTTCAGCAGGGCGTGACCCGGCATCGGCGAGAAGATTACCCGCCAGGTTCTGGCGCCGACATGATGATCGAAGGCGACCATCTTGCCGCCGCCCAGGGCCATCGACGCGTCGGCCATGTCCCGGTCCGCCGGAAACAGGAGCCGCTCGGCTTCCGGCGCCGTCATGTCGCGCAGTACCATGGCGACGCGGGCCTGTTCCAGCGGCTCGGCAAAGGACCGCTCGACCAGGTCGCCGATCCGGAAAACCGCGAGCACGAAACCGCGGATCGCCGCGCGCCGCGAGGCCGGCGTATCACTCGGCCGGTCGCGCCGGTAGACCGGACGGAACGCCAGGATGCCGAACTGATCTCTGGCATCCTGAACCAGGCTGACGCGCCCCGAAAAGACCATCTCGCCGCTGTCGCGGGCCTTCTCAAGGGCTTGCTTCCGCACCGGGTTCGAGGCCAGGTCGAACCCCAGCGCCTTGACGTTCCCGGGCACCGGCTGGAGGAAATAGACGGGATAGTATTCCGCGCGTTCGCGGACCGGAACCATGGCGCCGTCCGGTCCGCGCTCGGTGAAGGTAAAGCCCCGCACGCCGGAGAACCGGGCGACCTCTTCCAGCGATTTTCGGCGGGCGGCGGGAACCCGGGGAACCCATTCCAGGGCCTGAATTCCATCCGCGCCTTCGATCAGGCGGGTCGCGAACTGCTCGAACTGGGCGCGCGTGGTGCCGTAACTGACGTCGAAGTAGGTCCCGAGGGCCTGCAGGCGCCCGAGGTGGTCGTCGAGGGCGTCCGCGACGGCGTGAAACCGGTTCCGCGAGTCGCTTTCGAACACCGCGTCGCTCGCCATCTGATTAGATGTCTTGACGTCGACGAATGCGGCCACGGACAGAGCCGCGCCGACGGCGGCGGCGATCAAGACCGATATATTCCGTGGCACCGCCATGATTTTCACAACCCTTGGCACCCACGCATCTTGTGGGCCCGCCCTTTTCGACCGGCGCACTGCCGACCGGCATGATTCACATGTTCAAGGCCGATCATCATGCAAAATCAGCCTGAACTCTCCCTGAACGGCGAAACCCCCGGGTTTCCCCGAGGGTTTCGATGGTGGGCACGGCTGGGATTGAACCAGCGACCCCTGCGATGTCAACACAGTGCTCTCCCGCTGAGCTACGCGCCCAATTTCACGGCATCGAGGGCCGGGATGAGGCTATTTAAGCACTTGCTCGGGGCTTGGCAAGCCCCGCCCGCCAATCCGGCGCACAAACAAATTCCCATTGCCCGGAACCCATTCCAACGCTAATCAGGAAGAACGCCGTCGGCATGTCGCCGCCGCCTTGGACAGGGACGCCAGCCTTGCGGATCGAGAGTTTCAACGACGACATCGCGCTGATCGACCTGAGGGCGCCGGCTGCGGCGCGCGCGCCCGTCGTGTTTTCGTCGCCGCACAGCGGCCGGCGTTATCCCCGGGATTTCGTCGACGCCTCGCGTCTTGGCGACATGGCGCTCCGGCGGTCCGAGGATTCCTTCATCGACGAAATCTTCGCCGCCGCGCCGGATCTCGGGGCACCGATCCTGCGGGCGCTGTTTCCGCGGGCCTACGTCGACGCCAACCGCGAGGCCTACGAACTCGACCCGACCATGTTCGACGGACCGCTGCCCAACTACGTCCGGACCCGCTCACCACGCGTCGCCGCCGGCCTCGGCACCGTGCCC
>JAPPPF010000231.1 GCA_028817665.1 Magnetovibrio sp. | reverse complement strand
GAATCGCTCGGCGGGGCGGCGATTTTCGTCGTCATCATCTATGGCGGCACGCAGGTAATCGCGGGTGTCACGACGCAAGGCGCCTTTTTTTCGTTCATCACGGCGCTGCTCATGGCCTACGAACCGATGAAGCGCCTCGCCAATCTCAATGCCAGCATCCAAGAGGGATTGGCCGGCGCCGAGCGGCTCTATGTCGTCCTCGATATGGAACCGGAAATCGTCGACTCTCCGACGGCACGCGATTTGGGACGGGTGAACGGCGAGGTCCGATTCGAGAACGTCACATTTTCCTATGTTCCCGGGAAACCCGCGCTGTCTGATGTCTCTTTGACGGTGCCGGCCGGGAAAACCGTGGCGCTCGTCGGACCCTCGGGCGCGGGAAAATCAACATTGCTCAACCTGATTCCGCGGTTCTACGACGTCGACGCCGGCCATATCCGCATTGATGGCAACGACATTCGGGACGTCACCATGACGTCGTTGTTCGGCAACGTCGCGCTGGTCTCGCAGGAAGTGACCCTGTTCGATGATACGGTGGCCGCGAATATTCAGTATGGCCGGGGCGGCGCCACCCAATCCGAGATCGAGGAAGCCGCGCGCCATGCCGCGGCCGACGGCTTCATATCGGAATTGCCGAGTGCATACGACACGTTGGTGGGGGAACAAGGCATCAAGCTCTCGGGAGGTCAGCGCCAGCGCCTCGCCATCGCCCGGGCGATGATCAAGGACGCGCCGATCTTGTTGCTCGACGAGGCGACATCGGCCCTGGACACGGAATCGGAACGCCACGTCCAGGCGGCTCTCAGCGAACTCATGAAGAATCGCACCACATTGGTTATCGCGCACCGCCTTTCCACGGTCATCGACGCGGAATTCATTTGCGTGATCGACGAAGGACAAATCGTCGAGCAAGGCTCCCACGCGGAGTTGTTGGCCCGGGGCGGGATGTATAAGCGCCTCTACGACCTCCAGTTCGCCGACGACGAAAACAACGCGCCCGTCCAGGCCATTGCGGAAATCTGAGGATCAGTGGATCGGCCGGCCGTGAAGTCCGCCAAGCAGATATTGAAATCCGACGGCCTGCGGCGGGTTCTGTGCTGGATCGGTGCCCAATTCATCAGGCTCGTCCGACTGAGCGGCAGGTGGGAAACCGTCGGCGCCGAAATTCCGGAACGGTTCTGGCGGGAAGGGAAACCCTTCATCCTGTGTTTCTGGCATGGCCGCCTTTTGATGATGCCCTACTGCTGGCAACGGTCGAAACCGATCCACATGCTGATTTCCCAACACCGCGACGGGCAACTCATCGCCCGCACGGTGGCACACTTCGGTATCGATACCGTAGCGGGGTCGACGTCGCGCGGCGGCGCGCAGGCGCTCCGCCAAATGGTCAAGGCGCTCAACGGCGGTGATTACGTGGGGATCACGCCGGACGGACCGCGCGGACCGCGCATGCGCGCCAGCGACGGGATCGTCTCTGTCGCCCGTCTCGCCGGCGTGCCGATCATTCCGGCGACCTACTCCATCAATCGTGGCCGCGTGTTGGGATCGTGGGACCGGTTCCTCGTCGCCTGGCCGTTTGGCCGCGGCGTGGTCGTCTGGGGCGACCCGATCGAGGTGCCGCGCCAAGCCGACGCGGATACCTTGGAAGCGGCGCGTCAACGGGTCGAGACATCGCTCAACGCGATCACCGAAAAAGCCGACAGGCTGGTCGGCCGCGCGCCGGTCGAGCCCGATTCCTTGCCGGCGACGGACGCCTCCGGGGGTCTCGCCACATGACGGCGCTGCTTCCCCTCTACCGGATCACGACCAACCTCGGCGCGCCGTTGATCGCCGCATATCTCCGGCGCCGAATGGTGCTGGGCAAGGAAGACCCCATCCGATTTGGCGAACGCAAGGGTATCGCCGGCCGGCCGAGGCCGGACGGCCCCCTGATCTGGATTCATGCGGCGAGCGTCGGCGAGGCGCTTTCCATGTTGCCGTTGACCGAGAAGCTTCTGCAAAGCTCGTCTTCGCTCACCGTCCTGATGACGACGGGAACGGTGACCTCCGCCGAACTCATGCGCCAGCGGCTGCCGGCCCGCGCCATCCATCAGTTCGTTCCCGTCGACCGGCTCCCCTACGTCCGTAGATTCCTCGACCACTGGCGTCCCGACCTCGTGCTTTGGGCCGAGTCCGAGTTCTGGCCGAACCTCGTGACCCTGCCGCCGGCACGGGGAATTCCCATGGTTCTGGTGAACGGGCGGATTTCACCGGACTCGATGGAAAAATGGCGGCGCTGGCCCGGCTTGAGCCGCGCCCTGCTACGCGGCTTCGACCTGTGTTTGGCGCAAAGCGCGCAAGACGCCGACAGGCTGACCGAGCTTGGTGCCGGATTGGTTCGCTATGTCGGCAATTTGAAGTTTGCCGTCCCGCCGCTGCCCGTCGACGCCGACGAACTCGCGGGATTGCAACACGCGATCGGTGATCGGCCGGTGTGGCTGGCGGCCAGCACGCATCCCGGCGAAGAGGCGCTGATCTACGATATTCACCGGAACATCGAACCACGCCATCGGCGGCTTCTCACCATCATCGTTCCCCGCCATCCCGACCGGGGCCGGCACATCGCCGAGCAGCTGTCATCCATGGGCGCCAATGTCACGCGCCGCGCGGCCGAGGAGCACATCAGCGCCGAAACCGACGTTTACGTCGCCGACACCCTTGGCGAACTGGGCCTGTTCTTCCGATATTCCCCGATCGCCTTCATGGGCAAGTCGCTCGTCGATCTTGGCGGCCAGAATCCGCTCGAGGCCGCGAAGCTGGATTGCGCCATCCTATTGGGCCCGCACATGTGGAATTTTTCGGATATCGTTTCCAGGCTGACCTCCGCGGACGCCGCCGAGCAGGTGCTCGGTCCGGAGGCGCTGGCCGCCGCCCTCGGAGGGTTGCTCTCCGATGAGACCCGTCGGCGGGAGCTCGCCGAACGCGCGGCGGCCGTCGCGGCCGAGGAAATGGGCGTGCTCGATGCCGTGATGAACGAACTTGCACCCTACATCGAGGACCTCGAAGACGCCGGAGCCGCATCGTGAAGGCGCCAGGCTTCTGGGCGGCCGGTCAGGGCGGCCTGGTTTCCTGGCTGCTGGTTCCGGCATCCTGGGTTTACCGGTTGGGCGCGCGGACCCGCGATCTCGCCGCCGGCGATCCGTGGTCATGCCCGGTGCCGGTGATGTGCGTCGGCAATCTGACCGTCGGCGGCGCCGGCAAGACGCCAGTGGCCCTTGACCTCGGACGCCGGCTTCTGGCCCGCGGCGTCAACGTTCATTTCCTGAGCCGCGGCTACGGCGGCAATGCGTCCGGACCGCTTCGCGTCGAGCCGGACCGCCACCAAGCCTCGGAGGTGGGTGACGAACCGCTCCTGCTGGCCGCCGTCGCGCCGACGTGGGTGGCCGTCGACCGCGCAGCCGGCGCGCGCCGCGCGGTGGAGGCCGGCGCCGGCGCGATCGTCATGGATGACGGGTTCCAGAACCCGACCATTATCAAGGATACGTCCGTCCTCGTCTTCGACGGAGGATTCGGCCTGGGCAACGGACGCCTGGTTCCGGCCGGCCCCCTGCGCGAACCCCTCGCCGACGGCCTCGCCCGCGCGCAAGCCGTCGCCATTATCGGCGACGACGAAACGGCCCTGGCACGGAAGCTCGCGGCGACGCGAGACGGCTCGCCTCTTGTGCTCGGCGCCCGGTACCATGCGGACGGCGCGCCACGTAAGGACGGACGGTTCGTCGCCTTCGCCGGCATCGGACGGCCGGAAAAGTTTTTCGCGACGCTCCAGGGCGCCGGGTACGACGTCCGCGAGGCCGTGCCGTTTCCCGATCATCATCCTTATTCGCGCGCCGATATGTCGCAGCTCGCGGGTCTGGCGGAACGCCACGGGGCGTCTCTGATCACCACGACCAAGGACCATGTCCGCGTTCCGCTCGAGAACCGGGCATCGATCGAAACCTTGACAATCACCCTCCAATGGGACGACGAAACGGGCGTTGAAGGTCTTTTGCAAACCTTGGGCGTTTGAAAGTTTCCATGGCGTCAACGGATAAGCCGGCCAACCGATATTTTTTCCATCCCCTGCAAGCGTTGGGAATTGGATTGGCCTATGGGTTTTTCCGGCTGCTGCCGTTTCCCGCCGCTTCGGCGCTCGGCGGCTGGCTGGCGCGGATGATCGGACCGGCGCTGAGGGTCTCGAACCGCGCGCGGCGGAATTTGGCCTCCGCGTTCCCGGAGAAGAACCCGGCGGAGATCACGACGATCGTCCGCGACATGTGGGACAACTTGGGCCGCACCGCCGGCGAGTATCCACACGTGGACCGGATCGACGTATCGGCGCCGGATTCCAGGATCGAGGTCGTCGGCGCCGACAACATCGACCTGCTCCGCGACGACGGCAAGCCGGGCTTCTTCTTCACCGGCCACCTCGCGAACTGGGAACTCACGTCCCTGCCCGTCATCCAGCGGGGCGTGGACCTGGCGATCGTTTATCGGGCCGCCAACAATCCGCACCTGGATTGGCTGTTCAATCGCCGCGGCACGCGTGGCGCGTACAGCCTGATACCGAAGGGCTCGGAAGGCGCCAAGGAGATCGTCAAGGCGATCAAGCAGGGCCGCCACGTCGGCATGCTGGTCGATCAGAAAATGAACGACGGAATTCCGGTCAAGTTTTTCGGACGGGACGCGATGACCGCGCCGGCGCTGGCGCAGATGAGTCTCAAGTACGATTGTCCGGTCGTGCCGGTCCGGATCGAGCGGGTCGCCGGTACGCGCTTTCGGATCACCTTCTATCCGCCGATGACGCCGGAAGTTTCAGCGGACCACCATGGCGACGTCGCCAAGTTCATGGAATCGGTCAACGGGTACCTGGAAGACTGGATTCGTGAAAGACCGGCGCAGTGGCTTTGGCTGCACAACCGCTGGCCGGCGGACGCGCCCACCGACTAGGGCTTCATCGGCCCGGCGAGCAATGCCGGGTCTAGATGGGTTCGAAATAGAGACACCCCCCAGTGCAGGTGAGGCCCCGTTGCCCGTCCGGTCATGCCGACCCGCCCGATCGCGTCACCCTGCTCGACCCGCTGGTTCTCCTTGACGGCGATCTCGCTCATGTGGATGTAGACGCTGGTCAGGCCGTGACCGTGATCCAGCATCACCGTCTTGCCGGTCAGGAACATGTCGGCATGGACCAAGGCGACGACCCCGGGCGCCGGCGCCACGATCATCGATCCCTTGGGCGCCGCGACATCGACACCGTTGTGCGGCCGCCGCGGTTTGCCATTGAGAATGCGCTGGCTGCCGAACACGCCGGAAATCCGGCCTTTCAACGGCCAGATGAACCCGCCCGCGAAATCGGCGGAGGGCGTGTCCCGTTTCCGGACCCGGCCGATCGCCGCGTTGTCGGCCCGGATCCGCGCGACGTCCGCCGGATTGGGCGTTACCTTTCGCGACGGCAGGCCATCGATGCGCGAAATCTTGTAGGTCCGGGGATCGACGGCGATCTCGCACTCGATGTCCGCCGCGCCGGGCCGGCGCGCCGATATGGTGACCGCCTGGGGCGCATCACGGCCAAATCCGGCGAGGAACAATCCATCGGAAGATACCCGGACGGGATTCCCGGCGACCTCGACCGACGCGCCGATGGGCGCCCGCCCGACCACCAAACCGCCCTGCACGGCCTGCCCCTGCAAGGCGAGGTCGCAAGCCAGCGCCGACCCCGTGGCCAACACCGCGAGGCCGCCGCCCGCCGCAAGCATTCGGACCAAGCCGGTCAAAGAAGTTTTCCCTGGCGTTCGTCGGACGCTTTCCGGGACGCCGGTTTTTTCGTTCGCGCGACTTTCGGTCCCACGCCCCAGCCGGCCGGCCCGGCCTCGGAAACAACTGCGCGGACACCGCCGTCGGCGAACCGCAACCCGATGTCGTCCCCCGGCGCCACGCCCCGCGCGGAAGCCACCGCCTGCCCGTCGCGATCCGTGACCAAGGCGAAACCGCGTTCCAGTATCCGTTCATAGGAGAAGCTCTCGAGCAACGCCGCGGCTTGGCCGAGACGGCCGGTCCGGTCGTTGATCAGGGCGGCGCCGGCGCGCTTCAGGGCCCGCACCTCGCCCGCCAGGTGTTCACGCGACTGCGCGATCATGAAATCGGGCTTTCGCAGCCGCCCGGCAGTTCCGGCGACCTCGGCGCGGCGCGAATTGAGCCCCGCCGTCAGACTGTTCCCGAGACGCTCGCCCCAATCGTCGAGGCGCTGCACCGCGTCCTCGACGAGGCGTCTGAGGTCGGGCAGTCCGCGCGCTTGCCCGTCGAGGCGGACCCGGCCGTCCCGGAGCGCCCGGTTCACCGCATTGGTCATCCGGGCACCGTTGTCGATCACCTGGGCCAGCAATTCGTGGCGCACCGGGACCGCCATCTCGGCGGCGGCCGTCGGCGTCGGCGCCCGGAGATCGGCGGCGAAATCGATCAAGGTGGTGTCGGTCTCGTGACCGACGGCGGAAATCAACGGAATGTCGCCGTCCGCCGCGGCCCGAACCACCGCCTCTTCGTTGAAGGCCCAGAGGTCCTCGATACTGCCACCGCCCCGCGCCACGATCAGCACGTCGGGCCGGGGCACCTCGCCATTCGGCGCCAATCCGTTGAACCCCTCGATGGCGGCGGCGATCTCCTCGGCCGCGCCATCGCCCTGCACCCTGACCGGCCAGACCAGAACGCGGCGCGGGAACCGGTCCGCCAACCGATGCAGGATATCGCGGATCACCGCCCCCGTCGGCGAGGTGACGATCCCGATGACGTCGGGCAGGAACGGCGGCGGCTGCTTCCGGTCCTCGTCGAACAGGCCCTCGGCGGCGAGCTTGCGGCGGCGGTCCTCGAGCATCTTGAGAAGCGCGCCCTCGCCGGCCATCTCCATCGCGTCGACGACGATTTGATATTTCGAACGCCCGGCGTAGGTGGTCAGGCGGCCGGTGGCAACGACCTCCAGACCGTCCTCCGGACCGACGCGCAGCCGGCCCGCGGTCCCGCGCCAACAGACCCCGTCGAGGACCGCATCGGCGTCCTTCAAGGAGAAATACATGTGCCCCGATGCGGCTTGCTTGAATCCGGAGATCTCGCCGCGCACCCGAACCCGCTGAAAGGCGCCCTCGACCGTCGCCTTCAAGGCCATGGAAACCTCGCTGACGGTGAGTTCCGGCAGATTGTGTTCGGTGTTTGATGTGGACGTGTCGCCGATCATGATTAGATTATGTATGGTACGAAACCGCGATTGGATACAAGCGGCTTTCGTCGTGGTTGATGGAGCCCGTGGAGGGAGGCGTTATGAAGGTTTTGGTCGTTGGGTCGGGTGGCCGTGAGCACGCGCTATGCTGGGCTATCGCCAAGTCGCCGAAACTGACCAAGCTCTACTGCGCGCCGGGCAACGGCGGCATCGCGGACATCGCCGAATGCGTCGCCCTGAACGCCATGGACCTCGACGGGATCGTCGAATTCGCGAAGTCGGAGAAGATCGGCCTGGTCGTCGTCGGCCCGGAGGATCCGCTCGTCGCCGGCCTCGCGGACCGTCTGTCGAAGGCCGGCATCAAGGTTTTCGGGCCGAGCGCCGCGGCGGCGATGATCGAGGGCTCGAAGGGCCTGATGAAGGATCTCTGCGCCAAGTACGACATTCCGACCGCTCAATACGCGCGGTTCGACGAGTGCGACGCGGCCAAGGAATATATCCGCGTTCACGGCGCGCCCATCGTCGTCAAGGCCGATGGGCTGGCCGCCGGCAAGGGCGTGATCCTGTGCCGCAACGAAAACGAGGCCTACGCGGCGATCGATCACATCATGATCGAGAGCGCCTTCGGCGACGCCGGCGCGGAGGTCGTCATCGAGGAATTCATGACCGGAGAGGAAGCCAGCTTCTTCGCGCTGGTCGACGGCGAGCACGCGCTGCCGCTGGCCGCCGCCCAGGATCACAAGGCCGCCTTCGACGGCGACGAGGGCCCGAACACGGGCGGCATGGGCGCCTATTCGCCGGCGCCGGTGATCGACAAGGCGATGGCGGCGCGGATCATGGAGACCATCATCGAGCCGACCATCCGCGGCATGGCCGAGGACGGCACGCCCTACCAGGGCGTCCTGTTCGCCGGCCTGATGATCACCGACGAGGGACCGAAACTGATCGAATACAATTGCCGGTTCGGCGATCCCGAATGCCAGCCCCTGATGATGCGCTTGAAATCTGACCTCCTCGAGGTTCTGCTCGCCGCGGCCGAGGGCCGACTCGACGAGGTCGAGCTCGAATGGAACCGCAACGCGGCGCTCGCCGTGGTCATGGCCACGGAAGGCTATCCCGGATCCTACGACAAGGGATCGGAGATCAACGGCATCGCAGCGGCGGAAGCCGGCGGCGCCGTCGTCTTCCACGCCGGCACCAAGCGTGACGGTGACAGAATCCTTGCCAACGGCGGCCGTGTCCTCGCCGTCACGGCGATGGCGCCGGGTGTCAAGAAGGCGCGGCAGAAGGCCTACGACGCCGTCGCCGAGATCGATTGGCCGGAGGGCTTCTGCCGCTCCGACATCGGTTGGCGCGCCATCGACCGATAAGGCTGGCATCGCCCCGCTGCACGCACCATATCCCGATAACCGACCAATAGCCGGAGACTTCAGCGATGGACGACCAAACCCGCACCGAGCTCGAGGCCGCTGCCTTCCGCGGCCTGGTCAAGCACCTGCAGAAACGCACCGACGCCCAGAACATCGACATCATGAACCTGGCCGGGTTCTGCCGGAACTGCCTGTCGAAGTGGTACCTGGCGGCGGCCGAGGAAAAGGGCGTCGAGATGGATTACGACGCGGCCCGCGAGGTCGTCTACGGCATGCCCTACGGTGAATGGAAGGAAAAGCACCAGGAACCCGCGTCCGACGAGCAGAAACGCCTGTTCGACGAGACCAAGCCGCTGCACGCCAAGATCAGCGGCCACAACTGACCCGCCGGGACGGAGCGACCGACATTTCCGACCCTCTCCTCGAGCTCTGGCCCAGTTGCGGCTTCCGGCTGCTGGACCGCGACGCGGACGGCTGCCTCGCCGTCACCGACGATTTCCTGCGCGCCTACTGGATGCGTCCCGAGGTTGCGCCGGTCGACGAATCGTGCGACGCCGAACGCGCCCAGCACGCGCGCCTCATGGACGATCCGCGCGCGCCCGTCGCCGACGACGACCTCGCCGCCTTCGCCGACCCGGACGCCCGCGAGAACTATCAGGTCGTCCTCGCCTTCCGCGACCGGTTGCTCGACGCCGGCACCCTGGAGGCGGCCTATCTCGGGATCTTCCGCGAACAGTCGATTGGCGTGCCGCCCCTGTTCGTCGATCATCTGGCCCAGGCGATCGCCCGCAACGTCGTCGGCGACAACCGCGATCCGTTCCGCGCCCGCGCCGCCGAGCTCCTGTTCCGCGAGCAGCAGGCGACGGTACTCGACGGCGCCATCCTGCTGGGCGACAAGGAGACCGTCGACATGTTCGGCGCCACCGGCGGCTTCGGCTCCATGGGCGAGCTCCTGGTGGAGGGCGGCGTCCGGCCCAAGCAGGTCGAGCTCGACGTGTTGCTTGAGGAGACGGCGGCCGACATGTACTGGCCGCGGAACGAGAAATTCGACACGGTCCTCGACCTGACCTTCGCCCGGCCCGGCCTCGACGCGCTCTGCCGGGTGCTGGAAGCGTGGGTGAACCATTTCCTGGAGGCCGACGTCTCCATCCAGCCGGTGCAGCAGATCAGCGACGGGCGCTGGGTCTGGCACGTCGGCCTCGACGCCGAGGCGACGGCGCTGTTGAACGATCTCTACGAATCCGTCGAGATCGACGACGCGCGCATGGAACGGCTTTTGTCCTTGTTCCGGCTCGAGTTCAAGGACCCGAACCTGATGCGCGCCGACATCGCCGGCCGCCCGGTCTACCTGGCGCTCTGCATGACCGCCGACAATCGGGTCCGGCTGAAACCGCAGAATCTCCTGGTCAACCTGCCGCTGGCGCCGGAATCTTGATCCGAGCCTTGGTATTCCTGAAATAGGGAAATCGGGTTTCGGAATATTTTCCTTGATATAGTTCATTTTTTGTTCTATGTTGACTACCACCGAGTGCCCGTAGGGCCCTGACAACTCCGTCGCCGAGGCGACAGAGCCGGGACAACCCGAGGCGGATAACACTTCCCTGAAACTTGTACCGCGCCGAGCGGCGACCGCGATCGTGATCGCGCGTGCCACCGGCGCAGATGGATAGCCGCACGGCCGCCGCAAGGCGCCGCGCCAGAGAAGAGGCCCGCCATGACGTTCCGCCTGAACCGCCCCATCGGCCCCGAGTTCAACCACGACCTGAAAGACGTGCTAAAGACCAAGAAGGCGCTCGATACCCTCGGTCATTTCGCCACCCCCGACTACGGCCTGACCGAGTTCCCGGACCAGCCCATGTTCGACGCCATCAAGGGATTCCAGCGCGACCATGGCCTCAAGGAAGACGGGGCCATGAAGCCGGGCGGCGAGACGGCGGTGAGACTGGGCGATCTCCTGGCCGCGCGAAACCGGCGCCCGGGGCCGCACCGCATCGCTGAAGGCGAGTGGGATTTCGAACGCGACGGCGAGGAAGACCCGATCATTGCGTTGTTGAAAGAAAGCCGACGCAGGAAACCCGTGTTCTACCCCACCGGCGACATTGGCCGGGGCCGGCGCAACCGGCCTGCCGACATCCTCGCGCCGCGCCGCGCCCTCGCCTTGTCGGGCGAGCTGCCGCGCCACGCGGCGCTCGAGCGCACCGACGCCGATAGCGAATTCCTCGACGCCATCGGACGTTTCCAGAAACGGGCCGGCGTCAAGGCCGACGGCTGGATGGGCCCGGGCGGCGAAACGGCGCGGGCGCTGGACGAGACGATCGCGCCGAAAGTGGCGGCGCAGGGAAGCCGGCCCCGAGGAGGCCGACGCGCTGCGCCGCCGCCTGTTCGACGTCTACGGCGACCGCGCCGGGCTTGAGCAGGGCAGCGCCAACAGCGCGCTCAACGGGATCCTGGATGCCGCCGATCCGGCGGTCCGGGACCAGATCATCGCGACCGAACTGTTCCGCGCCCGCGACGACCTGCCGGACAAGTACCGCGGCGTCGACACCGGCCTCGGCGTCCTCGCCGGCGCCGGCATGGCGCGCGGCGTTAGGGCGCGCGGCGCTTCCTCCCAGGGCCTGCGCATCACCGACCCCGACGCCCCGTTCGACGAGAAGGCGGCGGCCCGCGCTTTCGGCCTCCCGGCCGACGGCCGCGCGCTGGCCACCTTGCGGGCCCGCCAGAAAGCCGATATCGGCGCTTTCGTCGACGAAACCATGAAGGGCCCGAAGGCGGCCAAGGGCGACATCTTCTACGACCGCATCGACCCCGATCAGGCGCGCCGGATCGAGCCGCACCTCGCCACCTACCTGGGCCGCGATCACAACCTCAAGCACGCCGTCCGCGTCATCGACCGCGACGCGGTCAGGCATATCCTCAAAGAACACGGCGCCGACCGCATACCCATTAAGCCGGACGACATCCATCACGCCCCGGAGGTGTTGAGAACGGGTGAGTTAGTCTCCGTTCATCAGAATGACGGTAAGGAGGTCATGATTCTTCGCCGAAAGCTTGTCGACAAAAATTGGTTATATGTTGGCGAATCGATTCGCGGCAGCGGCTTGGAAAGAATTCGGAGGCCAACACTTTCTGTCAAATCAATGTATTGGACTGAAGGGCCATCTCAATGAAGGAGAATTCGACGAAAAGTTGGGCGGGTCCTAAGAGGTGCCCCATACATCCGAAGATATCTGCGGCCACGGCCAATCCCGGCCCTCCGGCTCACCGCCCATCTTCAAGATAGGAACATCATGTGAACATGTCAATGCCGGATCGCCGGCGCCTGGAACCGCGCGGCGGCTTCGGCGTCGATGAATTCCGAGCTTTCGATGAAGGCGGCGGCGGCCTGCGGCGACGATTTGACGGCGGCCTCGAACCGGCCGATCTCGCGGAGGATCGCGTCGCGCCGCTCTAGGAGATAGTTGTATTGGGCGTCGCAGCCAGCGATCGGCATGGGGTAGGCGGCGATCTCGGCCTGCAGTGGCTTGCGGACCGCTTCCAAATGTTCGTGGACGGCGTCCCAGCGGGGGTCGGTCGGCGGTGTCTGGTCGGCGTCCTTCATGGCGGCAAGTCTAGCGCATGCCCGGGCCCGGGCCTAGACCGCCGTCAGCCAGCCGCGATCGTCGTTGGTGACGCCGGTGACCAGGTCGAAATAGACCGATTGCAGCTTGCGGGTCAGCGCGCCGACCTCGCCGGTGCCGACCGGCATGCCGTCGATGGAAACGACCGGGCTGACCTCCCAGGCGGTACCGCAGAAGAACGCCTCCTCGGCGGCATAGAGTTCGCTCCGGTCGACGTCGCGCTCCACCGTCGCGGCGTCCAGATCGTTTCCGAGAAGCTCGATGATCGTCGCCCGGGTGATGCTTTCCAGGATGTTCGAGGTGATCGACGGCGTCACGGGCCGGCCGTCGCGGACCATGAAGAAGCACATGGCCGGGCCTTCCGAGACCTGGCCGCGGCTGTTCAGGATGATCGCCGTGTCGTAACCGTCCTTCGACGCCTGCAGGGCGGCCATGCGCGAATTGTTGTAGTTGGCGTTGGCCTTGACCCGGGTCGGCATGGCGGTGTCGGCGATGCGCTGCCAGGACGACACCTGGGCCCGGCAGCCGGTCTCGACGAAGGCCTTCTTCGGCCGCCGGACGGCGGTGATGGAGACGCCGACGGGGCCCTTAGCGCTGGATTCGCCGTCGCCCTCGACGAACACGGTCGGGCGGATGTGGACGTGCTCGGTGAAGGCGTTCCGGCGCATCATCTCGAGGATCGGCTCGGCCAGTTCGTCGGCGGTGACGATGCGCTCGAATCCCATGACCTTCTGCGAATACTCGAGGCGCTTCAGGTGGTCTTCCAGGCGGAAGATCAGCATCTCGCCGCGTGCCTCCGACCAGTAGCCGCGGATGCCCTCGAAGACGCCGGCGCCGTACTTCACGGCCGGCGAGAACACGTGCACGGTGGCGTCGGCCCAGGGCACGTATTCGCCGTTCATGTAGACGATCAGATCCTCGTAGTCGCGCGGTCCCTTGCCGGTCATGGATGGCCCTCCCGTTGCGCCTGAAAACGTCAGGGCGGCAGCATACACGCGCCGCCCGCGCTGGCCACGCCCTATTCCGCCGCCGCGCCCGCCGACGCCGCCCAGCGGCGCGCCAGTCTCTGCGCCGCGGCGACGGTGAGGATCGACATGAGCGCGAACACGGCGGACAGAATGAACACCCAGGCCGGCTGACCGGCGTCGAGCAGCCATCCCATCAATACCGGCGCGGTCGACCCGCCGATGGAATAGCCCACGAAGATGAAGCCGAAGACCTTGCCGGTCTGGCCCGCCGGCGTGAAGGCGCGGATCATCAGATCGCGGGGCGGCAGCACGGCGCCCATGCCGACGCCGGTCAACACCATGAGCCCGATCAGCGCGATGCCCGGGAGGTCGAGGAGCGCGGGTGGCAGCACCGCGGCGGCGACGACGAGGAGCGCGACGCTGGCGCTCAGCAGGTGACGTGGAAACCTATCGGCGATGACGCCGCCCAAGAGGATGCCGCCGACGATGCCGAACAGGTATCCCGTCAACGCCGCGTTGGCGGCGTCGAGGCCGAGGCCGTGGAGGTCGACGAGCGCGCTGACCGTGAACGCCGTCAGGCCGCCGCTGGCCATGCCGTAGACGATGAAGAAGGCCAGGAACAGGAGCACCGGCGCCGACATCAGCAGGCTCACGCCCGACGGCATGGCGGCCCCCGGCGCGTCGGCGGTCTCGGCCGGACTGGGCGCGGCGCCGCCCTCGCCCCGCAGCACGCCACGCTTCACCGCCATCGCCGCGAACACGGCGAGACCGACCAGCCCGGCGGCGATCAAGGCGGTCCGCCAGTCGCTCCACTGCGCCAGCGCTAGCATGCCGACGGGCGCGCAGGCGCCGCCCAGGAAGCCGGCGAAGGTATGCGCAGAAAACGCCCGGCCCAACCGCGTCCCGTCGATGGAGCCCGACAGGATGGCGTAATCGGCGGGATGGAAGACGCTGTTGCCGAGCCCGGCCAGCACGGCCAGCACCAGCAGCACCCAATAGGCGTCGGCGAAGCCCATGCACAAGACCGCCGCGGCATTGAGGCCGAGCCCCGCCAGCAGCACCCGGCGCGGACCCAGGTGATCGACCAGGAACCCGACCGGCGCCTGCAGGAGACCGCCGAGCAGGCTGTAGGCCGTCATCGCCAGACCCAGCTCCAGATAGCTGACGCCGAACTCGGCCTTCAGGATCGGAAAAAGCGGCGGCAGCGCCAGGGCGTAGTAGTGGCTGAGGAAATGCCCGGCGCCGATCAGGCCGACGACCCAGCGCTCGCGGCCCCGCGCCGGCGCGTCGGGCGGGGTCCCGTCCGGATCATCGAGGACGATCGTCGGCGGTCGGGTGGTCTCTGACATGCAACCTCGGCTTCGGCTTTCGGCGGGCGCCCAGCATCGTAGGTTCCAGGCCGCCTGGCAAACATATCCAATTCGGGAAATCCGGCCGGGCCATTCGGCCGTTCAGTTGCGGTCCTTGACCATCGGCACGAAGGCCACCGGCAGGACCTTGTCGACGGTCACCTGCCCGGCGGCGTCCTTGCGGACCAGGGTGAGGGTCTGGCGGTCGTGGGCCCGGCCGATGGGCACGATCATCCGGCCGCCGGGCTTGAGCTGCTCGACCAGGGCCTCGGGAATGGTCTCCGGGGCGGCGGTGACGATGACCGCGTCGAAGGGCGCTTCCTCGGGCCAGCCCTTGTAGCCGTCGCCATGGCGCACGGTGACGTTATCGTAATCCAGCTCACGCAGCCGCTTGGCCGCCATTTTCGCCAACGGCTCGACGATCTCGATGGTGAACACCCGGCCCTGCTTCAGGACCTCGGCCAGCACCGCCGCCTGGTAGCCGGACCCGGTGCCGATCTCCAGCACCTTCTCGGACCCCGTCAAATCCAGGAAATCGGTCATCAGGGCGACGATGTAGGGTTGCGAGATGGTCTGGCCGTGACCGATCCGCTGCGGCCGGTTGACGTAGGCGGCGATCTGGATGTCGTCGTCGACGAACAGGTGGCGCTGGACCGCCGCCATGGCCGCCATGGTGCTGTCGGAAAACCGTGACCGGCCCGTCCACGTACCGGTGTCGCGGGCATCGTCCTCGATCTCGCGCATCATCTTGTGGTGGGCTTTTTCGCGCTTCTTCGGGTCCATCTGAACCCCTTTCACCGCTTTAGGATGACGGAAAACCAGCGTCCACCGCAAGGGGGCTTGCGGGATCGTTTCGATAAGTCCATATGATGCGCGAATTTTGGGGTTCTCCCGTTTGCCGCGGGAACGGAAATTTGAGGTTTGAATATCATGACCAAGGAAACCTTCACATTTCAGGCCGAGGTATCGAAGCTGCTCGATATCGTCGCCCACGCGCTCTATAGCCATAAGGAGATCTTCCTCAGGGAATTGATCTCGAACGCGTCGGACGCCTGCGACAAGCTCCGCTATGAAACCCTGATCAATCCGGGTCTTGTGGACGGCTCGGGAATCTTTCAGGTGACGCTTCGGGCCGACAAGAAAGCCAGGTCGCTGACCATCTCGGACAACGGCATCGGCATGAACCGCGACGACCTCGTGGAAACGCTTGGCACCATCGCGCGGTCCGGCACCCAGGCGTTCATGGACGCCCTCACCCAAGCCCAGGGCCCGAAGAAGAAGGGCAAGGCCAAGAAGGACGACGACGCACCGGGCGCCGGCATCGACCTCATCGGCCAGTTCGGCGTCGGCTTCTACTCATCGTTCATGGTCGCCGACCGGGTCGAGGTCACGACCCGCAAGGCCGGAGAGGACAAGGCCTGGCTCTGGACCTCGGACGGCACCGGCGAGTTCAGCATCGACGAAGCCGAGCGCGACGGCCATGGCACCGACGTGACCGTCTTCCTCAAGAAGGACGACAAGGAATTCCTCGACGCGCCCCGGATCGAGAACATCGTCAAGACCTACTCCGACCATATCTCGATCCCCATCGTCCTCGCCGGCGACGGCAAGGACGCGGAGGACCGCACGCTCAATCAGGCCTCCGCGCTCTGGACCCGCGAGAAGAAGGACATCGGCGCCGAGGACTACAAGGAGTTCTACCACCACGTCGGGCACATGTACGACGATCCCTGGCTGACCATCCACAACCGCGTCGAAGGGGTGATGGCCTATACGAACCTCCTGTTCGTCCCGTCGTCCCGGCCGTTCGACCTGTTCAGCCCGGAGCGCAAGACTCAATTGAAGCTCTACGTGAAGCGGGTCTACATCACCGACAACTGCGACGAACTGCTGCCGGGCTACTTCCGCTTCATCCGCGGCGTCGTCGATTCAGAGGACCTGCCGCTGAACATCAGCCGCGAGATGCTGCAGCACAATCCGGCGCTGACCAAGATCCGCAAGGCGTTGACCAAGCGGGTGTTCAATGAACTCAAGAAGAAGGCCGAGAAGGCGGCCGACGAATACGCCGCCTTCTGGGACAACTTCGGCGCGGTGATGAAGGAAGGCCTCTACGAGGATTTCGAGAACCGCGAAACGCTGCTCGGCCTGGCCCGCTTCCGGTCGACGGCGGACGACGGCCTGATCAGCCTCGCCGACTACGTGGGCCGCATGAAGGACGGCCAGGACGCCATCTACTACATCTCCGGAGACGACACGGCGGCGCTCGCCCAGAGCCCGCACCTGGAGGGCTTCAAGGCGAAGGGCGTCGAGGTTCTGCTGCTCACCGACGCGGTCGACGAGTTCTGGATTCCGTCGGTCGCCACGTTCGAGGAGAAGCCCTTCAAGTCGGCGACCCGCGGCGGCGCCGATCTGTCCGAGATCGACAAGCCGAAAGCCGACGACGACACCAAATCCGACGGGAAGGACAGCAACTCCGGGGACGCGGCCCGCGTCGAACCGTTGATCGCGGCCTTCAAGGTGGCGCTTGGCGACAAGGTCAAGGACGTCCGTGCTTCCGAACGGCTGACCGACAGCCCCGTCTGTCTGGTCGCCGAGGAAGGCGACATGGACATGCATATCGAAAGGCTGTTGAAGCAACACAACCAGCTTGATGCCGCGACCCCGCGCGTCTTGGAGGTCAACCCCGATCACGGGCTCATCGGCAAGCTGGCCGAGAAGGCGAAGCAGGCCGAAGGCATCGATCCGACGGTCGAGGAGGCGGCGTTCCTGCTGTTCGATCAGGCCCGCATCGTCGAAGGCGAGACAATTGCCGATCCGCTCGCTTTTTCACGGCGGATGACCGCGATCATGGAAAAAGGCCTGGGCTGAGCGTTCAGCGGACGCCGCGACGGTACGCCGTCACCAGGCGTTGAATGTCGTCACGGCTGACCCCGTCGCGGTTCATAAGCAATTGCACGATCGGATCGGTCAGCACCTCGGGCAAGGCGGGCTCGCCCCTGAGGGCACGACGCCATTCAATTTCGACGGCTTTCAACATTTCGGCTCCACCCTGTTGTGGCGTTCGTTTTTCCCGCCCTTGTTAGGCGGGGTTTATGACGGGACCATGGCGGAGATATGAAGATCGGCGAACGATTTCAAGAGGTGCCGGGGAGCCGTCGATCCGGCGTTGAGGTGTCAGGTCAACGGCCGTCGAGGTCGATCCGCGCGGCCCCGATGATCTTCCGCGAGTGCGCCATCTGCAGGATCACGGCGCAGATGTCGCCGCCGGTTTCCGCCATCTCCACGGTCATGCGGCGCGCCTCGCCCTGCCAGACGCCGACGGCCTTCATCTCGCGGACCACATTGTAGTAGGAGAGCGTCCGGCCGCCGTTCTCACCGCTGCCGATCTTCGTCTGGTGCTTGCGGTCGGCGAAGATCGAAACGATCTCGACGTCACCGTTGACCACGGTGGCTGGAAGATCGAGCTGCACGCCGCTCTCGGTCCGCGTCAGCTTGGCCGCGACGGCCGGCAAATGCTTGGCCTTGGCAATCTGATCCAGGATCTCGGCCCTGTTCGCGCCGACCGCCTGGAAGGCGCCGTGCACCACCATCTGCGGGGTGTAGACATAGCGGAGCTCGAAACGCTGCGAATATTGACGCTGGCGATCCGTGTGGTGAGGTTGGGCGAACGGATCCTTCCAGCCGATGTAGTCCCAGTAATCCACGTGAACGGACAGCGGCAAGACATCGTCGCGCTGCTGCAATTCGCCCAACAGTTCATCCGCCGGCGGACAGGACGAGCAGCCTTGCGACGTGAACAACTCGACCACCGTCAGGGGATTGTCCGCGGCTTCAACTCGAGCGGCTGGCGAGAGGATGAGGACGACGGCGAAGGCGGCAAATATTCGTTTCATGGAAACTATGGGTACGTGAAACCTGTGGCCCTGGCCAATCACATGGCGGTGAAATCAGACCTCAAGGCAAATCGTAACAGGCTTGTGATGATATCAGGTATCGCTAATCGTCGCCCGACGGCGGCGGGAAGAATGAAAAGCCCCGCCAACCGGCGGGGCTTTCCGGAACGGATGCCGCGCCTTCGCTCAGGCGGCCTTGTTCAGATTCGTCAGGACGAACTGCAGAATGCCGCCGGCGAGATAGTAGTCGCCATCGTCCAGGGTAGCGATGCGGCGGAGCAGGGTCGTCTCGTCCTGGCTGCCGTCGGCC
>JAPPPF010000202.1 GCA_028817665.1 Magnetovibrio sp. | reverse complement strand
CCGGCCTCGAACTCGAGCGTCACGTTGGCGCCGCCCTCGTAGCCCGACGCCCGCATCTCCTTGACGCCCTCGATCTGGCGCAGTTCCTGCTCCATCGGCCGGATCAGCAGCCGTTCCGCGTCCTCGGGCGAGATTCCCTCGTGGTGCAGCGACACGTAGATAATCGGGATGTTGATGTCGGGCTCGGCTTCCTTGGCGATCTCCACGTAGGCGACCGTGCCGCAGATCAGGACCAGCAGCAAGGTGGCCAGGACCGTCCGCGCGTGGCCGAGCGCGGCGTCGATGATGGCGCTCATGACGCCTCCGGCTTGGTGGCGTCCGGTTGCGTCGCCGGCGGCGTCTCGCCGATGTCGGCCTCGTCCGTGGCGCGCACCTTCTGTCCGGCACGCACGAACTCCTGGCCGACGGTGATCAGCGTCAAGGTCTCCGGCAGGCCGCCCAGCCACACGCCCTCCGGCGTGTCGCCCAGGATCTTCACCGCGTGGAAGTGGACGCGGTTCTCTTCATCGATGGCCTTGACGCCGATGACGCCGTTGTCGTCGAGGGTCAGGATCGCCGGCGAAACGCGGTGCGCCCGCTCGGCGCCGGTCGGCAGCCTGAGTTCCGTGGTCAGGCCCTCGGGCACGGTACCATTGGGATTGGCGATCCAGACTTCGACGCGGAAGGTCCGGGTTTCCGAGCGGCCGGCGCGCGAGATGTAGCGCAGCTCGCCCTCCAGCGTGCGCCCGTCGGGCAACACCGCCCAGGCCTTGACGCCCTGGCTGAGCCGCGTCACGTCGCGTTCGGACACCTGGGCGACGACGCGGATGGGATCGAGATTGACGATCGTCGCGACGACGTCGCCGGTCTTCAGATAATCGCCGATGCCGACCGGCAGGGTCTCGATGAAACCGTCGATGGGGGCTCGGATGGCGGTGCGCTGGATCTCGAGGCGGATGGCCGCCCGCTCTGCCCTGGCGGCGGCCAACTCGGCGGCCTCCTCGGCGAGGCGGACCTTCGATTGGAACTGCTTCTTCGACAGCCGTTTCGCCGCGTTGTAGGCGATTTCCTGATAGGCGACCTTGGCCTCGGCCTCCTCCAGCCGCGCCTGGCGGTCGTCCATGGCCAGCTGGAACAGGACGTCGCCCTTCTTCACCCAGGCCCCCTTGCGGGCCGAGCGCTTGACGATCCGGCCGGCGGTCTCGGCCGCCAGTTCGGCGTCCTTGATGGCGTCGGTGCGGCCATAGAGGACGACGACGCCCTGCCGGTCCTGGGCGCTGACCTCGCGGACCCGGACCAGCGGCAGCGGTTCGGCGGCGACCTTGCGGGCTTCCTCGGGCGACGACGGCGCCTTGCCGGTGACGACGCCCGACGCGATCCACAGGACCGCCGTCAGGGCGAGAAGCACGGCGACCACGTGGCTGCCGCGCAGCCGCCGGGTTTTCTGGGCTTCGGCGTTCATTCGGCGGCCTCCGGCGTGGGTTGGGGGGTGGCAGCGCGCTTGGCGTCGGCGACCTCGGCCAGCACCCGTTCGCGGTTATCGGCGAGATATTCACTCATCGCCTTGTAGAAGGTGAGGCCCATGCCGCGCACGAACATGCGTCCGGGGGGAATGCCCGTGGGGTCGAGCCCTTCCATTTGGGTCACCATGTTTCGGTAGTAATGATGATAACCGTCGTAGAGCTTGGCCAGGTCTTCGGCCGTCATCAGTTCGGCGAAGAACAGGTGCACGAGGTTTTCCGAGCGGATCTTGTCGGCCGCCGGCGTTTCGGCGAGGGCCGCCGAGAACCGGGCGTGGCCCTGGTCGGTGAGCCGGTAGACCTTCTTGTCGGGCTTGCCGTCCTGGGCGAGCTCGGTGACCGACACCAGGCCGTCTTCGAGCAACCGCCCGAGCGCCGGGTAGATGGACCCGTAACTGGCGTCGTAGAAGTGCGCGAACGGCCCTTCCTCGAACTGTTTGCGAATCTCATAGCCGCTGGCGGGGCCCAGGGTGAGCACCCCCAAACACAATGTCTTGACGTCCATGACCTGCCTTCTGATCCGTGACGCGTCCGGCCGCCTAAGGGACTAGACGCATAACTGCATATAGGTATGCATCTTTCATATATCAAATCAATATATAAATTCGCGGGTCAGACCCGCGCGGAACGCATGGCGGCTCAGGATTTCCCGTCGCATTCCCAGGGCGGCACCGGCGAGAACGCATCGACCAGCAGGTCGACAAAGGCCCGGACCTTCGGCGAGAGATGCCGGGCGTGGGAGTAGACGGCGTAGATGTTGGGATTGCGGTCGGTCTCGAAGTCGGTGAGCACCGGCACCAGGACGCCGGATCGGATATCCGGGCCGATGATGAAGTCGGCCGAGCGAATGAGGCCGAGGCCGTCGAGCGCCGCCTGGTGCATGGCCGTGGCGTTGTTGGTCTCGTAGTTGCCCGACACGCGCAGCCGGCGCGGCCCGTCGGGGCCGGTGAATTCCCACTGGTTGAGGCTGGTTTCGAAACTCAAGGTCAGGCAGTTGTGGTCGCGGAGGTCGTCGGGGGTCGCCGGGGTGCCGAATTTCTCGAGGTATTTCGGCGCCGCGGCGACGACGCGGCGGGCCGGCGCCAGCTTGCGCGCGATCAGCGAACTGTCCGGCAGCTCGCCGATACGGATCGCCACGTCGACCTCCTCCTCGACGAGATTGACGATGCTGTCGGTGAGGGTCAGCTGGATCCGGAGGTCGGGGTAGCGTGCCGTGAACTCGGGGATCAGCGGGCTGATGTGGTATTGACCGAACGCCGTCGAGGAATTGACCTTCAACAGGCCACGGGGCTCGGCGTGCAGTTCGGTGACCGCTCGCTCGGCTTCCTCGATGGCCGACAGGATCGGCAGGCAGCGCTGGTAGAACGCGCGGCCCTCCTCGCTGAGACTGAGGCGCCGGGTCGTCCGGTTGAGCAGCCGCGCGCCCAGCCGGTCCTCGAGCCGGCTGACCAGCTTGCTGACCGCGGACGGCGTCAACTTCAGCGAACGCGCCGCGGCGGAGAAGCTCTCCGCCTCGACGACCCGGACGAACACCGCCATTTCACTTTGCTTGTCCAACGAACTCTCCGATTAATGATCAAATTTCATAAATTTTTTTGATAATGGCCTATTCTGAAATCGAACGCAACAATCTATATTCACTCATATAGCCGGTTGGACGGATCGCCCGTCCACCACCGACAGACCCAGCAAGCGAAAGGAGCCGCGTCATGTCCCATCATCGTTTCGAAGATCGTCCGACGGTCACGCTCGAGCAGATCGATGCCGGAATCCGCCGGGCTCACGAGTTGCGCAGTCAGTCGTTCACCGGCTTTTTCAAGAATGCCCTCGACCGCCGTTACCGCGCGCTGAACGTCGCCGGCAAGGGTGGTTGAGCGAACCGAGTTTCCTCCCGACCAAACTCTCCCCGATCCCTGAGACTCAAGGGCGTCCCTTCCCCGGGACGCCCTTTTTTTTACCTGGCCCGTCCGCCCGGCGCTAGAGACAGGGCAGCCCGGCGGCGACATCGATGGAGGTCGCCGGCAGGGCGAAGGTGGTGGCAGTGCCGGTGGCGGCGTCGCTGACGGTGACGGTGCCGCCGGCGACGCTGATGCCGCTGCTCAGCGCCGGCGAGAAGATCGGCGCGTTGGCGCCGGAGGAAGCACCGCCGGCCGCGGTCTCGAAGGAGTTCAACTCGTCCCAGTTTGAGCGCCCGGACTTGCCGATCTCGACCAGGATGTCGGCGCCGACCAGCCGCAGGCGCGGCACCGCCATGTCGCCGACCATCAGCGGCAGCAGATCGACCTCGGCGACCAGCGCCTTGGCCTTCAACATGTCCTTTTTCGACCCCCACGGCGCGTTCTGCAGGCGCACCCCCTCGTCGACGATGCGCGGCGGCATGGGGATCTTGAAATCGATGGGGCCGTCGATATGCAACCGGCGGCCCGAAATCCGCATCACCTCGTCCTGAAGATCGCGCTTCCAACCCTCGACGTCGCTCAGGTTGGCGTACCCGATGATCACCCCGATGCCGCCGGCCAACAGACCCAGCTTCACGGAGATCGAAATCAGGCGGCGGAACAATGCGAACATGACTGAGGTTTCCTCGAGCTATTGCAGGGCGGTGGCGGCGCGCGGCGGTTTCGGCTGGAAGGTCCGGGCCCGCCGTTGCGCCCGCGCCAGGACGCCGGGCGGTTGCCGGGCGGCGTAGGCATCGCGGTTCTTGACGGCGCTGGGGTCACCGAGGCCGGCGGCGATATCGAGCCACATGAGCGCCGTTTCGGCGTCGCGGGGCACGCCGTCGCCACGCGCGTAGAGAACGGCGAGCCGCATCTGGGCGGCGACAACCCCGGCGTCGGCGGCGACGTGCAGGTGCCGGGCCGCCGCCTTCGGATCGCGGGCCACGTGTTGGCCCTGGTAGTGCAGGGCGCCGAGCGCGAAGTGCGCCATCGCGTCACCGCCGTCGGCGGCCTCGGCGAACAGCCGCATCGCCTCCTCGGCGTCGGCCTCGACGCCGTCTCCCCGGAGATAAAGCGCGGCGAGATTGTACTGGGCCGGGCCGTAACCGCTCTCGGCGGCGGCGTCGAACCATTCGGCCGCTTCCTCGGCGTCGGCGTCGACGCCGCGGCCCTCGAGATAGGCGATCCCGAGATTGTACTGGGCCGGCGCGTAGTCGAGTTGCGCCGCCGCCTCGAACAACCTGAGCGCTTCCGCCGCCTCCCTGCCGACGCCGCGCCCGGCGAGATGCATGCGGGCGAGGTTGGTCAAGGCCGCCGGCACTTCCTGCTCGGCGGCCTTGCGGTACCAATGCGCGGCCTTGGCGAGGTCGATGGCGCCGCCGCGGCCGTGTTCGTACATGACCGCGAGATTGTGCTGGGCCGGACCGACGCCGAGATCGGCCAACTGCTCCCACAGGCTCCGCGCGACCTCGAAATCGCGCTGCCGATAGGCTTCGACGGCGCCGAGGAAATTCGCCGCGACCGCCGGGTCGACGGCGGCGCCGCCGTCCTCGCGGGGCAGCACCAGCGCCTCGTCGGTTCGCGGGCTCGGGTGGGTGGCCAGATCCGGCGCCCCGGCGGCCCCGGCAGCGCCCGACCAAACCAACCCGGCCAGGATCATGAAGGCAGCTCTCATGCCCGCCTTTATGCACGGCCATTGGTTACCAAAACGCTACGCCCCATGGCCTATTCGGTGGCCACCGTGAAAACCGGGTCTCCGGCGCGCGGCCCTCCGGCCGGGTGGCCATGAAAGCGATAAATCGGCCCGGGTCGTTGACGACATATTGCCGGTCGGGATCGGAACAGACTTGCATGCTTGACCCTGCGAGACGAAGGCGATTGACTAGCCGTACGAACCGGCGGCGCAACGCCGGGAAACCCTGGGATGGCATCGGCCCCACGCATGAGCAAATATTCGATCTTCAGCCTGGTCCGCAACGCCCTCGCCTACCACGAGGGCTGGGAGCAGGTTTGGCGCAGTCCGGAGCCGAAACCGGAATACGACGTGATCATCGTCGGCGGCGGCGGGCACGGCCTGGCGACCGCCTTCTATCTGGCCAAGGAACACGGCATCACCAACGTCGCGGTGATCGAGAAGGGCTGGCTCGGCGGCGGCAACACCGGCCGCAACACCACCATCATCCGGTCCAACTATCTCTGGGACGAGAGCGCCGGCATCTACGAGAAGTCGCTGCAGCTCTACGAGGGGCTCAGCCAGGAGCTCAATTTCAACATCATGCTGAGCCAGCGCGGCGTCCTCAACCTGGCCCACAATCTCCACGACATGCGCGAGCTCGAGCGCCGGGTCAACGCCAACCGGCTGAACGGGATCGATTCGGAGATCCTGTCGACAGCCGAGATCCAGGACTTCATCCCGATCATCAACACGTCGCCGAAGAGCCGATATCCCATTCTCGGCGGATCCCTGCAACGGCGCGGCGGCACGGCGCGGCACGACGCCATCGCCTGGGGGTTCGCGCGCGGCGCCGATCAGCGGGGCGTCGATATCATCCAGCAATGCGAGGTCACCGGCATCCGCCAGAGCCGCGGCAAGGTCACCGGGGTGGAGACGACCAAGGGCCTGATCAAGGCGAAGACCGTGGGGGTCGTCGTCGCAGGCCACTCCAGCGTGCTCGCCGGCATGGCGGGCTTCCGCCTGACGGTCAACAGCTACCCCTTGCAGGCCCTGGTCTCCGAACCGATCAAGCCGGTCCTGGATACCGTCGTCATGTCGAACGCGGTGCACGTCTACGTGTCGCAATCGGACAAGGGCGAACTGGTCATTGGCGCCGGCATCGACGGCTGTCACGGCTACACCCAGCGCGGGTCGCTGCACGTCATCGAGGGCCAGTTGGGGGCGCTCTGCGAGCTGTTTCCGATCTTCTCCCGGCTCAGGATGATGCGCCAGTGGGGCGGCATCGTCGATACCTGTCCGGACGCCAGCCCGATCATCGGCAAGACCCCCGTCGGCGGGCTCTATTTCAACTGCGGCTGGGGCACCGGCGGATTCAAGGCGACGCCGGGCTCGGGCTGGGCCTTCGCCCACACCCTGGCGAACGGTGAACCGCACCCGCTGAACGCGCCCTTCACCCTCGATCGCTTCACCACCGGCAAGCTCATCGACGAGCACGGCGCCGCCGCCGTCGCCCACTAGGACAGGAGAGGTTGACATGTTGCTGATCCCCTGCCCGTTTTGCGGCGAGCGCGAGGAAAGCGAGTTCCATCAAGGCGGCGAGGCCCACATCGAACGGCCCAAGAACCCGGACAAGCTGAGCGACGCCGAGTGGGCGGATTATCTGTTCCTGCGCGACAACAAGAAGGGGCTCTATCTCGAGCGCTGGGTGCACCGCCACGGTTGCCGCCGCTGGTTCAACGTGGCCCGCGACACCGCGACCAACGAGATCAAGACGGTCTACAAGATGGGCGCCAAGCCGCCGCGCGGCCTGACCAAGGGACGGGCCAAATGAGCCAGGTCAATCGCCTTCCCGACGGCGGCCGGATCGACCGCGACCAGAGCCTCGCCTTCACCTTCAATGGCCGCCGGCTGACCGGTTACGCCGGCGACACGGTCGCCTCGGCGCTGTTGGCCAACGGGGTCAGGATCGTCGGCCGCAGCTTCAAGTACCATCGGCCGCGCGGCATCGTCGGCGCCGGGCCGGAGGAGCCGAACGCGCTCTTGCAACTGGAGACCGGCGGCCGGGCGCTCCCCAACCAGCAGGCGACCCGGGTCGAACTTTACGACGGGCTCAGCGCCGACAGCGTCAACTGCTGGCCGGGGCCGGATTTCGACCTGATGTCGGGGATCGGCCTGTTCCACCGCCTGACGCCCGCCGGTTTCTATTACAAGACCTTCATGTGGCCGGCCTCGTTCTGGAAGTATTACGAGCACGTCATCCGCCGGGCCGCCGGGCTCGGGCGCGCGCCGACGGCGCCGGACCCGGACCACTACGACAAGATGAACGCGCATTGCGACGTCCTGGTGGTCGGCGGCGGCCCCGCCGGCCTCGCGGCGGCGGCGGCGGCGGCGGCCAGCGGCGCGCGCGTCATCCTCGCCGACGATCAGCCCGAGCTGGGCGGCCGGCTGCTGTCCGAACGGGCCGAGATCGACGGCGGACCGGCCATGGATTGGGCCGCGGCCGCGGAAGCCGCCATCGCCGGCACCGAGGACGCCATCGTGCTCAAGCGGACCACGGCCTTCGGCTATTACGATCACAACTTCGTCGGCTTGATCGAGCAGCGTGGCGCGATCCTGCCCGACGGCGGCGACCGCTCGCGGCAACGGATCTGGCGGGTCCGCGCCAAACAGGTGGTGCTCGCCACCGGCGCCATCGAACGGCCGCTGATCTTCGCCGACAACGACCGCCCCGGCGTCATGCTCGCCGGCGCCGTGCGTTCCTACGTCAACCGCTACGGCGTCGCGCCCGGCAAGCGGGTCGCCGTGTTCACCAACAACGACGATGCCTACCGCACGGCGCTCGACCTGGCCGACGCCGGCGTCGCCGTCGCCGTCGCCGCCGTGGTCGATGTCCGCCACGATCCCTCCGGCGATCTTGTCACCCAGGCCATGGCGCGCGGCATCGAGATCGTCGACGGCGCCGCGGTGACCGGCGTCCAGGGATCGCGCGGCGTCCGCGGCATCGAGGTCATGGGCCTCAACGAAGCCGGCGACGGCGTCACCGGCGCGGCCCGCGACATCGAGTGCGACGTGATCTGTTCGTCGGGCGGCTGGAACCCGGCCATCCACCTGCATTCCCACGCCGGCGGCAAGGCGACCTTCGACGCCGAACGCGGCATCTTCCTGCCCGGCGAGACCCTGCAGGCGGCGACCAGCGCCGGTGCCGCGGCGGGCACCTTCGATCTCGCCGGCTGCGTCGACGGCGGCGCCGAGGCCGGCAAGGCCGCGGCCGCCCAGGCCGGCTACAAGAAGTCGCCGCGCCGCAAGAACCCGAAGATCGCCACCGAGGACGAGGCGCCCCTGCGCCTGATCTGGACGGTGCCGACGACGGCGCCGACCGGCCGGCGCGGCAAGCACTTCCTCGACCAGGCCCACGACGTCACCGCTGCCGACGTGCAGCTCGCGGCCCGCGAGGGCTACCGCTCCATCGAGCACGCGAAGCGCTACACCACGCTGGGCATGGCCCCCGACCAGGGCAAGACGGGCAACATCCCCGGCATGGCGGTGCTCGGCCAGGCCTTGGGCGTCGACAACGTCGGCGACGTCGGCACCACCACCTTCCGGCCGCCGTTCACCCCGGTGACGCTGGGCGCGCTGGCCGGGCGCGACGTCGGCCCGCTCATGGATCCGGTCCGGATGACGCCCATACATCACTGGCACGAGCTGGCCGGCTGTACCTGGGAAGACGTCGGCCAGTGGAAACGCCCCTGGTACTACCCGAAGGACGGCGAGGACATGCACACCGCCGTCAGCCGCGAATGCAAGGCGGTGCGCGACGCGGTCGGCATCCTCGACGCCTCGACGCTGGGCAAGATCGACATCCAGGGCCCGGACGCAGCGGAATTCCTGAACCGCGTCTACACCAACGCCTGGACCAAGCTCGGCAATGGCCGCTGCCGCTACGGCCTGATGCTGGGCGAGGACGGCATGATCATGGACGACGGCGTCACCACCCGCCTCGCCGACGACCATTTCGTCATGACCACGACCACCGGCAACGCCGCCAGCGTGCTCGAATGGCTGGAAGAGTGGCTGCAAACGGAGTGGCCGGAGCTGAAGGTGTTCTGCACGTCGGTCACCGAACAATGGGCCAACGCGACGATTTGCGGCCCGCGGGCCCGCGATCTCCTGGCCGAGTGCACGGACATCGCCCTCGACGCCGAGAGCTTCCCCTTCATGTCCATGCAAGACGCCACCGTCGCCGGCATCCCGGCGCGCATCTTCCGGATCAGCTTCACCGGCGAGTTGTCCTATGAGATCAACGTCCCGGCGAGCTGCGGGTTGAGCCTGTGGACGGCCCTGATCAACGCCGGCGACAAGTACGGGATCACGCCCTACGGCACCGAGACCATGCACGTGCTCCGGGCCGAGAAGGGCTACATCATCGTCGGCCAGGAGACCGACGGCACGACGACGCCCCAGGACCTCGGCATGGACTGGATCGTGTCTGCGAAGAAGGACTTCATCGGCCGCCGCTCCTTCGCCCGCGAGGACAACCAGCGCGACGACCGCAAGCAACTGGTCGGATTGCTGACCGACGATCCGTCGACGGTGCTGCCCGAAGGCGCCCAGATCACGGAGACCCGTCTGGAACGGCCGCCGCCCGGCTCCACCGTGCCGATGATCGGCCATGTCACGTCGAGCTACCATTCGCCCAACCTGGGCCGCTCCTTCGCGCTGGCCCTGGTCAAGCGCGGCCGCGAGCGCATCGGCGAAAACGTCTATCTGCCGCTGGACGGCGGCGTCGCCCGGGCCGAGGTCACCGGCCCCGTGTTCGTCGATCCGGAAGGGAGCCGCATCGATGGTTGATCCCTACCTCCGGCAAAGCCCCTTGGCGCACCTGCACCTGGACGCCCGCGCCGCCAACGACGCGGACCTCGTCGGCGCCGGCCTGCGGCTTTCAGAACGCGCGCACCTCGGCATGATCAACGTCCGCGGCGTCGCCGCCGACCCGGCCTTCGCGCCGGCCTTCAAGAAGGCCACTGGCGTCGAGCTTCCCACCGCCGCCAACACGACGGCCGGCAAGGCCGACGGCGTCCACGCCATCTGGCTCGGCCCGGACGAATGGCTGGTGATCACGCCGCCCGGCCGCGAGCACGCCCTCGCCGACAAATTGAGGGCCGCGACGAAGGCGCTGCACGCCGCGGTGACCGTCACCGGCGAGGCCCGGACGGTGATCCGCGTCGCCGGCGCGAACGCCCGCGACGCCATCGCCAAGGGCTGTCCGCTGGACCTGCACCCCCGCGTTTTCGGCCCCGGCCAGTGCGGCCAGACGATCCTCGGACGCGCCGACATGCTGATCCACCAGACCGCCCTGGACAGGAAGAGCGGCGCGCCGAGCTACGATGTCTTCGTGCTCCGGAGCTTCGCCGAATACGCCTGGACCTGGCTCGAGGACGCGGGGCGCGAGTACGGCGTCCAGGTCGTCGCCGCCAAGGGATGACGGCGGCGCTCCGCACCGTCGACATGCACACCGGCGGCGAGCCCGTCCGCATCGTCACCGAGGGCTATCCCGAGATTCCGGGCGAAACGATCCTGGAGAAGCGGCGCCACGTCCGCGACAATCTCGACCACCTGCGCCGCCTGTTGATGCTGGAGCCGCGCGGCCACGCCGACATGTACGGCGTGATCCCGGTCGCGCCGGACCTTCCCGGGGCCGACATGGCGGTACTGTTCATGCACAACGAGGGCTATTCGACCATGTGCGGGCACGCGGTCATCGCGCTCGGCCGCTACGCCGTCGACCGGGGCCTGGTCGAATCCGTGGAGCCGGAGACCAGCGTCGTCATCCAGTGTCCCTGCGGACCGGTCACCGCGCACGTGGAGGTCGCGGGCGGCAAGGCCGGCCGGGTCCGCTTCGAGAGCGTGCCGGCCTTCGGGTTCGCCCGCGAACTGATGGTCGTCACCGTCGATTACGGCCCCGTCGACGTCGACATCGGCTATGGCGGCGCCTTCTACGCCGTCGTCCCCGCCGACCAGTTCGGCCTCGACGTGCGGACGTCGAGGACCCGCGACCTGGTCGACGCGGCGACCCGCGTCTCCGACGCGGTCAAACAGCAGGTCGCCCTCAACCACCCCGACGACGACGACCTGGCGTTCCTCTACGGCACCATCCTCACGGACGGACAGGACATGTTCACGGACCGGCCGACCGCCAACATCTGCGTCTTCGCCGACGCCCAGGTCGACCGCAGCCCGACCGGCTCCGGCGTCACCGCGCGCATCGCACTCCAGCACAGGCGCGGCCTTATCGAACTGGGCCAAGAACGCACTTTCGAGAGCGTCACCGGCGCCCAATTCACCGGCAAGGCGGTCCGTGAGACAGAGGTTGGAGACTTCAAGGCGGTAACGGTGGAAGTCGCCGGCCAGGCCCATTACACGGGCACGAGCACCTTCACGCTGGAGGACGGCGATGAGATCGGGGCGGGGTTCCGGCTCAGGTGATCAGCGCCGCCGCTGTGAGCCACACGCAAACGGGAATGGAGGGAAGAATGAAAGTCGACGGCACATGTCATTGCGGCGAAATCGCCTTCGAGGCTGAATTGGATCCGGACAGGGTCGGCATCTGTCATTGCGCCGATTGCCAGACCATTTCGGCGTCCGCCTTCCGCACCGTTGCCGCCGTTCCCGGCGAGACCTTCAAAATTCTGAAAGGCGCGCCGCGGGAATACATCAAGGTCGGCGACAGCGGCAACCGCCGGGTCCAAGCCTTTTGTCCGAACTGCGGTTCCGGGCTTTACGCGACCAACGCCGATGGCGAGCGGGACCTCTACAATCTACGTGTCGGCACCCTGTCACAGCGCGACCAGCTCGTTCCGCAGATGGAGTATTGGCGCCAATCGGCCCTGCCCTGGGTGCCGGCCCTCGAAAACACCACGAAATTCGACGCCAATCCGGGATAGAACTCAGGCAAGTTCCCATTGCCGCTTGTTCTCGCGCCAAGCGTCGGCGCGTTCGCCGTCCGTGTCCTTCGGCATGAAGCGATCCACGGCGGCGGCGATCTCGGACATGCCGCCCTCGCGGTACCTGACTTCTTCCTGGATGCCCGTCGTACCGACCATGATCACCAGCCGCGGCCGCTTCGGCGCCAAGGGCGGGCGTTTCTTTTCCATGAAACCGATGCCCGTGACCTGGTCCCAGGCGATCCATTCGCCGCCAACGGACTTCGCGAACACGCCGTGGCCCGCGAAGGCGACTTGCGGGGTCGGGTCCCGCATGCGCCGCGCCAGAACCAGGACGATCAAGCCACAAAACGCCAGGGCCACGGCGGCGGCGAAGAACCGGTCGGAGAACAATGCCGCCTGCGACAGCGCGAAGGCCTCGGAGATGATCAGCAGAAGGAAAAAGAACAGCGCCACCGCCAGGGGCTGGCGGCAGCTGTGAAATTCGGCGACATCGGCGCCGCTCATTCGTCCGCCAACGGCACGTCGGGCACCCAGAGATAGCCGTCCGGGTCGATGAGATAGGCCTCGCGGAGCCCGTGCGCCTTGTCCATGGCGCCGGCCAGCACCGTTTCCCCGCGTTCGCGGGCGCGTGCCTCCGCCGCGTCCGGGTCGCAGCCGTGCAGGCGGAGCTCGACGCCGATGCCGCGGGCCAGGCCGGGCTGCAGGCTGCCCTGGAGTTCGTGATCCGAATAGGCGTGATCGGCGTGCAGGATCCATTCCGCGCCGTAGCCCTTGAGCACCGCGAAATCGGGATCCGCGTAGACGACCTCGGCGCCGAGCACGCGGGTCTGGTAGTCGACGGCGCGCTCGACGCCCTCGACCAAAAGGTTGATGCGAAGCCCCTTCAGGGTCCGGCTGTACTCGGCCGCCGGCATCCACGGCTCGCCGGTGCGCAACTTGGTCATCTCATCCTCCGCGAGTTGGCGTTTCATTTAAGCAGGCGGCGGCTTGTTGACCAAGGGCGGCGTGGCTAGGATCGCCCGAGCGATTTTGGATGGGAGTGCCGCCATGTCTGACGCCGAGTTTGTCCGTTACGAAGTCCGCGACCGGGTCTGTGAGATCACACTGGCCCGCGAACCGGTCAACGCGATCAACCACCAATTGATCGACGAGCTCCTGGCCGCCTACGCGCGCGCCCGGGCCGACGAAGACGCCCGCGCGGTGATCGTGAAGAGCGACTGCGCCAAGGCATTCAGCGCCGGCATGGACCTGAAGATGATCCGGGGCGGCTCGGGGCTCGACCTCCGGGCCTTCCTCGACAAGCTCTACATGGGCATGCACGACGCCCAGTACCGCATGGGCAAGCCGACCATCGCCGCCGTCGCCGGGCCGGCCCGCGCCGCCGGCATGACCCTGGCGGTGTCGTGCGACATGATCATCGCCGCCGACGACGTCGACTTCTCCTATCCCGAGGTCGTCGTCGGCGTCATCCCGGCCATGCACTTCGTCCACCTGCCGCGCCAGATCGGGCGCCACAAGGCCTTCGAGATGCTGTTCACGGGCGACACAATGACGGCCCCGGAAGCGGAACGGCGCGGCCTCGTCAACGTTGCGGTGCCGCGCGATCAAGTGGTTGATAAAGCGCGGGAATTCGGCGCCAAGTTCGCGTCCATGTCGCCCGTGGTGACGCGGCTCGGGCGCGACGCCTACATGCGCGCCAACGATTTCGAGTACCGGCGCGCCATCGAGAACACCGTCGAGACCATCTGCAACATCATCGCCACCGACGATGCCCAGGAGGGCCTCAACGCATTCAACGAAAAACGCCCGCCCAACTGGTAGGCTTCGTGTATGATGCTGGAAAGGCCGCAATCCAAGGGAGACACGGAATGACGCCGGAAGCCGCGCGGGCGGCCGCGCAGATGATCGCCGAGGCGCGCCTCTCGCAGGTCGTGCTGGGCCCCTTGCCGGAGGCCTGCTATCCGGCCACCGTCGCCGATGGCTACGTCATCCAGCGCACGCTCCACGACATCATCGCGAACAGCGCCATGGGCCACCGCAAGGGCTACAAGATCGGCTGCACCAGCGAGGTCATGCAGGATTACCTCGGGATCGATCATCCCTGCGCCGGCGGCATCCTTGATACCGGCATCTTCGACGGACACGCGGAGCTCTCGCTCGGCAACTATCACAAACCCGGCGTCGAGTGCGAGGTCGCGGTGCAACTGGCCGACGACATGCCGGCCAATCACGCGCACACCATCGACAGCGTCGCCGAACATGTCGGCGCGGTGATGATCGCCATGGAGATCGTCGATAACCGCTACGCCGATTACACCGGCCTCGGCGCCGCGACGCTGATCGCCGACGATTTCTTCGGCGCCGGCTGCGTGCTCGGCGAGCCGATTCCGGACTGGCGCGATATCGATCTCCCGGCCGTTTCCGGCGGCTTGACGGTGAACGGCGAGGCCCGCGGCACCGGCGCCGGCGCCGACATCATGGGCCATCCCCTGGAGGCGCTGGCCTGGCTCGCCAGCCACGCCACGCAGAGCGGCCAGTCGCTCAAGGCCGGCGAGATCGTGCTGCTCGGCACCATCGTCCAATGCGAGTGGATCGCCGGCCCCAGCGAGGTGACGGCGGAGATCAGCGGCCTCGGCAAGGTGACGGCGGCGTTCTCCTGACGCCGCCCCCGGCGTTCTAAGTCCAGGAATCCTCCATCGATCCTTTGCGCTCGGCGATGAACGCATGAAGCGCCTCGTCCTTCGCCGCGTCGAGCGGCGGCGCCTCGTAGTCGTCCAGCCATTGCTTCCAGACGGCGTTGGCGCGCTGCGCCTGGTCGAGCCCGCCGTCGGCCTCCCATTGCTCGAAGGAATTGTTGTCGGAGACGTTGGAGCGGTAGAAGGCGGTCTCGAAATTGGCCTGGGTGTGGGCGCAGCCGAGATAGTGGCCGCCCGGACCGACTTCCCGGACCGCGTCCATGGCCTGGCCGTTCTCGGAGAAATCGTAACCCCGGGCCAGGGTCGCGAGCATGCCCAGCTGGTCGCAGTCCATGATGAACTTCTCGTAGCTCGACGCCAGGCCGCCCTCCAGCCAGCCGGCGCCGTGCAGCATGAAGTTGACGCCGCAGAGCAGGCCCGGCACGGCCGAATTGACGCTCTCGTAGGCGGCTTGCGAGTCGGGGAGTTTCGAGGCGCAGAGATTGCCGCCGGAACGGAACGGCAGCTTCATGCGCCGCGCCAACTGCGCCGCCGCCGACAATACCAGCGTCGGCTCCGGGGTGCCGAATGTCGGCGCGCCGGACTGCATGGAGAGCGACGACGAGAACAGGCCGAAGATCACCGGCGCGCCGGGGCGGATCACTTGCGTCAGCGCGATCCCGGCGGTCGCCTCGGCCAGCGCCTGGGCCAGCGTCCCGGCGACGCTCGCGGGACCCATGGCACCGGACATGATGAACGGCGTCACGATCACCGCCTGGTTGGCGGCGGCGTAGGTCTTGAGCGCGCCGAGCATCACGCCGTCATAGGTCATCGGCGAGTTGACGTTGATCAGGCTGGTGCAGACCGTGTTGGCGTCGACGAAATCGTCGCCGAACAGGATGCCCGCCATGGCGACCGTATCGGCGGCGCGTTCCGGCGCGGTCACGGACCCCATGAACGGCTTATCCGAGTAGCGCATGTGGGCGTAGATCATGTCCAGGTGGCGCTTGTTCACGGGGACGTCGACGGGCTCGCAGACGGTGCCGCCGGAATGGTGAATGCCGGGCGCCATGTAGGCCAGCTTCACGAACTTCTCGAAGTCCGCCATGGTGCCGTAGCGCCGGCCCTCGTCGAGGTCGGTGACGAACGGCGGGCCGTAGACCGGCGCGAAGACGATGTTGTCGCCGCCGATCACCACCGAGCGTTCCGGGTTGCGCGCGTGCTGGGTATAGCTGGCCGGCGCCGTCGCCATCAGCGACCGCACCAGCCCTTTCGGGAACCGGACCCGGCTGCCGTCGACATCGGCGCCGGCGCCCTTCCAGAGCGCCAGCACGTCCTCTTCGCCCTGAAACTCGAGACCGATCTCCTCGAGGATCGTCTCGGCGTTGGCCTCGATGATATCGAGCCCCTCCTCGCCGCACAGCTCGGTCAACGGAATCTTGCGTGTCACATAGGCGGGCGCGGCGGCTTGGGCTTCGATCTCGGCTTGCGCGCGTTCCGCCCGGCGGGCGGCCCGGCCGCCGCGGCGGGCTTGTCTGGCCATATATCATTCCTCGTTCACAGTTCGCGCGCCGAAACGGCGTCGGAACCACGCATTTATCACACTTCCCCGAAAATATTACACCGCTTCCGTCACAAACTTTTCCCTGTCCGCCGTCCTATCGCCGGCGGGCCGATTGGTCGGCGACGAATTTTGAATATTATGGGTCGTCGGCGGCGCAGCGCCGGGCTTGTCATATGCCTACCAACCGGGGTGGAATCTCCGGATACATCAGGGAGACGGAAGTCATGAAGAGCCAAGCACGCGTGGTGGTCATCGGCGGCGGCGTCGTCGGCGTTTCGACCCTATATCATCTGGCCAAGAAAGGTTGGTCCGACGTCGTCCTGGTGGAGCGCAAGGAGCTCACTTCCGGATCCACCTGGCACGCCGCCGGTTTGCTGCCGCTGTTCAACATGAGCTACAGCGTCGGCCAGTTGCACCGCTACTCCGTCGAGCTCTACGAGACCCTCGAGGCGGAAACCGGCCTCGACGCCGGGCTGCGCCAAGTCGGCAACATCCGGCTCGCCATGAATTCCGACCGCATGGACGAGTATCACCAGTACGCCGGCGTCGCCGCGACGCTCGGCGTCGAGGTCAACTTCCTGACCCCCGACCAAATCAAGGAACTGTGGCCGCTCTGCAACACCGACGGCCTCGTCGGCGGCATCGTGCATCCGCGCGACGGCTACATCCAGCCCGCCGACGTGACCCAGGCGATGGCCCGCGGCGCGCGCAACAACGGCGCCGAGATCTACCGCAACACCGCCGTCACCGGCATCGAGCAGAAGCCGAACGGCGAATGGGTCGTGAAGACAGACAAGGGCGACATCACCTGCGAGCACGTGGTCTCCGCCAGCGGCAACTTCGCCCGGCGTACCGGCGCCATGGTCGGCCTCGACATTCCGGTCATTCCCGTCGAGCACCAATTCATCGTCACCGAACCGCATCCGGAAATTCTGGCGCGCCACGAGCAGGGCCTGCCGGAAATGGGCGTGCTGCGTGAATCCGACGGTTCGTGGTACTTGCGCGAGGAAGCGGGCGGCCTGATCCTCGGCCCCTACGAGCAAGGCGCGCCGTGCTGTTATCTGGACGGTCCGAGCGACGATTCCGAGTACGAGTTGTTTCAAGAGGACCTGGACCGCCTGGAGCCCCATATCGAGGCCGCCATCAACCGGGTGCCGGCCTTCGGCGAGGTCGGCGTCAAGGAAGTCTACAACGGCGCCATCTGCTATACCCCCGACGGCAGCCCCATCGTCGGCCCGGCCTGGGACCTGAAGAACTATTGGCTGAACGAAGGCCACAGCTTCGGCATCACGGCGGCTGGCGGCGCCGGCTGGCAATTGGCCGAATGGATTGTCGAGGGTGCGCCCAGCGTCGACATGCTCGGCGTCGACCCCCGCCGCTTCGGCGACTACGCGACCAAGAGCTATCTCCGGGTCAAGAACGAGGAAGCCTACCGCAACGTCTTCACCATCCACTACCCGGACGAGGAACGCGAGGACGGCCGGCCGCTGCGCACGGCGCCGTGCTACGACAGGATGAAGGCCCTGGGCGCCGTGTTCGGCCAGAAGTTCGGCTGGGAGCGGCCGAACTGGTTCGCGCCGGAAGGCATGGAACAGGTCGACGACTGGTCGTTCCGCCGCTCCAAGTGGTTCGAGCCGATGGGCGCCGAATGCCGGAACGTCGCCGAGAACGTCGGCCTCCTCGACATGTCGGCCTTCGCCAAGTGCCGGATCTCCGGCCCCGGCGCCGAGGCCTGGCTCGACAACCTGGTCGCCAACCGGATCCCGAAGAAGCCGGGCCGCGTCGGGCTCTGCCACGCGCTCAACATCCACGGCGGCGTGCGCTCCGAGTTCACCATCATGCGCGAGTCCGATGACAGCTTCTACCTTGTCTCCGCCGGCGCCCTGCAGCGCTTCGACCACGACTACCTGAACAAGCGTTTGCCCGATGACGGTTCCGTCCGCTTCGAGCAGTTGACCAATCAGTTGGGCGTCCTGGTCCTGGCCGGACCGAAGGCGCGCGAGCTGATGCAACGGGTCTCGGCGAGCGACTTCTCGAACGAGGCCTTCCCGTGGCTGTCGGGCCAGCAGATCGACGTCGGCCTGGCGCCGAGCCTGGCGCAGCGCATCAACTTCGTCGGCGAGCTCGGCTGGGAACTGCACCACCCCATCGAGTACCAGAACCACATCTTCGACAAGCTGATGGAAGCCGGCGAGGACCTGGGCCTGAAGCCGTTCGGCATCCGCGCCATGGACTCGCTCCGGATCGAGAAGTCCTACCGCCTCGTCGGCACCGAGCTCTCGATCGAGTACGCGGCGCTGGAATCCGGCCTCGAGCGGTTCGTGCACCCGAACAAGGGCGACTTCATCGGCCGCGACGCCCTCGTGGCCTGGCAGCAGAAGGGCTTCGCCAACAAGTTCGTCACCCTCGAGGTCCACGACGTCACCGACGCCGACGCGCTCGGCAACAACGCCATCTTCAAGGACGGCGAGAACGTCGGCCGGGCGACCGGCGGCAACTTCGGGTTCCGGTTGGGCAAATCCCTGGCGCTGGCCATGGTCCGTCC
>JAPPPF010000042.1 GCA_028817665.1 Magnetovibrio sp. | reverse complement strand
GCTCCAGCATCACGGTGGAGATCGAGGAACTGATCGAGGCCTACCTGGGGTGTTTCTTCCGCATCGATCACATCGAGATGATGCGCTCGCGGCCCGCCGAGATATCGGGGAAATCCTACGAATGGCACCGCGACTTCGACCCCATGGCGAAGATTCACATCCTCATCTACCTGACCGTTTCGGGGCCTTTGATTCGGACCACCTTTTTCGCCAACGTCGCGGATACCCGGCGTTGCGTCGAACAGGGCTACGCCTTTCCGCCGCGCTCGCGGCGGGTCGCCGATATCAATTCCCTGTTCCCCGACGACGCGGATCCGATCGTGCCGACGCGTCCGACCCTGGCGGCCGGCGACGCCACGATCTTCACGCCGTCGCGCATCCTGCACCGCGGCATCATCCACGACACCGAATACCGCGACCTGCTGGTCCTCAACATCCTGCCGAGCATGAACCCGTGGGAGAACGAGATCGCCCACCTCGGCACGGAGCGGCTGTTCATTGGGCGCAGCACGCTGTGGTTCGACCCGTTTACCCGATTCAAACCGTCGATGGCCGGCCACAACCGCGTCCAGGTTCCGCTCTGGGCACAGCTGGGCTATCACTTTCCGCTGGTTCCTGCGGAGGAGTGAAGCGCCCGCTGGACTAGCCTTTCCGGCGGTTGGCGAAGGTTCCGAGGCGCTGGCTCGCCTCGTCGGCCTCGAAGGTGCCGACGAAGGTCGCGATACTGGCCTCGGCGGCGGCGTCTGGGGTCATCGCCTCCCATTGCCGCATCAGGCGCTTCTGGCTCCGCACCGCCAACGGTCCGGCCCGGCAGAGATCGCCGAGCACGGCGTCGACCGCGTCGGCCAGCTTATCCGGCGCGACGACCTCCTCGACGAAGCCCCATTCGTAGGCGCGCTGGGCGTCGATGACCTCGCCGGTCAGCATCAGCCGGGCGGCGCGGCCGCGGCCCATGAGGCCGGGCAGCAAGGAGGCCTCGATCACCGACGGCAGGCCGACCTGGACCTCGGGCATGCCGAAATGAGCCGCGGTCGAGGCGATCCGCATGTCGCAGGCCGCCGCCAGCTCCATGCCGGCGCCCAGCGTGTAGCCGCCGACCGCCGCGATCACCGGTACCGGGAGGTCGCGGACCGCCACCATGGCGTCGTGCAGGCCGCCGATGAAGGCGCGCGCCGAGGCCGTGTCCAGAGCCGCCATTTCGCCGATGTCGCCGCCGCCGACCCAGGCCTTGTCGCCGGCGCCCTCGATCACCACGGCCCGCAGCCCGGCCTCGGCGCCGAGCCCCTGGATAGTTTCGGTCAGGGTCCGCGTCAACGGCGTGTCCAGGGCGTTCAGCTTCGCCGCCCTGTCGATGACCACGCGCGCCACCGGCGCGCCCTCCACTTCGCGTGTCTCGGTTCGAATTTCGCCCATGCCGGCGGCGTCCTTTCATCTCGATGCGCCGCGAAAACGAAAACGGGAGCCTCTCGGCTCCCTGTTTCCGGCCGTCTGGCGGCGCGGTGGTTCTGGGCCTTCAGCCCTTGTTCAAGTAGACCAGTCCCAGAAGTCCGACGCCACAACCGACGCAAAGTGCCGCTATCAAATATGTAGTCACGGACGTGCTCCTCTCGCCTTGTTTGTTCTTAAAGCACTGCCGTCCGTCCGATTCCGACGACCGCGCGAACCCGGCCTCCGGTTTCAATGTCCCAACCCCCTAACGTTCGGCTGGATGACAGCTGCTGTTCCCTCGAAAGCAGATGCTACGACTCTTTAAAATTGCACCCATGGCCGTCAACTGGATTCTCGGCGAATGCCGAAAAAGCCTGTGGATAACCCGCTTTCAAAGGGTGCGAAGACGGCGTGCTATACAATCATGGTTAGTCTTTTTGGCCATATTTGCCCCGCCGATTCGGTTTTCTCGGCGAAATTCGACTTCCAGTGACGACAGCGCGCGGGTTTCCCGCTATATGTTGTTTCCATGAATTTGATCACCGACACGGATGCCCTCCGACAATTCTGCGCTCCCCTCCACGACGAAGATTACATCACCGTCGACACGGAATTCATGCGTGAGAAGACCTATTGGCCACAGCTTTGCCTTGTCCAGGTCGGCGGCCGCGACGGCGCCGCCGCCATCGACCCGCTGGCCGAAGGCATTGATCTGGCGCCCTTGTACGCGCTGTTCGACGACCCGGGCGTCGTCAAGGTCTTCCACGCGGCGCGCCAGGACTTGGAGATATTCCTGCACCTGACCGACCGCCTGCCGGCGCCGCTGTTCGACACCCAGGTCGCCGCCATGGTCTGTGGGTTCGGTGAATCGGTCGGCTACGAACAGTTGGTCTCGAAGCTGGCCAAGGCGCAACTGGACAAGGGGTCGCGGTTCACGGACTGGTCGATCCGCCCGTTGAGCGAGCGCCAGATCAACTACGCGTTGGCCGACGTGACGCATCTCCGCGTCGCCTACGAGAAACTGCTGGCGCGCCTCGAGCGCGAGAACCGGACCGCCTGGATCGAGGAGGAAATGACCGTCCTCGCCGAGCCGACCACCTACCGGCCCGACCCGGAGGAAGTCTACAAGCGGATCAAGGGCCGGCGCGGCAACGGCAGGTTCCTTGCCGTGCTCCGCGAACTCGCCGCCTGGCGCGAGCGCGAGGCGCAACGGCGCGACCTGCCGCGAAACCGGGTGCTGCGCGACGAAACCCTGGTCGAGATCGCGCACCACACGCCGAAGAACGCCGACAGCCTGAGCCGCACCCGCGGTCTCGGCGCCAAGGCGGCCAAGGGGCCCATGGGCGCGGCCATCCTGAAGGCCGTCGACAAGGCCCAGGGCCTGCCGAAATCCGAGTGGCCCGAACCGCCGGCCCGGCCCGACCTGCCGCGGGGCATCGGCCCGATCGCCGATTTGATCAAGGTCTTGCTAAAGAAGGTCGCCGAGGACACGCACGTCGCCGGCCGGCTGATCGCCAACAGCGCCGACGTCGATCTCATCGCCGGGCTCGGCGAGGACGCCGACGTCGCCGCGCTGAAGGGCTGGCGGCGCGAGATCTTTGGCGGCGACGCGCTGCGCCTGAGGGCCGGCGAGCTGGCGCTCTCGGTCGACGGCACCCGGCTGATCGTCACCGAGGCGGAGGGCCGGCGCGCCGCCGAATAGACGGCTGCCGTCAGCCGAGCCGGCTGTCCAAGCCCATGGCGTCGGCCAATTTCGAGAGCCGCCGCTCGACCGCCTCGCTGATGAAGATGTCGCGGCCGCCGGCCGTGTCCCCGTCCAGCGACAGCGCCACCTTGCGGCTCGAGACCTTGAGGGTGGTCGACGCCAACAGGCCGGGGGCCGAGCCCGACAGGGTGTGCGCCAGGCGCAACGCCGAGCCGACGGTTTCCGCGTCCTTGAGGTCATCGCCCTTGAGCATGGAGCGGATCGGCGCGACCACGGCATTCAGCGGGTCGCCCTTGTAGCGGACGTAGATGGTGAAGGCCAGGATCGCGCGTTCGTGGTGCGACAGCCCCGCGAAGGGCAGCCTCAGAACCCTGAGGAAGGCGTGCTCGGCGCGGTAGTCGGGATGCTCGCTCCAGCCGATGTCGCTGAGCATGCAGGCGGCCATGCGGAGCCGGCTATCGGAATCGCGTTTCTTCGGGAACAGCGGCGCCATCCACGCGAAGATCTCCTCGCCGGTGATCGCGAACCGCCCGGTCCGCTCGGCCATGGCCGCGCATCCGGCGAGCAGCGGGTCCTGGGTTCTGACCGCCTCCGGCAGCATCTCCAGCAACTGCCCCTCGCGCATGCCGAAGCCGGTGAACACCGCCTTCTTCGCCCGACACGCGTTCAGCAGGCCGCCGACGACGCCGGCCGCGAACGGCAGCGACGCGGTCCGGCCCTTCGAGATGCCCGGTATCCGCTGTATGCTTTTCGGGCTCAGCCCCGACAGCACACCGCACAGGCGCCGCGCGTCGCCGCGGCGGATCTTGAACCCGTCGATGACGTGGATGGGATGGTCGAGCTGGCCGATGAAGACCCGGGCGAGCGCCCGGCAGGCGCCGCCGGCCAGGAACAGGTTGCGGCCCTTGATCGAGGCCAGCCAATCGATCTCCGCCAGATGCTCGCCGACGATCCGAGCCGCCGTCGGCGCGTCCTCGCCGACCAGTTCGCGCAACCTCAGATGCCCGAGCGGCAAGGTCTCGCTGCGCCCGAACTTGCCCTTCCTCAACTCCACCAGGTCGACGCTGCCGCCGCCGATATCGGCCAACAGGCCGTCGATGTGCGGACGCCCGCTGAGCAGGCCGAGGGCCGCCAGGCGCGCCTCCTCGTCGCCGGAAAGGACCCGGACCGCCAAGCCGAAGGCGGCCTCGACGGCGTCGACGAAGTCCGAGCCGTCGTCGGCCTCGCGGACCGCCGCGGTGGCGATCACCGCGATCTGTTCGACGCCCATGGATTGGCTCAGCAATTGGAAACGGCGGAGGCTCCGTAACGCCTCGGTGACGCCGCCGGGGTTCAGCCTTCCGGTCTCCGCGAGGCCGCGCACCAAGCCGCACTCGGCCTTTTCGTTGTAGACCGGGATGGGCAGCCGGTTCGGCGCGTCGTAGACGACGAGGCGGACCGTGTTCGAACCGATGTCGACCACCGCGACGCGGCCGGGCGTCGCCGGGTCGGTCTGAAAGCGAGGTAGCGCCGAGGCTGCCGGAGTCACGCGCCAATCCCTATCCGTTGTCGCGGTCCCTACATGAAGGCCCGGATCATACCGGCATGGACCGGCACTGTCATGACGCGATCTGCTCTTGACTCGCTACAATGTGCCCGGGAACGCGCCGCCGTCGAGGAGCAGGTTCTGGCCGGTCATGAAGCCGGCCTGGGCCGAGCAGACGTAGGCGCAGAGCTCGCCGAACTCCTCGGCCGTGCCGACCCGCCCTGCGGGATTGCCGGCCGAGCGTTTGGCGAACATCTCTTCCTCGGAGATGCCCTCCTTCTCGGCCAGAACCTTGACGTTCGAGCGGAACCGGTCGGTGTCGAAGGGGCCAGGGAGGATGGCGTTGATGGTGACGTTGTGCCTCACCGTCTTGCGCGCGATCCCGGCGACGAAGCCGGTCAGCCCGGCGCGCGCCCCGTTGGAAAGGCCGAGGATGTCGATGGGCGCCTTCACGGCGCTCGACGTGATGTTGACGATGCGCCCGAACTTGCGCTCGATCATGCCGTCGACCACCGCCTTGATCAGGAAGATCGGCGTCAGCATGTTGGCGTCGACGGCGGCGATCCAGGTGTCGCGGTCCCAGTCGCGGAAATCGCCTGGCGGCGGGCCGCCGGCGTTGTTGACCAGGATGTCCGGCGCCGGGCAGGCCTCGAGGATGGCGGCGCGGCCCTCCTCCGAGGTGATGTCGCAAGCCACCGTCGTCACGGCGCCGCCGCCGAGCGCGCGGATCTCGTCGGCCGTCGCCTCCAGGGTCTCGGCGGTGCGCGCGCAGATGGTCACGTCGACGCCCTCGCGGGCCAGCGATTCGGCGCAACCCCGGCCCAGCCCCTTGCTCGCCGCGCACACGATGGCTTTCTTCCCAGCAATCCCTAAGTCCATGATTTCAAACCTTTTCTGAAGAATCTCCCTGGCGGCCCCGGGCCGCGACGGAAGATTGTCGCCGCCGGTCCGCCAACCGTCAAGGCGGACCCGCGCTCAGCCCCGGCTTAGCTTCGCCTCGATTTTCGCGCGGCTCGCCGCCAGCACGTCCGAGGGCGATTTGCCGATGGCGAGGCAGAGGTTGGCCCAGTAGTAGGCGACGTCGCCGAGCTCGTCGGCGAGGCCGTCCGCGTCGAGGGCGCCGTCGCGCAGGCGCTTCTTCAGGTGGCCGACCGCCTCGCCCGCCTCCTCGGCCAGGCCGAGACCCAGGTAGGAGAGCCGTTCCGCCCCGTCTTCCTTGTGGCGGGCGACGATGCCGGCTGCCCAGTCCGCGTAGTCATCGATGTTCATCACGGGTCCTCGTCGTTGCCGGTCCGCTCCAACACTCGGCGGACCAGGGGGATGGTGATGGCGCGGCGTTCCGCCAGCGCCGCCTGGTCGAGCCGCCCGACCAGGTCGCGGGCCGCCGCGAAGGAGCGTTCCATGCGCCTCACCGCGTAGTCGACGACGTCTGCGCCGACCCGGAGCTGGCGGTCGCCGAACAGCTTGACCAGCAGCGCCGCGATCAGCGCGTCGCCGGGCGCGCCGATGGCGGCGACGGTCAGCGCGCCCAGCCGCGATCGGAGGTCGGCCAAGTCCGCCGGCCAGTCGGCGGGCGGCCGGGCGCCGGTCAGCAACAGCCGGCCGCCGCCCTCGGCGACCTGGTTGTAGAGATGCAAGAGCGGTTCCGGGTCGCTGCCGGCCAGGTAGGCGTCGGCGTCCTCGACGATCCAGGCGCCGGCGGCGGCCGCCGGGTCGCGCGGCGGGTCGCCGGCGAGGTCCGCGTGGCTCAGCGCCCGGGCGCCGGTTTTCGCCCGGAACACCTCGGCCAGGTGCGTCTTGCCGCAGCCGGCGGGCCCGTGCACGCAGAGCACCGGCGTCGGCCAGTCCGGCCAGCGGTCGATCCACAGCACCGCCTCGCGGTTCTCGTCGGAAACCAGGAAATCCTCGCCGCCGTAGGCGGGGCGGAGATCGAATTCCAGGGGGAGCTGCGTCGCGCCGCTCACGCGTCGGCGCCGGCGTCGTCGCCGCCGTCCGCAGCGCCGTGATAGAGCGGGCTGTCGAGGTAGCGCTCGATGGCGAAGCGCACCAGGACCCCGATCACCGCGGCCACCGGCACCGCCATCAGGACGCCGGTGAAGCCGAACAGGGCGCCGCCGGCCAGGAGCACGAAGATGATCCAGACCGGATGCAACCCGACCCGGTCGCCGACCAACCGTGGCGTCAGCACGTAGCTCTCCAGGGTCTGGCCGAACAGGAAGATGCCGACGACGATGGCGATCGGCACCCATTCCGAGAACTGGAACAGCGCGATGCAGAGCCCGACGGTCATCCCGGTGGCGGCGCCGAGATAGGGTATGAACGAGATCACCCCGGCGCCGAGCCCGACCAGCAATCCCGACTTCAGGCCGACCACCGTCAGGCCGACGCCGTAGATCAGGCTGAGGGTCAGGCAGACCATGGCCTGGCCGCGGACGAAGGCGGCCAGGGTCTTGTCGATTTCGAGGAACTGCGCGCGGATGGTCGGCGCCGGTTGGCGCGGCAGCCAGCTGTCGATCTTCGCCGTGATCAGATCCCAGTCGCGCAGCAGGTAGAAGGCGACGACCGGCGTGATCACCAGCAGGGACAACATGTTGAAGAAGGCGACGCCGCCGCTCCACACGCCGGCGGCGACATTGGTGATCCACTTCACCGCCTTGCCGGCGAAGTCCTTGGCCGCGTTGCGGATGTCCTCCATGGTTTCCGGCGGTAGGTCGGCGATCAGCCGCTCGAGCCAGGGGATCGCCTCCATGCGGATGCTCTCGATGATGCCGGGGACCATCTTCACCAGATCGACGACCTGGCGCTGCAGCAGCGGGAACAGGAGCGTCAGCAGCCCGCCCGCCAGGACGAAGAAGGCGAGCAGGATGACCGTCGTCGCCAGCGCCCGGGAAAACTTCCGCTCCTCCAGCCAATCGGCGACCGGGTCGAGGAAGTACGCGACCGCCATGCCGGCGACGAAGGGCAGCAGGATGGAGCTCAGCAGGTGCAGGCTCACCAGCGCCACGGTGAACCCGACGAACCAGAAAACGGCTTGCCGTTCCCGCGTCATCGCCGCCGTGCCCCGCGTTCAGCCGTCATCGTCCGATCCTTCCGCGCCCTCGATTTCGCCGGCCAGCCGGGTCCATGAGACCACATAGACGGCGCCGGAGGCAAACGTCGTCGCGCCGACCAGATAGATCAGGCCCTGGCGCGCCGCGTCGATCTGCAGACCGAAAGCCTCGGAGCCGACCACCGTCACCGCCAGCACCAGTTGCGCCACCGTGTTGATCTTCGAGATCATCAACGGCGACATCTCCAGCGACTGGGTCAGGGTGTGAAAGAGGATCGCGCCGCCGATGATCAAGGCGTCGCGGAACACCACCAGGATGACCAGCCAGAACGGCAGGTAGCCCTCGTGGCCAAGGGCCACGTAGGCGCAGACCAACAGCGCCTTGTCGGCGATCGGGTCGAGGAAGGCGCCGAGTACGGTCTCCATCTTGAACCGCTTGGCGACGATGCCGTCGAGTGCGTCGCTCAGGGCCGCCGCCAGGGCCAGCCAGAACGCCACGTCCATGCGCCGATCGAGGATCAGCCAGACGATCACCGGGACCGCGCAAATCCGGGACAGCGTGATGGCGTTGGGGATGTTCATGACGACCGGCCCCGGCGCGCGACCCTAGGATTTGCCCGGCGGCTGGCCGCCGGCCGGGTACAGAACCCAGTCCTCGTCCTCGCGGACCAAAGCCAGGTCGGCCTGGCCGAGGGCCGTCTGCAACTGCCCCGGCGCGCCGACGTAGTGGAGATTGACCCGGACCTCGTCAAGCGACAGCAGGATCACCTCGAGGCGCCGGACGATGGCGACGCCGCCAAGGCGCTCCTTGACGTCGAGCCAGTCCTTGAGGCTGGTGATCGGCACGGTGACCGCGGTGATCCCCTCGCCGTCGTGGCTGAGCAGGTTCTCGCGCTTCCACGAATCCTCGATCCGCACCGCGACCTCGTCGGCGGCCCGGACCAGGAGCGCCTCCTCGCTCTCGTCGGCCTGCTGGCTCAGCGCCAGCAGGTCGGTCTCGGGTTCGCGGTGCGGGCTGAACCGGACCACGGAAACGTCGACCCGCCGCGACACGGTGCCGGGATTGAGGCCGAGACGGGCGTAGGCGACGATGGTGTCGCCGGCGTTGTAGCGCAGCGCCAGACCGCTGAGGCGGTCGATGTCGCCGCGCACCGCCTGCTGCACGTTGACCGCGGAAATGTCGCCGAGATCGCCGAGCGGCAGGGCCAGTTGGACCAGCCCCTCGCGGGCCCGGCGCAGGTTCCAGGCGTTGCGCCAGGGGTTCGAATCCTCCCACAGCACCGAGCCGCCGGCCGACTGGTAGACCGGTAAGACCAGGATCGGCTTGCTCGGCGTTTCGGCGAAGCGCACGCCCAGCGAGCGCAGGAACGAGCGCACCGGATCGGGCTTGAAGCGGACGTGCAGCTTGGCCAGGTAGCGGACCGACGACGTCTTCTCGTCGGAGACCGCGAAGTCGGACACGTAGGTGGTGATTTCCTCGGTCGTCAACTCGGGCAGCCGATCCCGGTCCTCTTCCAAGGTCAGCCGCTCCAAGAGCCGGCGGAAGGCCTCCGCCTCGCCGCGCGCGTGCGCCTGCTCGCGGGCCTTCGCCGCAGTCTCGGCGGTGACGTCGACGGGCACGTTGCGGACCTCGAAGACATCGGCCGCCCGAGCGCTCCCGAGGGCCAGCGCGACGAGCGCCAGCACGGCGATCACGGGGAGCGGCGAAATTCGTCCAAGCGTCATTGCAAAGCGTCCGCGTTGGTTTATCTTCGGTGCGCCGAAAGGCGAGGTAATCTAACACAGGCCGCCGGAGGGAAAAGCCATTAGCGTCCGCGACGACAAGGCCGACGAAGGGGGCTTGAGCTACAAGGATGCGGGCGTCGACATCGACGCCGGCAACGATTTGGTCGAGGCCCTCGGGCCGCTGGCGAAGTCGACGGCGCGGCCCGGCGTCGCCTCCGACCTCGGTGGATTCGGCGCGCTCTTCGATCTGAAGGCGGCGGGCTTCGAGGATCCGGTCCTGGTCGCCGGCACCGACGGTGTCGGCACCAAGCTGATGATCGCCACCGCCGCCGGCCGCCACGACACCATCGGCATCGACCTCGTCGCCATGTGCGCCAACGATCTCGTCGTGCAGGGCGCCGAACCGCTGTTCTTCCTGGATTACTTCGCCACCGGCGCCCTCGACGTCGGCGCCGGCCGGGCCATCGTCGGCGGCATCGCCGAGGGCTGCCGGCGCGCCGGCTGCGCGCTGATCGGCGGCGAAACGGCGGAAATGCCGGGCATGTACGCGCCCGGCGACTACGACCTCGCCGGGTTCTGCGTCGGTGCCGTCGAGCGCGACGCCATCATCACCGGCGCCGCCGTCCGGCCCGGCGACGCCATCCTCGGCCTCGCCTCCGACGGCCTGCATTCGAACGGTTTCTCGCTGGTCCGCCGGGTCGTCGAGGCGGCCGGCGCCGATTACGCCGACGCCGCGCCCTTCGATGCGGAACGCGGCCTCGGCGCGGCCCTGTTGCAACCGACCCGCATGTACGTCAAATCCTGCCTCCGGGCGATCCGCGACGGTGGCGTCCACGCCCTCGCCCACGTCACCGGCGGCGGCCTCGTGGAGAACCTGCCCCGCGTGCTGCCCACGGGATGCCGCGCCGTCGTCGACGCCGCCGCCTGGCGGGCCCCGCCGGTGTTCCGGTGGCTGAAGACGGCCGGCAACATCGACACCGACGAGATGCTGCGCACCTTCAACTGCGGGATCGGCATGGCGCTGGTGGTCGACGCGGCGCGCGCCGAGGCCATTACCGGCGTCCTCTCCGAGGCCGGCGAGACGGTCGCCGACATCGGCCGCGTCGAGGCCGGCGACGGCGCGCCGGCAGTCCGCGTCGACAACGCGGAGGCCCTATGGCGAAGCTGAAGCTGGCGGTGCTGATTTCTGGGCGCGGCTCCAACCTGCAGGCGCTGATCGACGCCTGCGCCGACCCCGCCTACCCGGCCGAGATCGCCCTGGTGATCTCCAACGTCGCCGGTGTCCAGGGCCTGGACCGCGCCGTCGGCGCCGGATTGCCGACCCTGGTCATCGACCACCGGAAATATCCGAACCGGACCGAGTTCGACCTGGAGATGACCCAGGCCATGGAGGCCGCCGGCACGGAACTGGTCTGCCTGGCCGGCTTCATGCGGCTGTTGTCGGAGGCGTTCGTCGCGCATTGGCACGACCGGATGATCAACATCCACCCCTCGCTGCTGCCGGCCTTCAAGGGGCTCGACGTGCAGGCCCGGGCGATCGCCGCCGGCGCCCGGTTTTCCGGCTGCACCGTGCACTACGTGCGCCACGAGATGGATGTCGGCCCGATCATCGTCCAGGCGGTGGTGCCGATCCACGCCGGCGACGACGCCGGCGCGCTGGCGGCCCGCATCCTCGCCCAGGAACACGTCATCTACCCGGCCGCCGTGCGCTGGATCGCCGAGGGCCGGGTCACCATCGCCGACGAGCGCGTCAGCGTCGACGGCGCCCAGCCGCCCAACGTTGGCGCCATCAACCCCGTCCCCTGAGCGCGGCCCGCCGCGCGCATAGAAAAACGGCCGCCCGGAGGCGGCCGTTTGTTCGTGTACCGGCGCCCGCCGGTCAGCCGACCAGTTCGAGCTTGCTGAAGTAGTAGCAGATCTCCTCGGCCGCGGTCTCCGGGCTGTCGGAGCCGTGCACCGAGTTGGCCTCGACGTTCTCGGCGAAATCCTTGCGGATCGTGCCCTCGTCGGCGTTCGCCGGGTTGGTGGCGCCCATCAGGTCGCGGTTCTTCTGGATGGCGTCCTCGCCCTCCAGGACCTGGACGACGATCGGGCCCGAGGTCATGAACTCGACGAGATCGTTGAAGAAGGCCCGTTCCTTGTGGACGTAGTAGAAGCCCTCGGCCTGCGCCTTGGTCAGCAGCAGGCGTTTCTGGGCGACGATCCGGAGCCCTGCCTCCTCGAACCGGGCATTGATGCGTCCGGTGAGGTTGCGGCGGGTCGCGTCCGGCTTGATGATCGAAAGCGTGCGTTCGACAGCCATCGGATATTTCCCTCAGAAATGAAACATGGAGCCCTTCGCGGGCCGTGAGGCCGGTTTCTCGCGCCAACCGGCAAGCGGGGGCGGGTTATAGACACTTGCCCGGCATCTGGCAAGGGTGACGGGTGCTTGATTTTCCGGCAGTTTCCCGGCAGCCGGCGGGGTTTCGCGTCAACTCGGTGTCGCGCCGGCCGTGGAAACTCCCTAAGATGACGGCGATTCCGACCCGAAAGCCGCTCCAATATGAAATTCCCCTCGCTGGCCGTCCTCGTCGTCGCCGTCGTCTCGGCCATGGCGTTGTGGTTCTCGACCACCGCCGTGGTGCCGTCGCTGAGCGCCGCCCACGACCTGAGCCCCGACCGCATCGCCGCGTTCACCGGCGCGGTGCAGATCGGCTTCGTCGCCGGCACCCTGATCAGTGCCTTCCTCGGCCTCGCCGACCGCCTCGATCCGCGCCGGTTCTTCATGATCGCGACCTTGATCGCGGCGGCGGCGAACGGCGCGCTTTTGGTCCTCGAGCCGACCTCCGACGCGGTCCTGATCTGCCGGTTCCTCACCGGCGCGTGCATGGCCGGGGTCTATCCCGTGGGCATGAAGATGGCGGCCAGCTGGGCCGAGGGCGACCTCGGCCTGCTGATCGGCATCCTGGTCGGCGCGGTGACACTGGGCTCGGCGGCGCCGCACCTGTTCAATGCCTTCGGCGGCGTCGACTGGCGGTTCGCCGTCGGCGCCGGGTCCGGCGTCGCCGTGTTCGGCGCGCTGATCGTCAACGGCGCCGCCATCGGCCCGCACCGCAAACCGTCGCCGCCCTTCGAGCCCGCCGCCGCGCTACAGGCCTTCACCCGGCCGGCGCTGCGCCTCGCCAACCTGGGCTACCTCGGCCACATGTGGGAGCTCTATGCCATGTGGGCCTGGATCGGCGTCTTCCTGGACGCCAGCTTCCGGCTCTCCCTCGGCCCCGAGGACGGCGCCACCTCGGCCCGGATCGCGACCTTCGTGGTGATGGGCGTCGGCGGCGCGCTCGGCTGCGTCGGCGGCGGATATTTCGCCGACAAATGGGGCCGCACGGCGCTGACCGCCGGCGCCATGGCGATCAGCGGCGGATGCGCGCTGGTCGTCGGGCTGCTGTTCGGGGGAAATCCGTGGTTGCTCGGCGGTCTCTGCTTCATCTGGGGCGTCACGGTGGTCGCCGATTCGGCGCAGTTCTCATCCTCCGTCACCGAACTGGCGCCGCCGGAGCGCATCGGCACCATGCTGACGGTGCAGACCTGCTGCGGATTCCTGCTGACGCTGGTCACCGTGCAGTTGATGCCGCACGTGGTCGACCTGTTGGGCTGGCGTTACGCCTTCACGATCCTGGCCATCGGCCCGGCCTTCGGCGTCCTCGCCATGCTGCGGCTGCGCGCCCACCCCGACGCCACCAAGCTCGCCGGCGGCCGCCGCTAGGCCGCGCCGGATTCAGCCAGGGCGTTCCTGAGGAAGTGCCCGAGCAGCCGGAACTCGCCCTTGCGGGCCGAGGTCTTGCGCCACACCAGGACGACCCGCCGGCTCGCCTGGCGTTCGCGGAGCGGCAGGAACGCGACCCCGGTCTTCGGCATCACCTCGGAACCGATGGCGAGCTCCGGCAGCACCGTCGCGCCGAGGCCGTTGGCGACCATTTCGGCGAGGGTGAACAGGCTGGTGCCCTGGAACCGCTGGTTCGGATTGGGCCGGCGGCGGCCCTGCGGCACCGGGCAGATGCCGAGCGCGTGGTCGCGCAGGCAATGCCCGCCCTCGAGCAGGATCAACTCCGACGGGTCAACGTCGCGACGTCCGATCCGCTTGCGGCCGGCCAGCGCGTGCGCCCCCGGCACCGCCAGCCACAGGCGGTCGAGCATGACCTCCTGGACGCTCAGCCCGTCGGTCTCCCAGGGCAGCGCGATCAGCGCCGCATCCAGGTCGCCGGCCCGGACCTGTTCGAGCAGCCGCGCCGTCTGGTCCTCGCGGAGATAGAGCGTCAGCGACGGATAGGACGCCCGGAGCGCCGGCAGCACCCGAGGCAGCAAGAACGGCCCGATGGTCGGGATGGCGCCGAGGCTGAGGCCGCCGCTGAGCGGGTCGCGCTCGGCCCGGGCGTGCTCGACCAGGTCGTCAACGCCCTGCAGCACGGCGCGAGCGCGCGCCGTGGTGTCGCGGCCGAGCTGGGTGATCATCACCGAGCGCTTGGTCCGCTCGAACAGCACCGCGCCGAGGATCTCCTCCAGTTCCTGGATGCTGGCGCTCAGCGTCGACTGGGTGACGAAGCACTTGTCGGCGGCCCGGCCGAAATGCTCCTCCTCGGCGAGGGCGACGAGATAACGGAGCTGGCGGATCGACGGCACCATGACGGGAGTCCCTTCGTGCGAGGATCGATAAATAATAGATTAAATCGATTATTTATATGATTTTATATCGTTGGAAACAATTTTAATTCGGCGCTAGCTTGTCTCCCGTCACGACCGAACGCCCGACCGAGAGGAAACTAGAATGACGCCCCCCACCGTGATGACGACGCAAACCGGCGCACCCGTCGCCGACAACCAGAACACGCTCACCGCCGGCCCCGCCGGGCCGGTCCTGCTGCAGGACTTTCACCTGATCGAGAAGCTCGCGCACTTCAACCGCGAACGGATTCCCGAGCGTGTCGTCCACGCCAAGGGCGCCGGCGCCTACGGGGTCTTCCGGGTCACCGCCGACGTCAGCAAGTGGACGAAGGCCCACTTTCTCCGCCGGCCGGGCGAGGAAACGGAGGTGTTCGTCCGGTTCTCGACGGTCGGCGGCGAGAAGGGCTCGGCCGACGCGGAACGCGACCCGCGCGGCTTCGCCGTCAAGTTCTACACCGAGGAAGGCAACTACGACATCGTCGGCAACAACACGCCGGTGTTCTTCCTGCGCGATCCCTTGAAGTTCCCCGATTTCGTCCACACCCAGAAACGCAACCCGGCGACCAACTGCAAGGACGCCGACATGGTCTGGGATTTCTGGTCGCAGGCGCCGGAGGCGCTGCACCAGATCACGACGCTGTTCTCCGACCGCGGCACGCCGCGCAGCTACCGCCACATGAACGGATACGGCAGCCATACCTTCAGTTGGATCAACGCCGCAGGCGAGCGTTTCTGGGTCAAGTACCACTTCAAGACCAAGCAGGGCATCCAGAACCTGAGCGGCGATGAGGCCGTGCGTTTGGCCGGCATCGACCCCGACCACGCGACCCGCGACCTCTACGTCAGCATCGAGGACCGCGCCTTCCCGGCCTGGCGGGTCTGCGTGCAGATCATGCCCGAGGCCGACGCGGCGGCCTACAAGGTGAACCCCTTCGACCTCACCAAGGTCTGGAATCACGCCGACTATCCTCTTGTAGAGATTGGGGAAATGACACTTAATCGAAATCCGATTAATTATTTCGAAGAAGTTGAACAGGCGGCCTTCTCCCCGGCCAACGTGGTCCCCGGGATCGGGTTCTCGCCGGACAAGATGCTGCAGGGCCGGCTGTTCGCCTACGCCGACGCGCACCGCTACCGGCTCGGCGTCAATCACGGCCAGATTCCGGTCAACGCGCCGCGCGCGGCGGCGGCCCGCACCTATCACCGCGACGGCGCCATGCGCACCCACGGCAACGGCGGGAGCGGCCCCAACTACCAGCCCAATACCGCCGGCGGACCGGCCGACGACGCGCGCTACGCGGAACCGCCGCTGGCCCTCGCCGGCGCCGCCGACCGCCACGACCATCGCGACGGGAACGACGACACGACCCAGGCCGGCGATCTGTTCCGGCTGATGAACGAGGCCGAGCGCGGCCGGCTGATCGCCAACATCGTCGGCCACATGAAGGGCGCACGGCGGGAGGTACAGGAACGCATGCTGCCGCATTTCCTCGACGCGGCGGCCGAATACGGCGAGGGAATCGCCCTCGGGCTTGGACTGGACGTCCCGAAAGCCGTCGACTAACGCGGCTTTCTCCTGCGGAGGCGCCCCTTCCAGATACCCGGAAGGGGCGCCTTTCCGTGTCCGCGTCCGGCCGTCAGGAAATCATCAGCCGGAAAAGATACTGTGATTCGCGTCACAACCCGCGAATTCGGTTATGCGTTAAAAGGTCTTTAACCACAACTTATGCCTTTTGTATCAACGGTTTAGTCACTCGCGATACACGGGGTGTCGAGCTTGGACGGAGATATGGGAAGCGGACTTTGGCGTCAGGTCGCCGAGGCCATCGACGAGGGCAGCGTCGAGGGGCTGGTCGAGGTCGCCCAGGCGGCCGGCGCGACCCAGGCCCAGGCCGGCGCCGCCGAGGCCGTCGGCAGGATCGAGACCGCGAACGGCAACGCCTTCGTGACCCGCACCGACGGCACCAAGGTAAAGGCGGCCGCCGGGCTCGAGATCTTCCAGGGCGACGTCGTCGAGACCACGGCGAAGTCCTCCATCGGCATCGTCTTCGCCGACAACTCGACCTTCTCGCTCGCCGACGAGGGCCAGATGACCATCGACGAGATGGTCTACGACCCGGGCTCCCAGGAGGGCACGGCGGCGCTCTCGGTGGCCACCGGCGTCTTCACCTTCGTCTCCGGGCAGATCGCCAAGACCGCCGTCGACGCCATGCTGATCAACACGCCGACGGCGACCATCGGCATCCGCGGCACTTCGCTGGCAGCGAAGATCGGGTCTAAGTCGGGCGACACCTTCACGCTCTTGGAGGACCAGGACGCGCCGCCGGCCGCCCCCGGCGGCCTCAAGGGCCAGGCCTGGCCGGACACGCTGCTCGCCCAGGCCGGCGGCGGCCCGCCGTCAGGCGAGGTCACGATCTCGACCCAGGTCGGCAGCCAGACCCTGAACCAGCCGAACGCCACCTCACAGGTCACCAGCCCCTTCTCGTCGCCGACGATCCCGGTGATCCTGCCGGCCTCGGTGGTCAACAAGGTGTTCGGCAATGCCATCAACGTGGTCCGCCAGGCGATTTCCTCGGCCGCCGGCGAGGAAGGCGGCCAAGGCGAGAATTCCGAGGGCGGAGACCAGGGTACGGCGGGCGGAACCGAACAGGCGGCCGAGGCCGAAGCCGGCGCCGAGGAAGGCGCCGAGGGCGAGACGCAGGCCGAAGGCGGGCCGGAAGGCGGCGAGCTGGCCGGCGAGGCCGGCCCGGCGGAAGGCGAAGGCGCCATCGAGGCGGGTCCGGGGGAAGGCGCCGAGACCGAGGCCGAAGCCGCCGCCGCGGAGGCCTTCGAACAGGCGTTGGCGTCCGGCGGCGATCTCGGCGCGGCCCTGGCCGCGGCGTCCAACGCGGCCGCCGAAACCACCCTGCAGGCGACACTGGCCTCCGACCCCAACGCCTTCGGCTCGGCGGAATCCATCGAATCGGTGCTCGGCGGCCTGGTCAGCGAATCCCTCGGCGGCCTCGGCACCGACGCCGGCGACCCCCTCGACGCCGGCACCGGCGGCCCCGCCGACGACGGCGGCGACGGCGGCCCCATCGGTTTCGACGGCGGCGGCGATGACGGCGACGGCTTCCTCGACGGCGGCCCGCTGGACGACGGCGCGCTCGACGATTTCGATTTGGGGTTCGAGCCCCTGCCCCCGGAAACCGAGCCGGAATTCGACGACCCCGAGCCGGACGACCCGTTCCTCGACCCGGACGAGGATTCGGGCCCGCAGACCGTCACCGCCTCGGTCGACGGATCGGCCAGCCCGGACGACGTCGATTTCTTCTTCAACCAGTTCGACATCGTCACCGCGTCCTCGGGCAACGATTCGCTGTTCGCGCTCGGCAACGCCGAGCCCGGCGACACGCTGGACGGCGGCGCCGGCAACGACACCCTCGATTTCTCCAGCGCGCCCGGCGACCACATCCTCGGCCTGGTCAACATGGAATACATCTCGCTGACGTCCGGCGGCGGCACCTACGAACTCACCGGCGGCGCCGAGAACGACAGTTGGACGATCACCAACCCCGATTCTTCGAACGTCCTCGACCTCGATACCGGCGACGGCTCCGACCAGGTCAACCTGCAATCGAGCTTCAACACCATCGCCGGCCTGGAGAACGTCGAGGTCCTCGACATCCTGACCTCGACGACGGTCCTGCAGTCCGGGATCAGCGGCGTCAACGTCGACGCCTCGTCGGGCTCCTCGCTGACCCTCGGCGGAAGCAGCAACTCGATCTCGCTCAACGTCGGCTCGACCCTGAACGTGCTGAACGGCTCCAGCGGCTCGGATTCGGTCTCCATGGCCTCGGGCTCGACGATCGGCTCGCTGGCCGACGTGGAGACCGTCAGCGCGTCATCGGCGACGTCCCTGACCTTCGCGTCGGGCGGCCAGACGGTCGGCTTCTCGGGCACCATCGACACCATCACCGGCGGCTCGGGCAATGACCAATTGACCGTCAACAGCTCGGTCTCGTCGCTCACCGACGGTGGCGGCAATGACGTTTTGATCTTCGGTTCCAACGGCGGCACGGTCACCGGCATCGATGGCTGGGAAACGGTGGTCGGCGGTTCCGGCACGGACGTCGTCGGCTTCGCCGCGGGCAACCAGTCGGTGACCGTCAGCGGCACCATCGAGACGATCACCGACGGCGGCGGCAACGACGTGCTCACCCTGGCGTCGAGCGGCGCCACCCTGGCCAGCGTGTCGGGCATCGAGACCATCAACGGCGGCTCCGGCGCCGACACCATCACCGTCGCCGACAGCACCGCCGGCACCATCGACGGCGGCGGCGGCGCCGACGTGATCACCGCCGGTTCCGGCGCCGACGCCATCGTTGGCGGGGGCGGCGCCGATACCCTGACCGGCGGTTCGGGCAACGACACCTTCACCTACACCGCCACCTCGCAGTCGGCGGCCGGCGGCGGCGACACCATCACCGACTTCGACGCCGCCACGGGCTCCACATCCGCCGACAAGATCATCCTGGATGGCCTGAAGACCGGCACATTCTCGTTCATCGGCGCCAGCGCCTTTTCCGGCGGCGGCAACACCGAGGCGCGCTTCGACGACACCACCAAGCTCCTGCAGGTCGACACCAACGGCGACGGCACCGCCGACCTGGAGATCACGCTGTCGGGCGTCAGCCTGTCGAACCTCGACGGCACCGATTTCCTGGTCTCCGGCTCAGGCGACGTGATCGCCAACGTCAGCGGCACCGAGACCTACACCC
>JAPPPF010000293.1 GCA_028817665.1 Magnetovibrio sp. | reverse complement strand
TGGCATTCGGCGTCGACGGGGTCGAGATCAACTTCGAGTTGTCCCGCAACGACGACGGCTCGAAGCCCGGGTTCGCCGACCTCGAGAACGCCAGGGAAACGGACGTGACGCAAGGCGTCGTCGTCGCCTTCCTGCCCGACGACATCCACTCCGTGCGCAACGACGGCGAGGTGCCGTCGCTGTCGCTTCACGTCTACGGGCGCACGCCCTCGACGCTGGCGCGCTCCGAGTTCGATCCCATCAACAAGACCCAGAAACCCTGCCCGCAGCGCAAGCGCACCGTGGCGGCCGGGTAGGGGACCGGAACAAGCATGCCCAAACGCACCGACATCAACTCCATCCTGATCATCGGCGCCGGGCCGATCGTCATCGGCCAGGCCTGCGAGTTCGACTACTCCGGCGCCCAGGCCTGCAAGGCGCTCCGTGAGGAGGGTTACCGGGTGATCCTGGTGAACTCCAACCCGGCCACGATCATGACCGATCCCTCCATGGCCGACGCCACCTACGTGGAGCCGATCACGCCGGAGATGATCGAGCGGATCATCGAGAAGGAGAAGCCGGACGCGCTGTTGCCGACCATGGGCGGCCAGACCGGCCTGAACGCCGGCATCGCGCTGGCCGAATCGGGCGTGTTGGAAAAACACGGCGTCGAGATGATCGGCGCCGACGCCAAGGTCATCGCCAAGGCCGAGGACCGCCAGCAGTTCCGCGACGCCATGGATTCCATCGGCCTGGAGAGCCCGCGCAGCCACCTCGTCCACGACATGGACGAGGCCCGCGACGCCATGGACAAGATCGGCCTGCCGCTGATCATCCGCCCGTCGTTCACGCTTGGCGGCATCGGTGGCGGCATCGCCTACAACAAGGCGGAGTACGAGCAGATCGTCGCCGGCGGCCTCGCCGCCTCGCCGGTCCACGAGGTGCTGGTCGAGGAATCGGTCTTGGGTTGGAAGGAATACGAGATGGAGGTGATCCGCGATTGCGCCGACAATTGCATCATCATCTGCTCCATCGAGAACGTCGATCCCATGGGCGTGCACACGGGCGACAGCATCACCGTGGCACCGGCCCTGACGCTGACCGACAAGGAATACCAGATCATGCGCAACGCCTCGATCGCGGTGCTGCGCGAGATCGGCGTCGACACCGGCGGCTCGAACGTGCAGTTCGCGGTCGACCCGAAGACCGGCCGCCTGGTGATCATCGAGATGAACCCGCGCGTGTCGCGGTCCTCGGCGCTGGCGTCCAAGGCCACCGGCTTCCCCATCGCCAAGGTGGCGGCGAAGCTCGCCGTCGGCTACACGCTGGACGAGCTGATGAACGACATCACCGGGGTCACGCCGGCCAGTTTCGAGCCGACCATCGACTACGTGGTCACCAAGATCCCGCGCTTCACCTTCGAGAAGTTCCCCGATACCGACCCGCTGCTGACCACGTCGATGAAGTCCGTCGGCGAGGCCATGGCCATCGGCCGCTCGTTCGCCGAATCGCTGCAGAAGGGGCTCCGCTCCATGGAGACCGGCCTCACCGGCCTCAACGAGGTCGAGATCGAGGGCGCCATCGTCTCCGGCGAGCTCGACCGCGACGCGGTCCGCGCGGTGCTCGCCGAGCGCCGGCCCGAGCGCATCCGCTACATCGCCCAGGCCATGCGCCTCGGCATGTCGGACGAGGAGATCGGCCGGGCCTGCGGCTTCGACACCTGGTTCCTCGACCAGATCCGGCACCTGGTCGATACCGAGGAACAGATCCGCGCCGACGGCCTGCCCGATGACGGCCTCGGCATGCTGCGGCTGAAGAAGCTCGGCTTCTCGGACGAGCGCCTCGCCGAACTGACGGGCGGCAGCGCCACCCAGATCGCGCACGCCCGGCGCGCCATCGGCGTGCGCCCGGTGTTCAAGCGGGTCGATACCTGCGCCGGCGAGTTCGCCAGCCAGACCAGCTACATGTATTCGTGCTACGAGGGCGACGGCAGCCGGCCGCCGGAGGACGAGGCCGAGCCCACGGACCGCAAGAAGGTGGTGATCCTGGGCGGCGGCCCGAACCGCATCGGCCAGGGCATCGAGTTCGACTACTGTTGCGTCCACGCCGCCTTCGCGCTCCGCGACGCCGGCATCGAGGCGATCATGGTCAACTGCAACCCGGAGACCGTGAGCACCGACTACGACACCTCCGACCGGCTGTTCTTCGAGCCGCTGACCGCCGAGGACGTGATCGAGCTGGTGCAGGCGGAACAAAAGAACGGCGAGTTGCTCGGCTGCATCGTGCAGCTCGGCGGTCAGACGCCCTTGAAGCTGGCCAGCGGGCTGCAGTCGGCCGGCATTCCCATCCTCGGCACCAGTCCCGACGCCATCGACCTGGCCGAGGACCGCGAGCGCTTCCAGGTGCTGCTGAAGGAGCTGGGCCTTTTGCAGCCGGCGAACGGGCTGGCGCGCTCGGAGGACGAGGCGGTCGCCGTGGCCGACGAGATCGGCTATCCGCTGGTGATCCGGCCGAGCTACGTGCTCGGCGGCCGGGCCATGGAGATCGTCCACGACACCAACGCGCTGAAGCGCTACATGACCGACGCCGTGCAGGTCTCCGGCGACAGCCCGGTCTTGCTCGACAGCTACCTGCAGGACGCCATCGAGGTTGACGTCGACGCCATTTGCGACGGCGAAGAGGTCTACGTGGCCGGCGTCATGCAGCACATCGAGGAGGCCGGCATCCATTCCGGCGATTCCGCCTGTTCCCTGCCGCCCTATTCGCTCTCCGACGCGACCGTCGCCGAGCTCGAGAGCCAGGCCGTGGCGCTGGCCAAGGCGCTGGGCGTGGTCGGCCTGATGAACGTCCAGTTCGCGGTCAAGGACGACGACGTCTACATCCTCGAGGTCAACCCGAGGGCCAGCCGCACCGTGCCCTTCGTCGCCAAGGCGACGGGGCTGCCGGTGGCGAAGATCGCGGCCCGGGTGATGGCCGGCGAGAAGCTCGCCGACTTCGACCTGGAGACCAAGGCCAGGCGCCGCCACATGGCGGTCAAGGAGGCGGTGTTCCCGTTCTCGCGGTTCCCCGGCGTCGACACCATCCTCGGCCCGGAGATGAAATCGACCGGCGAGGTCATGGGGCTCGACGAGGACTTCCCGCGCGCCTTCGCCAAGTCGCAGCTCGGCGCCGGCAACCGCCTGCCGACCGAGGGCACCGCTTTCATCTCGGTCAAGGACCACGACAAGCGGGCCGCCGCGGTGATCGCCCGGCGCCTCCAGGACCTGGGATTCCGGCTGATCGCGACCGGCGGCACGCAGCGCTTCCTGGCCGCCGAGGGGCTCGAGGTCGAGATCGTCAACAAGGTGCTCGAGGGCCGGCCGCACTGCGTCGACGCCATCGTCAACGGCCAGGTCCAGTTGATCATCAACACCACCGAGGGCGCCCAGGCCATCGCCGACAGCTTTTCCATCCGGCGCACGGCGGTGACCAACAACATTCCCCACTACACGACCATGACCGGCGCGTCCGCCGCGGTCGACGGAATCGAAGCGCTGGGTGCGGCGACGCTTGAAGTTGCGCCGCTCCAGGCTTATTTTGAAGCTTCGTTCTAGACGGGTTCTCAAGAATCAAGGAGCGAACTGGCGTGTATCCGCGTTAAGGTACGCGGCGCGGGTTTTTTTGACCCTGCTTAGGGGACGAAGGATGGAAAAGGTTCCGATGACGAAAGGCGGCCTGGATGCCCTCGAGGAGGAATTCCGGCGCCTGAGAAACGAGGAACGGCCGGCCGTGATCAAGGCGATCGCGGCGGCGCGCGAGCACGGCGATCTCTCCGAGAACGCCGAATACCACGCCGCGCGCGAGCGGCAGAGCTTCATCGAGGGCCGCCTGG
>JAPPPF010000097.1 GCA_028817665.1 Magnetovibrio sp. | reverse complement strand
AGATCGACGCCGAGCTCAGCGGCTGGATGGCGCGGGCGACGCCGCCCTTCGGCATCGTCCACGGCGACCCCATGAACGCCCGCGTGCCCGGCCTCGTCGAGCAGTTGTCGATGGAGATGGAGAACGCGACTCTCGAGGTGCCGGGATTCCTGGTCGGCGGCCTGACCTCGTCGCGCGGCGCCCACTACCAGTTGGCCGGCGAGGTCGTCGGCGGCGGCCTGTCGGGCGTTCTGTTCTCGCCCGAGGTCGAGGTCGCCACCGGCCTCACCCAGGGTTGCGCGCCCGTCGGTCCGGCGCACCGGATCACTGACGGCATGGACAACGTCATCATGACGCTGGACGGCGAACCGGCCCTGAACGTGTTCAAGGACGATATCGGCGAGCTGCTGGCGCGCGATTTGAACCGCATCGTCGGATACATCCACGCGGCGTTTCCGGTCGAGGGCTCCGACACCGGCGACTACGTGGTCCGCAACCTGGTCGGCGTCGACCCGGAGCGCGGCTGGCTGGCGGTCGGCGGCGAGGTCGAGACCGGCAACCGGGTGTTGTTCGTGCGCCGCGATCCGGCCAGTGCCGAGGAGGATCTCAAGCGCATGGTCTCCAACCTGGTCGGCCGCCTGCCCGGCCCGGCCAAGGCCGGCGTCTATTTCTCCTGCGTCGCCCGCGGACCGGGCCTGTTCGGCGAGGAGGGACGCGAGATGGAGATCGTCCGCGAGACCCTGGGCGACGTGCCGGTGGTCGGGTTCTACGGCCAGGGCGAGATTTCCAACAACCGGCTCTACGGCTACACGGGGGTGCTTGCGCTTTTCCTTTGAGCGGCCAATTCTAGACCTAGCGCCAGAACGAAAATTTCGAAGCAGGGACATTCCATGAAAATGAATACGCTCGGGCGGACCGGCATATCGGTCAGCCGCATCTGTCTGGGAACCATGACCTTCGGCCGGCAGAACACCGAGGCCGACGGCCACGCGCAGATGGACATGGCGGTCGACCACGGCGTCAATTTCCTCGACGCCGCCGAGGTCTATCCGTTCCTGTCGATGCCCGAGACCTACGGCCGCACCGAAGAGATCATCGGCACCTGGATGAAGGCGCGCGCGAACCGCGACAAGATCGTCCTGGCCACCAAGATCGCCGGCCCGAGCCCGCGGTTCGGCTACATCCGCGACGGCGCGCTGAAGTTCAACAAGGAGCATTTCATCGAGGCCGTCGATGGCAGCCTGAAGCGGTTGCAGACCGACTACATCGACCTCTACCAGACCCACTGGCCGGAGCGCGCCGCGAACTATTTCGGCACCCTTGGCTACAGCGACGACACGGGCACCGACTGGACCCCCTTCGAGGAAATGCTCGACGCCATGGCCGAGATCGAGAAAGCCGGCAAGGTCCGCGCCTTCGGCTGTTCCAACGAGACCGCCTGGGGAGTCGCCGAGATGCTGGCCCTTTCGGAGGCCCACGGGCTGCCCCGGATGGCGAGCGTCCAGAACCCCTACAGCCTCTTGAACCGGAGCTTCGAGGTCGGCCTGGCGGAGGTCGCGATCCGCGGCGATTGCGGGCTGCTGGCCTACTCGCCGCTGGGTTTCGGGGCGCTCACGGGCAAGTACCTGGACGGCGTCCCGGACGGCTCGCGCCGCGCGCTGTATCCCGACATGAACCGGAACTTCAAGCCGCGCGGCGTCGAGGCGACGGGCCGCTACGTGGCGTTGGCCCGGGCCCACGGATTGGAGCCGTCGCAGATGGCGCTCGCCTTCGTCAATGCGCGCGCCTTCCTGACGTCGACGATCATCGGCGCCACGGACCTCGACCAGTTGGCCAGCAACCTGGCCTCCGAGGAGATCACCTTGCCGTCCGAGGTGCTGGACGGTATCGAGGAGATTCACAACGACATCCCCAATCCGGCGCCCTGAGCCATCCGGCCGCGCGCTCGAGGATCGAAGACCATGCGACTGTTCGTCGGCATTCGACTGCCCGCCGAGACCCGCGCCATCCTGGAGCGGGCCTGCGCCGGCCTGGAAGGCGCGCGCTGGGTGAGGCCCGAAAACATGCATCTGACGCTCCGCTTCATCGGCGAAGTCGGCGGCACCGAGGCCGGCGACATCGACGCCGCGCTCGGCGATGTCCGGGCGGCGGGGTTCGAGCTGGCGCTGAACGGGCTCGGTCATTTCGGCAATGGCCGCAAGGTGCGCGCCCTTTGGGCGGCCGTCGAGGCGGGCCAGCCATTGGCCCGGCTCCACGAAAAGGTCGAGGCCGCCGTCGTCCGCGCCGGACGCGAGCCCGAGGGCCGGAAATTCAGGCCGCACGTGACCCTGGCGCGCTTCAAGGGCCGCCCGCCGCGCAATCTCGGCGACTACCTGGAGGCCCACAACCGGCTGTCAACGCCGGCCTTTCCGGTCGTCGCCTTCACCCTGTTCGAGAGTCACATGGGTCACGGCGGATCGCATTACGAAGCGCTATCGGACTACGCCCTGGAGGCCAGTGCGGAATGAGCCCCTACCCGCACCTGTTCTCGCCCATCGCCGTCGGCCATCTGGAACTCGCCAACCGGATCCTCATGGGGCCCATGCACACGGGCCTCGAGGACACGCCCGATCTGGACCGCCTCGCCGCCTATTTCGCCGAACGCGCGCGCGGCGGCTGCGCGTTGATGGTCACTGGCGCCTTTTCGCCGAACCACGCCGGCCGGCTTTCCGAGGCCGCCGTGCCCTTCGACCGGTCCGATCAGGTGCCGGCGCACCGCCGGGTCACCGAAGCGGTGCACGCGGCCGGCGGCCGGATCCTTCTGCAGATGATTCACGCCGGCCGCTATGGCTACCACGCCGACATCGTCGCGCCGTCGCCGCTGGCCTCGCCGATCAACAAGCACACGCCCCGCGAGATGACCGACGAGGAGATCGAGGCGACCATCGAGGATTTCGTCCGCACGTCGGAACTGGCCAGCGACGCGGGCTACGACGGCGTCGAGGTCATGGGGTCGGAGGGCTATCTGCTGACCCAGTTCATCGCGACCCGGACGAACCGCCGCGACGACCGCTGGGGCGGCGGTTTCGAGAACCGGATCCGCCTGCCCGTCGAGATCGTCCGGCGGACCCGGGACCGGCTCGGGCCGGATTTCGTGCTGATGTTCCGCCTCTCGGTTCTCGATCTGGTCGATAACGGTCCCACGGACGACGAGATCGTCGCCCTGGCGCAGGCCGTCGAGGCGGCCGGCGCCGACGTGCTGAACAGCGGCATCGGCTGGCACGAGGCGCCGGTGCCGACGATCGCCCAGGCGGTGCCCCGCGCCGCCTTCGTCGATTTCACGGCGCGCCTCAAGGGCGCCGTCGGCATCCCGCTGATCGCGTCGAACCGGATCAACACGCCGGAAACCGCCGAGGCGGTGCTCGCCGCCGGTCAGGCCGACATGGTCTCGATGGCCCGGCCGTTCCTCGCCGACGCCGCCTTCGCCGCCAAGGCGGCGGCTGGCCGGGCCGACGAGATCAATACCTGTATCGCCTGCAACCAGGCCTGTCTGGACCGCTATTTCACCGGCCAAGTGGCGTCCTGCCTGGTCAATCCGCGGGCCTGCCGGGAGACCGAGCTCAATTGGTATCCGGCCGAGACGCCGCGCAGGATCGCCGTCGTCGGCGCCGGCGTCGCCGGCCTCGCCGCGGCGACGACGTTGGCCGAGCGCGGCCATGACGTGGTCCTGTTCGAGGCGGCGGACCGGATCGGCGGCCAATTCAATCTGGCCCGCCAAATTCCCGGCAAGCAGGAGTTCGATGAGACGCTGCGTTATTTCACCACGCGGCTCGGCGAAACCGGCGTGACCCTGCGGCTCGGTCACCCGGCCGACGCGGCGTCACTGGTGGCGGGCGGGTTCGAGGCCGTTGTCCTGGCCGCCGGCATCGTGCCCCGGCGGTTCGAGATCGAGGGCGCCGACCACCCGATGGTCGCCGGCTACACGGAGCTGCTCTCCGGCGTCCACCAACCGGGCCGCCGGGTCGCCATCGTCGGCGCCGGGGGCATCGGCTTCGATGTCGCCCTGTTCCTGCTCGAGGTCGGCGCCGCCAGCTTCACCGACCCGGTCGCCTTCCGCCGCGCTTGGGGTATCGGCGAGACGGCGGAGGAGGCCGAACCGCGCCACCAGATCACCATGCTGCAACGCCGGCCCGGTCCGATGGGCCGAAGTCTCGGCAAGACCACCGGCTGGGTCCACCGCGCGCACCTGAAACGGCAGGGCGTGCGCCAGCTTTCCGGCGTCCGGTATCGAAAAATCGACGACGCCGGCCTGCACATCGAACGCGACGGCGCGCCGGAGCTGGTCGCCGCCGACAGCATCGTGATCTGCGCCGGCCAGGAGGCCAACGACAGCTTGCGGAGGGAATTGGCGGCCCTGGGGCTCGAGGTTCATGCCATTGGCGGCGCGCGAGAAGCCGGCGAGTTGGACGCCGAGCGGGCGATCCGCGAGGGCGTCGAACTGGCCGCGCGCCTGTAGCCGTCAGTTCGCCGGGCCAACCCGTTCCGCCTGGAACCGGAGGGTCGCCGACGTGCCGTTGCCCGGCGCGCTGACCAGGCGGACGTCACCGCCGTGCATGTCCATCAACGACTTGACGATCGCCAGGCCGAGGCCCGTGCCGTTCACCGAGTGGGTACCCGGATCACCAATCCGGCCGAACGGCGCCAGGATCGTATCCAGGTGCTTGAGGTCGAAACCGATCCCGTCGTCGGTCACCGTGATTTCCATGGCGCCGTTCTCGACGGCGGCGCCGATGGATACGGAACCGCCGGCCGGCGTGAATTTCACCGCGTTCGACACCAGGTTCATGATCGCTTGCTTGACGGCGCGCTGGTCGGCCCTGAGCCGCGGCAGACCCGTCGGCAGCGAGGCCGACAACCGCAGCCTCGTCGCCTCGGCCTGACCGGCGAACAACCGGTGGACGGCGTCGACGGTCTCCTCCAGGTCGATCTGCTCGTCGGCGATCTCGTACTTGCCGGCCTCGATCTTCGACAGATCGAGCAGATCGTTGATCAGACTGAGCAGCATCTGACCGCTGGCGTGGATGTCATCGGCGTAGTCCGCGTACCGGATCGTCTCGGCGGGACCCAGTGCCTGGTCGCGGATGACGTGGGAAAATCCGAGAATGGCATTCAGCGGCGTCCGCAGCTCGTGACTCATTCGGGCAAGGAACTCGGATTTCGAGCGGTTCGCCTCCTCGGCCAGATCCTTGGCGGCGCGTAACGCCATCTCGTTTTTCTTCAACAGTGTGATGTCGGTTGAAATGGTGGCGGTGCTGCCGTCGGGCAGGCGTTGCTCGCGGATCAACAGCCATTGGCCGTCCTGGCGCTCAAGCTCGAACGGGCCGGGTGGGTCGGCGTGCTGGGACAGGCGGTCGGCGAACCATTCCTCCTCGCGGCCCTTGGCGCCGGGATAGAGCCCCTTGTCGAGGGCGGCGCGGATGTGGTCGGCGAACAAGGTCCCTGGCGCCATGGTCTCGATGACCGGTTCGTTGATGCGCCGGAACTGCTCGTTGCAGACGACCAGACGGTCGTCGGGACCCCAAAGCACGAACAGTTCGGACAGACCCTCGACGGCGGTGGCCAGGCGTTCGGTGGCGATCTTCGCCTTTTCCTCCGCCTCCACCTGCTGGGTCAGGTCGGAACCGACGCCGATGTAACCCTTGAAGGCTCCGTCCTCGCCGAATACCGGCTTGCCGCTCGTGGTCAGGTGCTGCAGCCGGCCGTCGTGCCCTTCGCGGATGAAGCGGAAATCGCGGAACGGCCGATGGTTCTCCAGGTCTTCGATATGACGCCGCCACTTCTCGGTGGTGATGTCCTCGCCGGCCAGCTCGGCTCGGGTCTTGCCGATATGGAATTCGGTCGGCACGCCGACGATCTGTTCGGCGCGCGGCGAGAAGTAGGTGAAGCGCAGGTTGGCGTCCATCTCCCAGAACCAGTCGGAGGCGGCCTCGGCGATGTTGCGGAACCGGTCCTCGCTCTCGCGCAGCCGCGCCTGCATTTGCCGGAGTTCGCGCAGCGACGCCTCGAGGCCCTTCTCCTTGTCCAGCTGGGCGCCGACCATGGCGAAGATCGGCCGGACGCACACGAAGACCAGCAACGCGACCACGACGGCGCAGACCAGGGCTTCCACCGGTCCCGAAAGCTGCCCCGTGAGCATCATGTGGGCGACGGTGACCATGGCGGTGGTTGTCAGCCCGGTGGCCAGCGCCATCAGGGCGGCGGCGCCGCCGGCGCCGACCGAGCCGATTAGAATCTCGAGCCGTTTCATCATCGCTGATCGCTTGATCCCTGGGGTCACGATCGTGACCATCATTCTAGGACGGTCTCGGTGGACGGGGAAAGCTGGAACCGGACGGCGACGGGCGGGGTCACGCCGACTTGATCAGGCCCGGCAGCTCGGTCATCGCGCCGAACACGGCGTCGGCGCCGGCGTCGATGAGGTCGCGGTCGTGGTCCGGTCCGCAGTGACCGCCGCCGCTGAAACCGAGCACCCGCATGCCCGCCGCCCTGCCCGCCTCGACCCCGGCCCGGCTGTCCTCGACGACGGCGCATTCGGCCGGCCGGGCGCCCATCTGGCGGGCCGCGTGAAGGAACAGATCCGGCGCCGGCTTGCCGTTGGCGATGCCCGGGTCGTGGGCGCTGAACAGGTGCGGCTCGAAGTGGCCGAGGAGGTTTGTCAGGGTCAGCGAGTTGCGGATCTTCGCCGGCGGCCCCGAGGAGGCGACGCAGCGCGGTGCGGTCAGCGCGCCCAGAACCTCGGCGACGTCCGGGATCGCCTGGAGCTCCATTTCGAAGGCCCGCCGGTCGCGCTCGCGGAGCTGATCCTCGAAATCGCCTGGCAGCGGCCGCCCGGTCTCCGCCTCCAGGATATCGCGGACCCGGCCGAGCGTCAGGCCGAGGAAACGGTGATGGCCGGCGCCGTCGACGCTGGCCGGATAGCCGAGATCGTCGAGGAACCGCGCCAGCACCCGGGCCGCGATCGGTTCGCTGTCGACCAGGACGCCGTCGCAATCGAAGATGATCAGCACCCGAACCGTCCCAGGGTCTGCTCCACCGAGGCCACGTAGGAGCCGCCGAACAGCCGCACGTGCACCAAAAGCGGATAGAGGTTGTAGAGATCGCGGCGGACCTCGAAGAACCCGGGCCGCAACGGATGATGCTCGCCGTAGCGCTGGAAGAAGGCGTCCCCGAAGGTGCCGAACAGCGTCGAGAAGGTGAGTTCGATCTCCGGGTCGGCGTAATAGATGGCGGGGTCGATGAAGCCGGTGACGCGGCCCGCGTGACAGAGCACGTTGCCGGTCCACATGTCGCCGTGGATCAATGCGGGCGCCGCCGGCTCGTCGATCCACTCGGCCAGGCGCCCGGCCAGTTTGTCGATCCGGTGCATGACGCGGCCCGGTAGCCGCCCCGCCCCGGCCGCCTCGCGGCCCATGTGAAGCAATCGCTGGTCGCGGAAGAACTCCAGCCAACGGGCGGCTTCCGGATTGGGCTGCGCCAGCCCGCCGATGACCGTGTCGCGCGGGAACCCGAAGGCCGGCCCGGTGACCGCGTGCAGCGCCGCGACCAGATCGGCGGCGTGGGCCTGCGCGGCGTCGTCGAGGCGGCCGCCGCCGTTCAGGTATTCCATCAGCAACAGCCGGTCGTCGGCGTGGATCACGGCGGGAACCGGCAGCGGGCTCTCGGCGGCCAGGTAGCGGAGCATGAAGCCTTCCAACCCGAGACCGCTCCCGGCGCCGCCCAGCTTGGCGACAAGGCGCCGGCCGTCGCTGAGCTCGACGCGGCGCACGTCACCGACGCAGCCGCCGCCGAGCGGCGCCGCGGCCACCGGTCTGGCGCCGGCGGCGTCGGCGATCCGGGCCGCGATCTCGGCGGGCAGGGTCATGGGCGGGGCGGCCGTCGGCCCCGCTCAGAGGTGGCGGTTGCGAATGTCATCGAGCAACCCTCGCGACGCCGCCTCGACCAGGTCGAGGACCTCGTCGAAGCCGCCGGCGCCGCCGTAGTAGGGATCCGGCACTTCGCGCAAACCGGTCTCCGGCGCGAAGGCGAGGAACATGTGAATCCGGTCGCGCGCCGCCGGCGGCGCCAATGACGTGAGGTCGGCGTGGTTCGAACGGTCCATGGCGATGACGTAGTCGAAGGCGTCGAAGTCGGCGAGCTCGACCTGACGGGCCCGCTGGGCCGAGATGTCGACGCCGCGCCCGCGGGCCGCCGCCTGGGCCCGGCGATCCGGCGGATTGCCAATATGCCAGGCCCCGGTGCCGGCGGAATCGACGCCGACCTTCCCGGCCAGCCCCTCGCGCTCGATCAGCGCCCTGAAGACGCCCTCGGCGGTCGGCGAACGGCAGATGTTGCCGAGACAGACGAACAACACGTTGACCACGTCGGTTCTCCCTTGGCGTCGTACCGAATGCCGGTATCATGGTCGCCGCCAAGCGTCGGCGCAACCCGTCAGCACGACCAGGAGCCCGCATGAACCGCGACCAAAGCATCGTCATTCTCACCGGCGCCGGCATCTCCAAGGAATCGGGACTGGAAACCTTCCGCGACGCCGACGGGCTGTGGTCGCGGGTCCGCATCGAGGACGTGGCGACGCCCGAGGCCTACGCCCGCGATCCGGCCCGGGTGCTCGAGTTCTACAACATGCGCCGGCGCTCCATGGCCGGCGGCAACGTCCTCCCGAACGCCGCCCACCGGGCCCTGGCCCGGCTCGAGGCGGAATGGCCGGGCGAGGTCCTGGTGGTCACCCAGAACATCGACGACCTGCACGAGCGGAGTGGCAGCCGGAACCTCATCCACATGCACGGCGAGATGCTGAAGGTGCGCTGCGCTGATTGCGGCCACGTCGTCGCCTGGGCCGACGACCTCGGCCTCGACGACGGGTGCGACGCCTGCGGCACGGTCGGGCGGATGCGTCCGCACGTCGTCTGGTTCGGCGAGATGCCGTTCGAGATGGAGCGCATCTACGCGGCCCTCGACGGCTGCGGCCTGTTCGTCTCCATCGCACCTCGGGGAACGTCTACCCGGCCGCCGGCTTCGTCCAGCAGGTGCGCATGCGCGGCGGCGCGCACACGGTGGAGCTCAACCTGGAACCCTCCGAGGGTCCGCATCGAGGACGTGGCGACGCCCGAGGCCTACGCCCGCGATCCGGCCCGGGTGCTCGAGTTCTACAACATGCGCCGGCGCTCCATGGCCGGCGGCAACGTCCTCCCGAACGCCGCCCACCGGGCCCTGGCCCGGCTCGAGGCGGAATGGCCGGGCGAGGTCCTGGTGGTCACCCAGAACATCGACGACCTGCACGAGCGGAGTGGCAGCCGGAACCTCATCCACATGCACGGCGAGATGCTGAAGGTGCGCTGCGCTGATTGCGGCCACGTCGTCGCCTGGGCCGACGACCTCGGCCTCGACGACGGGTGCGACGCCTGCGGCACGGTCGGGCGGATGCGTCCGCACGTCGTCTGGTTCGGCGAGATGCCGTTCGAGATGGAGCGCATCTACGCGGCCCTCGACGGCTGCGGCCTGTTCGTCTCCATCGCACCTCGGGGAACGTCTACCCGGCCGCCGGCTTCGTCCAGCAGGTGCGCATGCGCGGCGGCGCGCACACGGTGGAGCTCAACCTGGAACCCTCCGAGGGCGCCACCCTGTTCGCCGAGGCGCGCTACGGGCCGGCCACCGAACGGGTGCCGGCGTTCGTCGAGCAGGTGCTCGGAGACGGCTGGTGAGCGACGGCCTCGCGGAACTGCTCGACGAGATCCGGGCTTGCCAGATCTGCCGGGCGGAATTGCCGCTGGGGCCGCGGCCGGTGGTCCGCGCCCAGGCCTCGGCGAGGCTGATGATCATCGGCCAGGCGCCCGGCACGCGGGTCCACGAGAGCGGCGTGCCGTGGGACGACAAGTCCGGCGACCGGCTGCGCGAGTGGCTCGATGTCGACAAACAGACCTTCTACGACGACGGCCGCATCGCCATCATGCCGATGGGGTTCTGCTATCCGGGCCGCGCCGCCAATGGCGGCGACAACCCGCCGCGCCCGGAATGCGCGCCGGCCTGGCACGGAAAATTGCTCGCGGCGTTGCCGAACATCGAGTTGACGCTGCTGGTCGGCGGCTACGCGCAGGCCCACTATCTCGGCAAGCGCCGGCAGCGGACCATGACGGCGACGGTGGAGGCCTGGAAAGATTATCTGCCTGAGTCTATTCCGACCCCGCATCCCAGTTGGCGCACCACCGCCTGGCTGAAAAAGAACCCTTGGTTCGACGCCGAGGTGCTGCCGGAGCTGCGCCGGAGGGTCGTCAGCTTGCTGTAAGTTTATCTATGTATTTCAATAACTTCTTGACAGTGCGCACGGCGGTTATCATGCTGTCAATGGGATCAAGGTCAATTAATTGCTTTTATTTTAAAATCAATATCTTGAGCTTGAATTTGCCGGCGAATCGCCATCCGCCGGCGGGGAGGCGACGTCATGCACGTCATTACCGACAACGACCTGTTCCATCGGCTCGCCTTCGACAATCCGTGGTGGGAATTCACCAAGGACACAAAGGTCCAGTTCCGCAACCCGCAGCGCCGGGTGTTCTTCGACGCCTTCCAGGACCACGTCATGGACGCAGGCGAGGGCAACGTCGTGGTCTTGGCGGGGCCGCTGCGCGCCGGCAAGACGGTGCTCATGCGCCAGATGGTGGCGCGCCTGATCGAGACCGGCGTCAAGGCGACCCAGGTGTTCTACTGCAACATGACGGTACCGAGCTTCACCGCCGCCGACATCCCGACGCTGTTCGAGATGTTCTGCCGCCGCTATCACCACCGGCCCGACGCCGAGCTCTACATCTTCTACGACGAGATCCAGTACGTGAAGGACTGGCAAAAGACGCTGTTGGCGCTGGCCAAGCTCCGGCCGAAGGCGCGCATCGTCGCCGCCGTCTCGTCGGGCGCGCCGAGCATCAACACCGGTGACGTCTCCGCCGAGGGCCGGGTCTCGACCTTCGTGTTGCCGCCGCTCACCTTCCTCGAGTTCCTGCGCTTCCGCGGCACCGAGGAGAAACTGTTCGATAGCGAGCGCGACAACACCGGAAGCGGCATGACCTTGAAGGCCAACGCGTTACCGGCCTTGAACACGGAGTTTCACCGCTACGTCAACTTCGGCGGTTTCCTGGAAGGCATCATGCTGTCGAAGGACGGCACGCCGGCGCCCGCGTTCATCCGCGACGGCGTCGCCGACCGGGTCCTGCACAAGGATCTGGCCAGCCTGCACGGCGTCAACGACGCCCAGGAATTGAACCGGCTGTTCGGCCTTTTGGCCTTCAACACGGCCCGCGAGGTGACCATCGACGACCTGGCGAAGTCGGCGAACGTCGCCAAGAACACGTTGCGCAAGTATCTCGACTATCTCGAATCCGCCTTCCTGATCCGCCGCGTGCCGAGGGTCGACCGCGACGGCCAACGGTTCCAGCGCCAGGTCGCGTTCAAGGTCTACCTGACGGCCCCGTGCCTCTACGCGGCCCTGTTCGCGCCGGTGCCGCACGACGACCAATTCTTCCAGCGGCTGGCGGAAACCGCGCTGGTGGCGCAATGGCTGGGGGCGCCGGCCGCCGCCAACCTCGCCTACGCGAGCTGGCGCAACGGCCGCATCGACCTGCTGACCATGAATCCGGAGACCGAGAAGCCCGACCACGTCTACGAGATGGATTGGAACAACGCCTACGCCACCGCCGGCAAGGGGCCGCAGCAGATGGTGCAGTTCGTCGAGGGGACCAACCGCGGCGCGCGGCCCTATATCCTGACTCGCACGGTGGCCCGTCCGGCGTCGATGCGCGGCATCGACATCACGCTGGCGCCGCTGGCGCTCTACACATATTGGCTGGAGCGCGACCCGACGCTGCGGAACTTCCACGGCGGTTGAGATTTCGCCGAAAATGATCTGCCGTTGTCAGCTTCGCGTCAGGCAAAAGCCGTAGATTTCGAGCCAACGATTCGGACCCCGATCCGAAACCATTGAGTTCGAATTTCCAAGGCCAATCAGGACATGCGGCGAACCGCCATTTTCTCTCTCCTTTTGGGTATGCAGCTGGCCCTCGCGGCGACGTCGGCGCGCGCCGAGTGCGAGCCGTTCCCCCAGATCAAGCTCTGGGGCGACTACACCCACGAACGGGTCCGGAATTACATCGAGACCCGCCTCGACGGCGACTGGGACCGCTACATCACGCATCTCGACAAGCGCCAGAAGGCGATGGCCGACCTCCGCGATCAAGGCAAGCCGCTGGTGCTCAAGTACAAGGGCCAGCGGTTCCAGGTCTCGGGACCGAAGCTCGGCCGCTATATCAATGCCTCGGCACGCCGCCTCGCCGTCGTCAAGTGCCTGGCCGCCGAGGACAGCGGCGCCGCCTTCCAGAGCTTCGCCACCGCCGCCGGCGGCAATACGCCCGCCATCGAGACCGCGTCGGTCCGCGTCGGCGGCTTGAACCTCGACATCGAGGGCAGCTGTAAGGACGGCGACGTCACCTTCAAGGTCAACAATCTCGGCAAGCGCTGGCCGAAGTCCGGGACCATCGGCATCTACCGCCTCGGCAGCGGCGCCCCGCAGAAGATCAGCGCGCGGCACATGCGCCTGGCCGCCGGCCAGTTGGCGACCTTCAAGGTCAAGGCCTCGAAGAACCCGACGGGGCGCCTCGGATTGTGGATCGAACCTTCCTGGGCGAAGCGGCCGTTTGCCTTCGACGCCGAAGTCGCCTGCCGCTGATCAGCCTCTCAAGCGCTTGCGCAGCCGCAGCCTGAGCGCGTTCAGGCGGATGAAGCCTTCCGCGTCGCGCTGGTCGTAGACGCTGTCTTCCTCGAACGTCACCATGTCCTCGTCGTAAAGCGAGTTCGGCGACTTGCGCCCGGTGATGATGACGTTGCCCTTGTAGAGCTTGAGGCGCACGGTGCCGGTGACCTTGGCCGCCGCCTCGTCGATCAGCGCCTGCAGCATCTCGCGCTCCGGCGAGAACCAGAAGCCGTTGTAGATGAGCTCGGCGTAGCGCGGCATCAGTTCGTCCTTCTGATGCATGGCGCCGGCGTCCAGCGTCAAGGTCTCCATGGCGCGCCGTGCCTTGAACAGGATGGTGCCGCCGGGGGTCTCGTAGACGCCGCGCGATTTCATCCCGACGAAGCGGTTCTCGACGATGTCGTCGATGCCGATGCCGTTGGCGCCGCCAAGCTCGTTGAGCCGGGTCAGGAGCGCCGCCGGAGTTAGCCTCTCGCCGTCGACGGCGACCGGGTCGCCGGCCTCGAAATCGATGGTGATCTCGGTGACCTCGTCGGGAGCCCGCCAGGGCGGCACGATGCGCGTGTAGACGCTCTCGTCGGGTTCGACCCAGGGATCCTCCAGCGCCTTGCCCTCCGAGGAGATGTGCAGGAGGTTGGCGTCCTGGGAGTAGGGCGGCTCGCCGCGCTTGTCCTTGGGGATCGGAATCTGGTTCTTCTCGGCGTAGTCGATCAGCGTGGTCCGGGATGAAAGCTCCCATTCCCGCCACGGCGCGATGATCTTGATGTCCGGTTTCAGCGCGTAGTAGCTGAGCTCGAAGCGGACCTGGTCATTGCCCTTGCCGGTGGCGCCGTGGGCGACGGCGTCGGCCCCGGTCTCCTCGGCGATCTCGATCTGGCGCTTCGAGATCAGCGGCCGGGCGATCGAGGTGCCGAGCAGGTAGGTGCCCTCGTAAAGCGCGTTGCCGCGGAACATCGGGAACACGTAGTCCGCGACGAAGGTCTCGCGCAGATCCTCGATGTAGATTTCCTTAATGCCCAACATCTCCGCCTTGGCGCGGGCCGGCTCCAGTTCCTCGCCCTGGCCGAGGTCGGCGGTGAAGGTGACGACCTCGCAGTCATAGTGTTCCTGCAGCCATTTCAAGATCACCGAGGTGTCGAGCCCGCCGGAATAGGCGAGCACCACTTTGTTGACGTCGTTGCCCATGACTTGCGTCCCCAAGAATTTCCGTCGGCGCCGCGAGGCGCCTCCTCAAGCGGGCCGCAGTATAGGCGAAAGCGCCGTCCGGACAAGCGGTTGCGGCGGTTGCCCGGAGCGCTGCCGCCGACTAAGGTGCGGCCATGAAAATCCAGGATCTCCCAACCCCGTCCTTGATCGTCGACGCGCCCAGGGTGCGCGCCAACACGGCGGCCATGCGGACCCGCATCGACGGTCACGGAATCAGCCTCCGGCCGCACGCCAAGACGGCGAAATCCGTCGACGTCGCCCGTCTCGCCCTCGGCGGCGAGCCCGGCGGCCTGACGGTCTCAACGCTGGCCGAGGCGGACTATTTCCTCGGCCATGGAATCACCGACCTCGTCTACGCGGTCTGCGTGGTGCCGTCGAAGCTCGACGCCGTACAGGCCCTTATGAACCGCGGCGCCGACCTCAAGCTGATCACCGACAACGTCGAGGTCGGGCGCGCCATCGCCGCCCACGGCGCGCCGTTCCGGGTGCTGGTCGAGATCGACAGCGGCGAGCACCGCACCGGCGTTGCCGCCGCCGACAGTGCGCTCCCCGAAATCGCCGCCGCCGTCGCGGCGGGGGGCTCGGCGGCGCGCATCGACGGCGGCCTGACCCCCGCCGGACATTCCTACGCGAGCCGTTCGGCGGCCGAGGCCGCCGACATCGCCGAGGCGGAACGCGCCGCCGCGGTGCTCGCGGCGGAGCGCCTGCGGACCGCCGGCTTCGCCACCCCGATCATCAGCGTCGGATCGACGCCGACGGCGACCCACGCGCGCTCGCTGGCCGGCGTCACCGAGGCCCGGCCCGGCGTCTACGTGTTCCAGGACCTGTTCCAGGCCGCCATCGGGTCGTGCGGTCTCGACGATATCGCCTTGAGCGTCCTGGCATCCGTGATCGGTCACAACCGGGAGCGCCCGGCACTTATGCTCGACGCGGGCGGCTTGGCGCTTTCCAAGGACCGCTCGACCGGGGCGCTGGAGGGCGCCGGCGATTGCGGCTTCGGTCTGGTCTGCGATCTCGACGGCAATCCGCTCGACGGGATGACCGTCGGCAACGTGCATCAGGAACACGGCGAAGTGCGGCTCGGCGATGCGGCGATCCTGGAGCGATTCCCGGTCGGCGCCAAGGTCCGGGTCCTGCCCAACCACGCCTGCATGACGGCCGCCGCCTACGACCGCTACCACGTCACCGACGGCGGCGGCGAGATCACCGCCACCTGGACGCGCTGCAACGGTTGGTGAACGGATGCGGCGTCTAGGCGTCGCGGGAACGCGCCAGGGTCTTGGTCAACTCGAAGATATTGCGTCGCACCGCCGGATCGGTGATCCGGTAGTAGTAGCGGACCAGTTCCAGCGTCTCGCGCCGCGCCATGGGGTCGGCGCTGAGGCCGTCCTGGGCCTGATCGCGCAGGCCGGCGTTATAGGCGCCGCGCCGCGACTTGATCTCTTCGGGCATGTCCTCGAAGAAGTAGGCGACCGACACGTCGAGGATCTCGCTGAACTGAAACAGCCGGCTAGCGCCGATGCGGTTGGCGCCCTTTTCGTATTTCTGGATCTGCTGGAAGGTCAGGCCGACGGCCTCGCCGAGGCGCTCCTGGGAGAGGCCGAGCAGGGTGCGGCGCTGGCGCACCCGACCGCCGACGTGGACGTCGACGGGATTGGGCACGCCCGGCGGCAGGCGGCCGGTCTCGGCCCGGCCGTAACGGTCCGTGGGGCTTCGGTCCGCTGGCGGCATGGCGTGTTCCTTCGGTTATGGAATCATCTAAAAGGCGAAATGCCCGCAGAGGTTGCCATGAATGAGGTTGCGAGGCCAGAACAACTTTGCGTTTAGTCGGCGCCCAGCGCGCCGGCTTAGACCGAGGCCGGTTGCGCCGCGGCCGCGGACCGCGGGGGCCGCACGCTGGCCGATTTCAACTGCCCGCAGGCGGCCAGGATATCGCGGCCCCGGGGCACCCGGATGGGCGCTGAATAACCGCCGTCGTTGAGAATGTCGGCGAACCGCCGCATGGCATTCCCGGACGAACACTCATAGGGTGCGCCGGGCCAGGCGTTGAAGGGGATCAGGTTGAATTTCGCCGGCGTGTCCCGGACCAGCCGGATCAGCTCGCGGGCGTCGGCGGGTGAATCGTTGACGTCCTTCAGCATCACGTACTCGAAGGTGATGCGCCGGGCGTTGTTGGCGCCGGGATAGGCGCGGCACGCCGCCATCAGCTCGTCGATGGGGTGCTTGCGGTTGATCGGCACCAGGACGTCGCGCAGCTCGTCGGTGACCGCGTGCAGGCTGACCGCCAGGTTGACGCCCAGCTCCTCGCCGCAGCGCGCCATCATCGGCACGATCCCCGACGTCGACAGCGTGATCCGGCGCTTCGATAGCGCGATGCCCTCGTTGTCCATGATGATCTTCAGCGCTTCGGCGACGTTCTCGTAGTTCAACAACGGTTCGCCCATGCCCATCATGACGATGTTGGAGATCAACCGGCCGCCGTCGGTCGGCGTCGGCCATTCGCCGTAGGAATCGCGGGCCAGCATGAACTGGCCGACGATCTCGGCGGCGCTCAGGTTGCGGACCATGCGCTGGGTGCCGGTGCGGCAGAAGGTGCAGGTCAGGGTGCAGCCGACCTGCGACGAGATGCAGACGGCGCCGCGGTCGTCCTCGGGGATGTAGACGGTCTCCGCCTCCTGGCCGTCGTCGAAGCGGACCAGCCACTTGCGGGTCCGGTCCTCCGATGTCTGCACCTCGGCGACGCCCGGCCGGGTCACCCGGTGGGTCTCGGCGAGGCGGGCGCGGAGCGGCGTCGCCAGCGTCGTCATGCGCTGGAAATCGGTCTCGCCCTGGTGATAGATCCAGTGCCAGAGCTGTTTCGCGCGGAACGGCTTCTCGCCCATGGCCGCGACCTCGGCGGCCAGTTCGGCGCGGCTCAGCCCGGCCAGGTTTTTCCGCTCATCGGTCATGATGGGGCTGATATAGCACTTTCTCGGCCGAGTTAAAGCGCCGCGTGGCCCGCGGCCCTTTCGGCGATCAGACCTTGCAGGCCTTGCCGATGGCCCGGTAGGCGGCGGTGAAGCCCTTCAGGGAGTAGGTGTCGGTGGTCAGGGTGCCGCGGCTGGACGTTCCCTTCACGGTCATGGTGGCACCCCGGATCATCGCCTTGACCAGGTCGTTGTCGGCGTCGCGGTCCGGGGTGAAGGCCCAGCCGCCGTCGGTGAACAGCTTGAAGGTTGTCTTGCCGATGGTCAGCTGGACCTGGGAGCCCTTCTTGAAGGTGTAGCCGGCCCGGAAGCTGATCACGTTGGTGCTCTTCTCGGCCGGCCGGTGGGTGATCAGCAGGAAGGTGCGGCCCCGGGCCTTGTACTTGCCGCGCGCCTTGGTCGGCTCCGATCCCATGTAGCAGACCGGCTTGCCTTTCTCCGTGTCCGAGAACGCCTCCCAATCGCCGTGCTTGGAAATCAGCGTTTCGGCGGCCGTGGCGGGACCGGCCGTGGCGAGGGATACGGCGGCCAGGACGACGGCGGCGGAGATATGCTGGAGTCTTCGCATGCGCCCTTTCATAAACCGCCGCGTGGGCGCTTGCCAAGTACGCAAGTTGAAGGCACATAGACGGGCATGGAACGCAAGCAACCCTTCGTCGTCGAAGTGACCCGCGGCGATCTCGTCGAAAGCCGTCACCGGTGTATCGCGGCGGTCGTCGATTCGCGCGGCGCAGTCGTCGAAGGCTGGGGCGACCTGGAGACGGAGATCTACCCGCGATCCGCGATCAAACCCCTGCAGGCGATCCCGCTCGTCGAGTCGGGCGCCGCCGAGGCCTTCGAGATCGGCGGCCGCGAGATCGCCATGGCGTCGGCGTCGCACCTGAGCGAACCCTATCATGTCGACTTGGTCCGCCATTGGCTCGGCCGGATCGGGCTTGCCGCGGGCGATCTCGAATGCGGCGCCCACATGCCGCGCCACGACGCGGCGGCGGCGGACGTGATCCGCGCCGGCATCGCGCCCGACGCCGCCTTCAACAACTGTTCGGGCAAGCACACGGGCTTCCTGACCACCGCCCGGCACCTGGGCGAGACGCCGGCCGGGTACTCAACGCCCGACCATCCGGTACAGCGCCGGCTGGCGGCGGTGCTCAGCGAAATGGGCGGCGCCGAGCTCGCCGCGACGGCGCGCGGCGTCGACGGGTGCGGAATCCCGGTGCTCGGCATGCCGGTCCGCGCCATGGCCCATGCGCTGGCCCGGATGGCCGACCCGGCCGGCCTGGCGCCGGCCCGCGCCGCCGCCTGCCGGCGCATCTTCGAGGCGATGACCGAGAATCCCGAGTACGTGCGCGGCAACGGCGGCTTTGACACCGTCGCCATGCGCGCCGGCGCCGGCCGCTTCGCCACCAAGACCGGCGCCGAGGGCGTGCACGCTGGCATCGTGCCGGACCTCGGCCTCGGCATCGCGTTGAAGATCGAGGACGGCGCGGCGCGTGCCTCCGACGTCGCCGTGACCGCGATCCTGGCGCATCTGGGCGCCGTCGATGAAGCGGCGAGGGTTGCCCTGGCGCCTTATTTCAACCTGCCCATCGCCAATGCCGCCGGTGCCACCGTCGGGCATGTCCGCGTCGCCGACGGGTGGCTCGACTGATCCGCCGTTGCCGGCCCCGCCGGGGGCCGGGAAGATGGCTGCGGGAGGAAGACGATGATCGATTTCTATTACGCCCCGACGCCGAACGGCTGGAAGGTGGCGATCATGCTCGAGGAATGCGGCCTTCCCTACACGACGCACCTGCTGCGCCTCGCCAAGGGCGACCAGTTCGACCCCGAGTTCATGAAGATCAGCCCGAACGCCCGGATGCCGGCGATCGTCGACGCGGACCCGCCGGCCGGTTTCGGCGACGCGCCGGTGAGCGTGTTCGAATCGGGCGCCATCCTGCTGTATCTGGCGGAAAAGACCGGGCGGTTCATGCCCACCGACCCCAGGGGCCGCAAGGAAACCCACGAGTGGCTGTTCTGGCAGGTCGGCAACCAGGGCCCGATGGCCGGTCAGCTGAGTCACTTCGTCAACTACGCGCCCGACGCCGCGTCCGCCTACGGTCGCAAGCGCTACCTCGGCGAGTACGAGCGCGGGTTGGCGGTCTTGGAGAAACGCCTCGAGGGCCGCGATTACATCCTCGGCGACTACTCCATCTGCGACATGATCGCCTTCCCC
>JAPPPF010000146.1 GCA_028817665.1 Magnetovibrio sp. | reverse complement strand
CCGGCGACCGTGGCCGCCTCGCCGGTCCCGCGGACGTCGGGGTGGCTGGCCAGGCCCTGCTCGACCAACGTGGTGCCCGACCGCGGCATGCCGACGACGAAAACCGGCTGATCGGTTTCGTCGCCGACGGCCCCGTGGGCTTCGAAAAATCCCGCGTCGAAGCGCTTGGCGACGGCCGCCATGGCGGCGTCGACGGCGGCCGGGTCGTAGACCTTGCCGAGGCTGTCGAACAGCGACTGGCGCGCGGTGTTGCCCGCCTCGAGATGACTGAACGCGGCATCGTATTCGCCGCGCCGGTCGCAAACATCGGCCAGCGCGAAGCGGATGGCGATGCGCTGCTCGGTGGTCAGGGCGGCTTTGCCGGCGAGATCGGTCATCGCGGCGATATCCTCGTCGGGCATCTCGGCGCCCAGGCTCGAGGCCAGGTTCATCCAGGCCTCGCCTTCCGACGGGTCCAGGCTGACGGCCTCGCGGAACGCCGCGGTCGCCTCATCGAGCCGCCCGGCGGCCAGGAGCACGACGCCCAGCCCGGTCTGCGCCGGGCCGGCGTTCGGGTGCATCTCGATGACCTCGCGGTAGGTCCGCTCGGCGGCGGCCGGATCGCCGGACTTGAACTGGGCGGCGGCGAGGCTCAATTGGGCGGCACCGAAACCGGGCCGCAGCTTGAGCGCCGCACGGAACGCCTCGATGGCGCCGGCGAAATCGCCCCGCGCCGCCAAGACGTTGCCGAGCCCGCCATGGGCCTCCGGGTAATCGGGCCGTAACTCGATGCCGAGCCGGCACTGTTCCTCGGCGGCATCCAATTCGCCGACCATCCGCAACGCGGTGCCGAGGTTGACCCGGGCCAACGGGTTCTCCGGCGCCACCTCAAGGGCCGCGGCGAACGCCTCGATGGCGGCCACATGGTCGTTCATGCGGACCAGTAGATTGGCCTTGTTGATCAGGGCGTCGGCATAGTCCGGGCGGCGCTCGATCGCGTTTTCGCAGACCTCGAGCGCCTCGTCCCGGCGGCCCTGCATGGAAAGCGCGACGGAGAGGTTGTTGTATGCCTCGACGTGGTCGGGATCGTGGTCGATGACGTGACGGCAGGCGGCCTCGGCCTCGGCCGGCCGGCCCAGCATGTTCATGATGGCGCCGCAATCGGCGTGGATGGCGACGTCGCTGTCGTCGCGGAGCGCCGCCTCGACGATGTGGTTGCCAGCATCCTCCAGGCGCCCGGCCTGATAGGCCATCAGGGCCAGCATGTGGTGCGGCTCGGCCTCGCCCGGCGCCGCGCCCGCGGCGTCCTTGAAGGCGATCTCCGCGTCGCGCAGGCGACCGGCGTCGAGGTGGCCATGCGCGACGCGCATCAGCTTCTTGAAATCCTTGCTGCCGCCCTTCTTCCGGCGGCGCCGGTCCTGGCGGTTGGCCACGGCGCGTCCTCCCTTGCCGTCCGCATATGGGGGCAAGTGGGGGCGAGCGTCAACCGGCGAGTACGCGGTTTCGCCAGCGTCTATTTGGACAGCGGGTCGTTTTCGCCCAACCGGTCATCGACGATATCGACCGTCTCGTCGATGTCGGCGTTCGACATGTCGAGCTCCTGGGCGATCAACTTGACCAGCACATCCACCCGTTCAATGAACGGCGCGCCGGCGGCGACCGCGCGCGCGGCCGAGGACGGTTTCAACAGGCTTTCCGCGGCCTTGGCGTATTTCTCGAACGGCACCGCATCGCCCGCGTCGGCGCCGAGGCGCTGGGCCAACTGGTCGACAAAACCATAAATTTCCTGCGATTTCGCCAAGTCGTCGTGCACGGCGTCACGTATGCTCCGAGGCTCGTCACGTGTAATGCAGCGATAATTACCGGTCAGCAGCATGCTCCATTTCGCCAATGGCACGAAGATCGAGTCAAAGACCTTGAGCTTCACCGGCACGTCGTTGCCATCCAATGTGACCGCGGCGATGTCGGCTTCCAATTGCTTCAGAAGTTGGTTTGCATTCTCGTCGGCGAAACGCGCCGCCTTGAAATTCGTCGGCAGACCTACATGCAAGACGTTTGGTTTTTCCTCCGGCGGACGGAAGGCCTGCGGGTCGGGGCTGCAGAGCGTCATGAAATCGGGGTCAAAGCGCTCCCACACGCCGGGATCGGTGTAACTGGCGCCCAGCTTGTCCGCGTCAAGGCCGGGAATCCGCTTCAAGAACGTCAACGGCGGCATGTTCATGATCGACAAGCACGGGATGCGTTCCTCGGCAATGCGGATGAGAACCGTGCGTAGCGTGTGGTGCGCGTACTGGGGCTCCTGCATGGCCAGGCCAACCATGTCGTAATCGGTGGCGGTTACGTCCTGGGGCGTGCTGGCGGTGAGCTTGCCGGGAAGATCGGTCGAGCGGATCGCGCGGTGCGCGTCCTCGCCTTTCAGCTTCAACCGTACTTCGGTGCCTTCCGCGTTGATCAACTCCGCCGTCTTGCGCCGGCAGACCAGGGTTACGTCATGCCCGGCCATCAAGAGTTTGGTCCCAAGGAGAGAGCCGTAGGACGCGCCGAGAATAAGAATGTTATTCGCCATGTTCCCCATTCACTCCCAAATGATTAATTGAAACACGATGTCTAATTGTCCAATAACCCATTGATAACCTTCAGCCCAACGCCGAGGAAATTAATTGCAGGCCGTTCGCCTGCATCGCTTCCCGATGCTTGCCCTGCGCGATCAGCGTCACATCTTTGCCGCCGAGCGCAAGTTGCGCACCAAGGTATCCGCCGATCGCGCCGGCGCCGCAAATGGCAATTTTCATGATTTCATCCCTGATCCCAGGTTGCTTCCCCCAATGCCCAACACTTAATCAGAAAAATCACCGATCAAACATACCCATAGGGGATTGAATAAAGCCACCCGTTCGGGCGGTGTGGATATCCCGATCATTCAGCGATTGTCTGGCCGTGTTCGAAGCTCTAATTAAGATGACAGGGCATTAGAGTCGCCTCAAAGGCCAATAGCCGGAAATCAGACATGCCAGATACTCAATCTTCTCATTCGCCGACGCCCGCCGGTCTGGAAACCGCGAAGTGGCTGCTCGATATCAAGGCCGTCAATTTCCGCCCCGACGAGCCCTATAAGTTGACCGCCGGCTGGGCCAGCCCGGTGTACATCGATTGCCGTTGGGTGATCTCCTTTCCTGACGCCCGCCGCCGTATGGTCCAGATGGGAATCGAGATGCTGCGGCGCGACGCCGATCTCGCCGGCACCGATTACGTCGCCGGCGGCGAGACCGCCGGTATCCCCTACGCCGCGTGGATCGCCGCGGGGACCGACAAACCGATGCTCTACGTCCGGAAGAAACCGAAGGGTTTCGGCCGCGACGCGCAGATCGAGGGGGCCTTGGAGGAAGGCCGCAAGGTCCTCCTGGTCGAGGATTTGGCGACCGACGGCGGGTCCAAGATCAATTTCGTCAACGCGCTCCGCGAAGCTGGCGCCGAGGTCTCGGACATCTTCGTCGTGTTCTTCTACGGCGCCTTCCCGAACGCCCTTGACGTTCTCGAGGAACAAGGCGTGCGCCTCCATTATCTCTGCACCTGGGCGGACGTCTTGACGGTCGCCGAGGAAGGCCAATATTTCAGTGAAGACGCGATCGCCGGCGTGCGCGATTTCCTGGCCGACCCGGTCGGCTGGTCGGTCGCCAACGGTGGCAAGGGCGCCGACTGACGCGCGGCCCACGAATACGGCCTTCAAACGGAGAAATGATCATGCGGTCCTTGTTTCTCGGCCTTATTTTGACCCTCCAGTGGGCTCTCGCCGCCCCGGCCAACGCCGCCTCGCCGCTGGTCGACGCCGAATGGGTGAAGGGCCACGTCGGCAAGCCCGGGGTGGGGTTTCGCGCCGTCCGCGCGCCGGGCGCCTACCGGCGCGGGCCCGT
>JAPPPF010000065.1 GCA_028817665.1 Magnetovibrio sp. | reverse complement strand
CCTCCTACCATGGTTCCCCGCCACATGCCGATGGTCAACCGCTTCGTCGGGCCGCTAAGATGGCGCATGGCGGATATCCAGACCGTGTTGAGCGACCACCTGAACGACCCGGCGACCGGCTGGTCGCTGGGCAGCTTCGGCGCCCTCGCCGAGTTCCACCGCGACCCGGACGAGGCCGCCGACATCGTCGATACGGGAGACGGCGTCCGGGTCGTCACGCCGCGCGGCGCGATCCGGGTCGACGGCCACGCCGAGACCCGGCTCGTCCCCTACGAGGGCCTGTCGAAGATCCCGACGGCCTGGACCCAGGGCGTCATGGTCTGCCTGCCCGAGGGCGCGGCGGCGCTGACGGGGCGCGACGGCGTCGCCGAGCTCGGCCCGGACCCGGCCGCCCTGATGCCCGCCGGCGCCGGGGACCGCCTGTTCGACCTGGGCCTCGGCATCGGCCACGTCGACGTCTGCGTCCGCACCGGCGACGCGGGCCTGATCGAGCGGCTCAGGGGCGCCGCCGGGACGCCGTTCCTGGAGCTCGCCGGCGGCGTCGTCGAGGCGCTGAAGGCCGCCAACCCGGTGCGCGTCTTCGCCGCCAAACTCGGCCGCGTCGAGGTCGCCCAGGCGATCCCCCGGACCGGCGAGACCTCGCCCATGGGCCCGCACACCCACATCCTGCCGGACCTCCTCGGCCGCGGCCGCCACCACGCCGCCAACGTGCCGGTGCCGGAAGGCTTCGTCCCGGCCCTCGCCTTCTACCCGCCGAACCCGGTGCGCGACGTCATGGGCGAGCTGAAGCCCTTCGACCGGGCCGCCCATGACGGGTTCCAGGAACTCATGGATGCCCACGCACCGGACGAGATCACCGCCGCCAAGGCCCGAGCCCGCGCCGCACTCGACGACGGGCGCGCGCCGGACCCGGCGGCCGTGCCCGGAACCCGTGCCGCGCGCACCGCGTTTCGCGTCGCGCTCCGGCAATGGGGGCACCTGAACGGAAATTCCGGAGCCCTCGACGCCTGGCGGGCGCTTTGCGACCCGACCCGCGGCGACGACGACATCGAGGAGCACGCGGGGCGGGGCTAGCGGGCCGCGCCGGCGATTGTATGTCGAGGCGCCTGTGATATCTTGCGCCGCGATCCCGGCCCCTATCACGGAACCCGCCATGGCAGACCAACCCGAGAAGACGACGACGGAAGACGGCACCATCGAGTGGCGGGTGGGCGGCCAACTGCACCGCGAGGACGGCCCCGCCGTCGAGCAGGCGGACGGCTCCCGGGGCTGGTTCCAGAACGGCAAGCAGCACCGGCTCGGCGGCCCGGCGGTCGAGCTCGCCGACGGCACCCGGGAATGGTGGGTGGCCGGCGAACTGCACCGTGAGGACGGGCCCGCCGTCATCGAGGCGGACGGCACCCAGGAATGGCACCAAGGCGGCACCTATCACCGCGACGACGGGCCGGCGGTGATCCGCTACGACGGCGTCCAGCAGTGGTGGGTGAAGGGCGTCCGCCACCGCGACAACGGCCCCGCCGTGGTCGAGGAAGGCGAGATGCGCCAATGGTGGACGGACGGCGCCCTGCACCGCGAGGACGGCCCGGCCGTCGAATACGAGGACGGGACGCAGGAATGGTACCTGCTCGGCCAAGTCGTCGACGAGGCCACCGTCACCGACGCCGGCGAACGCCAGGCGTTCATGGCGCGCTACCGGAACACCGAATAGGCCGCCGACCGAATCGCGGTCTCGCTCAATCCACCTGCGGCTTGGCGTGGGTTTCCTTGACCAGGAGCGCCATCACCGTGGCCACCGCCGGGCTCGCCGCGACGACCCAGAAGGCGCCGTCGTAGGCGGCTCGGGTATAGACGCGCACGCCGCCGGCCATCTCGCCGGTCCAGCCCTGATCGAGGAGCCAGCCGGTGAGCGGCTGGAAGAAGGCGCCGCAGCCGATCACCGCCATGTTGGCGAAGGCCATGGCGGCGCCGGCGTCGCGGGCCGCGTTGTGCTCGCGCACGGCGACGAACAGCCCGACCATGCCGGCCGTCGCCATCCCATTGGCGAACAGGATCGCGTAGACCATGGCCGGTGACCAGGCGGGCCCGTAGATCAACGACGTCATGCAGAGGCAGTTGAGCGACGCCGCCACCACCATGGGCGCCTTGCGACGCCGCCACCTGTCCGACAGCCAGCCGACCACCGGCGCGCAGATCCCCCAGCCGAGCAGGATCAGCGACGCCGCGAAGGCCGCCTCGGGGCGGCTGAAGCCGTGGACCTGGGTCAGGTAGGGCACGCCCCAGAGCGCGCCGAAGGCGAACATGGGCGGCAGCAGGAAGAACCCGAAGCCGGCGACGTACCAGGTCTGGCTGCGCCCCAGGCAGCGCCTGAGCCCGGCCAGCACCGATTCGTGGGGCCTGGCGGCCGCGGCCGTTCCCTCGGCGGCCGGCGGCTTGTCGCGGACGATGAGCCAGGCGGCCACCGCGACGCCGAGCACGGCGAGGGCGATGACCGACATGGAGGCGCGCCAGCCGTAGCCGGCGATGGCGGCCGCGAGCGGCGCCTGACCGCTGACCCCGCCGAGCATGCCGGCCATCATCAGCAGCCCGCTGAGCAGGCCCATGCGGTGCGGCGGGAACCAGTCGGTGGAGATCTTCAGGGTGCAGACGAAGGCGAACCCGGCGGCGGCGCCGACCATCAGGCGCCCGAGCGAGGTCATGGCGAGACCGTCAGCGGTGGCGAACAGCAGCCCGCCGGCGCCGGCGAACAGCGCCGACGCGGTCAACAGCCGCCGCGGGCCCCAGCGGTCGGCGAGGACGCCGGTCGGCAGCTGCACGGCGGTGTAGGACCAGAAGTAGAAGGCCGAGAGGTTGCCGAGCGCCGCCGCGGTCACCGAGAAGTCGCGCATCAGCTCCGGGACCATGACGCTCGGCGCCGTCCGCTGGAAGAAGGCGAAATAGAAGAACGCGGCGCCCGTGGCCCACATGAACCAGGGCCGCAGCGGGTGGATGGCTTTCATGGTTCGGTTATCGGCCATGGCGCCCAGGCGGGCAAGCGGTTCGGGCATCTCGCCAAGGCAAAACACCTGTGATAGTCTCCGCCGCCGAAGCCACGGGAGGAACGCCGTTCATGAGATACCTGCACACCATGGTCCGAATCTCGGACATCGACGAATCGCTGAAATTCTACTGCGATCTCTTAGGCCTGAAGGAGACCCGGCGCGTCGACCGGCCCGAGCACAAGTACTCCTTGGTCTTCGTCGCCGCCGAGCAGACGCCCGACGCCGAGATCGAGCTCACCTACAACTACGATTCCGAGGAATACACGGGCGGGCGCAACTTCGGCCACCTCGCCTTCCGGGTCGAGAACATCTACGAGAAATGCCAGCAGCTCATGGACGGCGGCGTCACCATCAACCGCCCGCCCCGCGACGGCCGCATGGCCTTCGTCCTGTCGCCGGACGGCATCTCCATCGAGCTTCTCCAGGAGGGCGAGCCGCTGGAGCCCGCCGAGCCCTGGGCCTCCATGGAGAACACCGGGAGCTGGTAGGTTCGGACCGGCGCATCGAGCGGCGCCGGCGGCAACCCAAGGACAGGTGGCGAGGTCATGAGACTGATCCCGACGACGACCTTTCGGATTCAGGCGCCGGCCGGCGAGGCCGCCGGCGCCGGACCTTTCGGGCTGACCACGGTGACGACGGATGAGCTGTTCGCCGCAAAGCGCGTCGTCGCGTTCGCCGTGCCGGGCGCCTTCTCGCCGACCTGCTCGGCCCGCCACCTGCCGGGTTACGAGGAACTCCACGACGACTTCCGCACCGTCGGCGTCGACGCGGTCTATTGCCTGGCGGTCAACGACCCCTTCGTCATGGCGGCCTGGGGCCGCGCGCTGAATATCGAAAAGGTCGGGCTGTTGCCCGACGGCAACGGCGAGTTCACCCGCAAGATGGGCATGCTGGTCGAGAAGGGGAACCTGTCGTGCGGCCTCAGGAGCTGGCGTTACGCCATGTTTGTCGAGGATCGCGTGATCACCAGGATATTCGTCGAGGACGGGTTCGCCGACAACGCGCCGGACGACCCGTTCGAGGTGACCGGCGCCGACGCCATGCTGAACTACCTGCACAACTGGCGCGAGCCCCTGCCCTAGTCCGGGCGACCGGCGGCTACCACCACTCGCCGTAGCGTCGGCCCTTGGGGGTTCGGTCGAAGGCCTGCCGCGACGGATAGGCGCGCCCGACGAGCGCCCCCTGGTTCGCCGACTCGGCGCTGCAGAGCACCACCGGCACCACCGTTTCCCCCTCGGTGCCGTACCACGGCTCATCGGCCCGCGTGATGCCGCCGACCGCCGAGATCTCGAAACCGCGGCCGCGCACCCAGATGTCGTGGCCGATCCCCCGTTCCAGGGCGCCGCGGTGGATAGCCTCCTGGTAGGCCAGGGACACGGTGTCGAGGGTCACGCCCAGGTCGTAGGCCAGCTTGGTCTGCGCCGGGAACTTGGCGCCGGACGGCAGCGACCCGTCCTCGACGGCTTCCGATATGGCGTCGGCGATGGCCAGGTGCTGGGGGCCGGTCCGGCCGTGAATATCAAGCAGCCACAAAACGGTCATGAAGACGAAGCCCGCCCCGATCGATGACAACGCCAATTTCTATAATTGATCGGCATCAAGATGAGAAATGATATTCGATCATGTCGGCGATCAGACTCCCTCACGGATGGCGGAAATCAGGGCTTTTCGGCCCGCCCATCGGCGGCCGCGTCGTAACGCGCCCGCGCGTCCTTGACCGTGCCGATATGCTCGGCGGCCCATAGCACCAGCGGTTTGTAGACCTCGACCAGGGAACGGCCGAGGTCGGTGAGCTCGTAGGAGACCGCGACCGGCGGGCCGGCATCGACGGAGCGCGTCAGGTAGCCGTCGCGCTCCAGCGACCGCAGGTTCTCGGTCAGGACCCGTTGGGTGATGTCGCCGATGGCGCGCTTGACGGCGGAGAACCGGAGCGCGCCGTCCTCGAGGCTGAGCAGGATCAACGACTGCCACTTGCCGCTGACCGACGCGAGCACGGCGCGGACCGGACAAAGCCCGCTGTCGTCCTCGGGCGTGATGGTTATGGGAAGCATACTTGGTTCCTAAAAAGTGCGTAATTTATACTAGGTTCGTTTTTAATACTTACTCCGGCTGTTCGTCAACACACGCGCGCCGCGTCTCGGAACCGCCGGAGGACCGCCATGGATACGTTTCTGAAACCCCTGTTTCTCGCCCTCGCCGTGATCGGCCTCACCGCCGTTCCGGCCGCCGCGGGCGGCGGCGATCAACCGGTGATCGAGGTGGTGACGCTGAAACTGAAGCCCGGCGTCAGCCACCGGGACTTCGCGCCCGTCGACCTGGCGGTCGAGCGCCAGCACGTCTCGAAGCATCCCGGCTTCCTGTCGCGCGAGACCGCCGCCGGCGCCGACGGCAATTGGCTGGTGATCGTGAAATGGGCATCGGCGAAGGACGCCGACGCTTCCATGTCGACGTTCATGAAGGCGCCGGCCGCGGCGAAATTCATGTCGATGATCGACGCCGAGACGATGGTGATGAAACGCTACACCGCGAACCCGCGGCAATGAACGGGGAAAAGAGACCATGACCGACATCCTGACGCGCAACACGGAAACCGCGAAGGCGTTCTACGACATGATGTTCAACCAGTGCCGGCCGCGGGACGCCATCGAGCGTTACGTTGGTGACACCTACATCCAGCACAACCCCGAGGTCGCCGACGGCAAGGAGCCGTTCATCGAATACTTCGAGAAGATGGCCCGCGAGTACCCGGGCAAGAAGGTGCACTTCAAGCGGACCGTCGCCGAGGGCGACCTCGTCGTCCTGCATTGCTTCCAGGAATGGCCCGGCGACCAGAACTACGCCGGCATCGACATCTTCCGGTTCGACGCCGACGGCAAGGTCGTCGAGCACTGGGACGTGCTGCAGGTGATCCCGGAGACCGCGGCGCATTCGAACACCATGTTCTAGCGGTTCGCCGCCCGCCCATCCTTCGACAAGCTCAGGATGAGGGCGTTCCGGTGTCGATCAAGAAACTCGGGGTTTCGAAGAAACCCTCATGCCGAGCCCGTCGAAGCATGCGGGCGCCGAAGCCCGCCCCTACGCGCTGCCCGGCGTCGGCACCTTGATGGGGCCGAGGACGTCGACGATGCGGTCTTGGCTCGGCGGCTCGCCGGGCTCGTAGTCCCGAAGGCTGTCGATCATGTACTTCAGGATCTCCGGCGTCGTGCCGCAGCAGCCGCCGATGATGCGCGCGTCGCAGTCGCGGGCCAGCCGGGCGTAGTCGGCCATCACCTCCTTGGTGCCCGAGTACTGGACCTTGCCGCCGACCATCTGCGGCATGCCGCAGTTGCCCTTGGCGATGACGACGCCGTCCGGCCCCGACGCCTGGCAGAGCCCCGAGACCGTGTCGATGAGCATCGACGGCCCGGCGCCGCAGTTGGCGCCGAAGGCGATGAGGCCGGGGTCGAAGCCCTGGACGAAGGCGACGGCGCTTTCCGGCGTGTCGCCCATCATGGTCCGGCTGGCCGTGTCGAAGGTCATGGTCGAGGCTACCGGCAGGCCGGACTTCTGAGCCCCCTTGATCGCCGCGCCGAGCTCGTCGAAGGCGAAGATGGTCTCGATCCAGATGACGTCGGCGCCGCCCTCGGCGAGCGCCAGCGCCTGCTTCTCGAAGGCCGCCTCGACGACGTCGGAGGTGAGATCGCCGAAGGGCTCCATCATGCCGCCGGTCGGGCCCATGGAGCCGGCGACCACCACCGGGCGGTCGGCGGCGTCGGCGGCCTGGCGGGCGAGCTTGGCGCCGGCGACGTTAATCTCCTCGTACTTGTGCTCCATCTTGTCGAGGATCAGCCGGTGCGGGTTGGAGCCGAACGTGTTGGTCAGGATGATGTCGGCGCCGGCCTCGACGAAGGCGGTGTAAAGCGCCAGCGGGTTCTCCGGCTTGTCGATGTTCCAGAGGTCCGGCGGGCTGCCGGGCTTCAGGCCCATGTCGAAGGCGTTGGTGCCGGTGGCGCCGTCGGCGCACAGATAATCGCGTTCTTCCAGAAGCTCGGCCAGTCGGTTGCCCATGCGTTTCGTCCCTGATGTCGTCGGCCTGCCGGGCCGTCAGTTCGGCGGCGCGTCGGCGCGCCGCCGGTTGGCGTTCTCGACGATGTCGCGGCGTTCGGCGGCGCCGACCATCCCCCACCGGGCGACCTCGTCGCGGGTCCGAAAGCAGCCCTTGCACCAGTCCCTATCGAGGTCCAGCTCGCAGACGCCGATACAGGGCGATTCAACCCACGTCTCGCTCATCACCCGCTCCGTCGAGATGCGCGCAGGGTAGGCATCCGCGCCGGAAAATCAAGCGCCCCGCGCCGCCCCTAGGCGTCGCCCGGATCGGCCGCCAGCCCGGCCGCCTCGATGCCGGCGACGGCGGCGACCTCGTCGCGCTCGCCGGTGTCGCCGGAGATGCCGCAGGCGCCGATGATGGCTTGCGTAACGGGATCGCGGATCAGCACGCCGCCCGGCGCCGGCACCATGCCGCCGGGCGCCGTCGAGATGACGCCGGCCATGAACTTCGGGTTCTTCTCCCTGAGCGCCCGGCCGCCGACGCCGAAGCCCAAGGCCCCGTAGGCCTTGCCGATGGCGATCTGGGCCCGGAGGATCCCCGACGCGTCCTGGCGCTGGAAGGCGACGAGATGGCCGCCCGAGTCGAGCACCGCGACGCTCAGCGGGTCGCAGGCGGTCTCGGCGCCCTTGGCCAGCGCGCCGTCGATGATCGCGAGCGCCGTCTTCAGATCGACCTGGTACATGGCCGCCGCCTATTCCGCCGCCTCGGCGCCGGACATCAGCGCCCAGGCCAGGGTCTCGCGCCGCTCCAGGTTCCTGTCGAACTCCTCGGCGAAGTTCTCGGGCACCGATCCGGTGATCGCCTCGTCGGCGAGCAAGGCGTCGGACCAGGCCCGGACCAGCGGGAAGTCGTCAAGGAGCCCGGTCTTCAGCACCGCCTCCGAGATCTGGAAGCGCTGCAGGAACGGCCCGTAGGCGGCGTCGACGAGGCTGAGCTCGGCGCCGTTGAAGTAGGGGCCGTCGTTGCCGCGCTCGGTGGCGATGGCGTTCTCCAGCCGCTCGACCCGGAGGCGCGCGTCGGCGATGGCGTCGGGCAATTCGTCGCGCGACTTGCAGTAGGTCAGGTTGTTGAGCCCCGGCCCCCAGCCGAAGGTCGGCAGGAAGTCCGTCCAGGCGCGGTTGCGGGCGCGCTTGATGGGGTCGGCGGGGTGCAGTCGCGGCGCGCAGGTCTCGTCCAGGTACTCGGTGATGGCGTTCGATTCGAACAGCACCTCGTCGCCGATCTTGAGCACCGGCACCTTGCCGTGCGGCGAGATCGCCAGGAACCAGTCGGGCTTGTCGCGGAGGTTGATGTAGGTGACGTCGAAGCTGACGCCCTTGGCGCGCATGGTGATCACCGCGCGCTGCACCCACGGACAGGTGACGGAACTGATCAGGTGGATGTTTTCGGTCATGGCTTTCCTCCCGGCCCCCATCCTAGCGGCGCCGGGCGGGCCGCCGCAATCAGAACGGCACGGCCCGGTCCTCGGGCGCCATGATGGTGGTCCGTTTCATGATGCGCCGCGAGGCGGGATCGAAGGCGTCGCGGCGGTGCATGGTCGACGCGTTGTCCCACATGAGCGCGTCGCCGGGGGCCCAGGCGTGCTCGTAGACGAACTCGGGCCGGGTGATCCATTCGAAGATCTCGTCCAACAGCGCCCGGCTCTCGTCGGCGGCCAGGCCGTCGATGGCCGGCGTCATGCCCGGGTCGGCGTAGATCGCCTTCCTGCCGGTCACCGGATGGGTGCGAATCAAGGGGTGCACCACGTCGGGGGTCAAGCGCGTCTGCTCGTCGTCCGTCGGCACGCTCCATTGGCCGTTGAAGAAGGCGTAGGAATGCTGGGCCCGGAGCCCGTCGAGGCGGGCCCGCATGGCGTCGGGCATGGCCTCGAACGCCACGGCCAGGTTGGCGAAGGCCGTGTTGCCGCCCCAGGCGGGAAGCTCCACGGCATACAAGAGCGAGCCGACGGCGGGCCGGCGCTGGTAGATCTGGTCGTGGTGCCAGCCGACGTCGTGGTCGCCCAGGATGCCGATCCGCCGGCCGTCCTCGTCGACGTTGGAGATCAGGATCAGCTCCGGGTTGGTCTCCGAGAGGTATTCCTTGCGGACGTGGATCTCGAGTTCGCCGAAATGCCGGCAGAATTGGACGATGGCCTCCTCGGCGAGGCCGTCCTGGCCGCGGAACAGGACGACGCCGTTCTCGTACCAGAGATCGGCGATCTCGCGGGCCGTCGCCGGGTCCAACGCGGCGGCCATGTCGACGCCGGAGATCTCGACGCCGAAACGATCGGTCAGGGGACGGGTGGCAAGCGGCATGGCGGGGCTCCTCGGTCGGTGGCTGGGCGCGCCTATTCGTCGCCGGGGACGCCGTAGCTCGGCGCCGCCGAGGGGTTCAGCGCCCGGGTGACGTAGTCGTCCATCTGCGGCTCGAAGGCCCGCCACAGCGCCGCCAACTCGCCGATCGGGTCGGCGTCCGACCAGTCGACCCGGAGATCGATGACCGGCCAGCTCTCGGTGCCGGCGATCAGGAGCGCCGCCGAATGCACGTCGCCGGCCTCGCCGCCGGCCTCGAGCCCGGCGCGGAGGCCGGCCATCAGGTGATCGGCGAGATAGGCGCCGTCGTCGGCTTCGAAGCCGGCGGCCATGGCGGCGGGCACGGCCTCGTTGGCGAGCAGGTTGCCGACCGCGACGCAGCCCGCGCCCTCGGCGCCGGCCGAGATGCCGAGCGCGGCGGCGCCGGTGTAGTGCGCCGTGCGGCCCTCCAGATCGACGGCGGCGAGCTGGCGGTGCTCGATGTCGGGCCGGCCGGCGGTGAGCATATCGATGGCTTCGCGGGGGCTGGCGCCCTCGGCCATTAGCTCCAGCAGGGCCGGGCCGAGGCGCGGGTCGGTGACGTTCTGGGTCGAGGCGGCGCCGACGCCGGACAGCACGAACGGGCAGCGCGCGCCGATGGCGATGGAAGACGTGGCGATGGCGACGCCGGCCTGGCCCCGGACCTCGCAGCGTCCCAGCACGGCGAAGGTCATGTCCCCTCCTTGGCGCGCGCCTGGGCTTCGCGCTCCTGGATGACGAAGAAGGAATCGTCCGAATAGATTTCCGGCATCTCGAGTTCCGCCTGGGTCAGCCGGGCGACGCGCGACGCTTGGCCATGCACCACCCGGCCCTCGTGCGGCGTCGGCACCGGATTGACGCAGAGCGGCTTCGCGTCGGCGGCGGAGAGATCGCAGATCAACAGGCTCCTGGGCGCCGCCGAGAGGTTCGGGCCGCCGCCGTGGACCGCCCAGTTGTGCATGAAGCAGACGTCGCCGGCGCTGCCCCGGATGGGCTCGGCGCGGGCGTCGAACTCGGCGTCCATGGCCGGGTCGATGCGGCCGATGAAGCGTCCGTCGGCCCAGTGGCTGTAGCGTTCCCGGTGCGAGCCCGGGACGACGGTGAGGCAGCCGTTGGCCTCGTCCATGTCGTCGAGGAGCACCAGCACGGTGATCATGTCGTCATTGGTGTGCGGCGTGAAGGCGTGGTCCTGGTGGTAGTCGACCCGGGTCGCCGACCCCGGCGCCTTGGTGTTGGTCTTGAAGTGGTGGAAGACCACGTCGGGGCCGAGCAGCTGCGCCGCGATGGCCGGCACCGGACCCTCGAACAGGACGTTCCGGTAGGCCTCCGAGATATCCACCGGGTTGGCGACGCGGCGGAGCTGCGGGTTGTCCGCCGTGTGCCCCGGCTGCAGGTCGAAGCGCGCCTTGCCGCCGAGGATCTCGCCGAAGTTCTCCGTGTGCCCCCGGCTCTCCTCGGTCCAGGCGGCGAGCTCGGCACGCATGGCGTCGAGTTGCGCCGCCGGGACGACGCCCCGGGCGAGCACGTAGCCGCGTTCGTGATAGGTCGTGATTTGATCTTCGCTCAACATGGGCTCACACTAACCCATTCCGCCGGGACAAGGAATTGGCTGATGGAAGACCGCCTGAAGAAGACCCAAAGCGTCGCCATCGACACCGTCTACGTGCCGGCCAAGCGCAAGAAGACGCTGGACGAAGCGAAGGTCGAGGCCCTCGCCGAGAGCATCATCGAGGAAGGCCAGAAATCGCCGATCTGGGTGCGTCAGGGCCAGGGCCGGCTGGTCCTGGTCGAGGGCCTGCACCGGCTGGAAGCGCTGAAGGCGCTGGGCGAGACGGAGATCGACGCGATCTTCGTGCAGGCCCGGCGGAATTAGCGCCGAGGCGCTTCCGATCCGCCGTCGAACAACGCTTCGAGGATCGGGCATTCGGGGTCGCCGCCGCCGTCGCCGCGCGCCACCGTGGCGTAGAGCGTCGTTTCCATGCGTTTCAGGTCGGCGATCTTCGAGCGCACGACGTCGAGATGCGCCGTCGCAATTTCGCGGATGTTCTCGCAGGTCATGTTGCCGCCGTCGACCATGCCGAGCATCTGCCTGACACTGACCAGATCGAACCCCAACTCACGGCTGCGCCGGATGAAATTGAGGCGCAGCAGATGTTCGTCGGCATAGACCCGGTGCCCGCCCCGGGTCCGGGGCGGTGCCGGCAGGATTCCCCGGCGTTCGTAATAGCGGATGGTCTCGACATTGACTTTCGAGCGCTTCGACAGCTCACCGATGGACAAGACGGTCATCGCCGGTCTCCGTACGGAAGATTTGCGTTGAACCTGTAGTCGCTACAGGTTGTACCATGATCCCATGGGTTTGCGTAACCAACGGGAACGAAAGGACCGGGACATGACCGAGCGAAGACAGGTTCACATCTATTCCGCCGGGTGCGCGGTCTGCGAGGACGCCGTCGGCCTGGTCCGCGACATCGCCTGCCCGTCCTGCGAGATCACCGTCCGCGACATGAACGACCCGGCGGTCGCCGCCGAGGCCAGGGCGCTCGGCATCGCCAGGGTTCCCGCCGTCGTCATCGACGGCAAGCTGGCGGATTGTTGCGCCAAGGGCGGTCCGGACAGGGAGGCCTTGAAGGCCGCGGGCATCGGGACACCCATGGGATGACCGCCGGCGTCGAGGAGAAACCGGGCGGCGCCGACAAGCGCACCGTCAAGGTCGGCGCCGTCGGCGCGGCGATCATGGCAATCTGCTGTTTCACCCCCTTCCTGGTGGTGGTCCTCGGCGCGGCCGGGCTTTCGGCCTGGCTCGGCTGGCTCGACTACGTCCTGCTGCCGGGCCTGGCGCTGTTCATCTGCATTCTCGGATACGGTCTATGGCGCCTGAAATCGAATTGAGATCGACCCTCACCTGCCCCGAATGCGGGCACGTGGCGACGGAAACCATGCCGACGGACGCGTGCCAGTTCTTCTACGACTGCCGGGGCTGCGGCGCCGTGCTGAAGCCGCTCGCCGGCGATTGTTGCGTCTTCTGTTCCTACGGCACCGTGCCCTGCCCGCCGGTGCAGGTGGACGGCAAGGGCTGCCACTGACGCCCGGATTGAAACGTCGCTCCCTTGACAGGACCGCGCTCCGGGCCGATCACCTTCGCTCATTGATCAAGCTCATCGCACGGGGGACGGGGCATGAACGGTATCTTGAACGGCATTCGGGTGCTCGATTTCGGGCGTTTCATCGCCGGGCCCTGGTGCGGCGCTTTGCTCGCCGACCTCGGCGCCGAGGTGATCCGAGTCGAGAAGATCGACGGCGGCGAGGACCGGAGCCTCTACCCGGTGAGCGACGAGGACGGCTCGGGCGCCATGTATCTCCATTGCAACCGCGGCAAGCGGGGCCTGACGCTGAACCCGCTGAAGCCCGCCGGCCGCGAGATCCAGGAGAAACTGGTCGCCACCGCCGACATGGTGCTCGCCAACATGCCGCCGCGCGCCCTTGAACAGCTCGGTCTCGACTACCAGACCCTGAAGGCGATCAAGCCCGACATCATCCTGGTCACGGCCACCGCCTTCGGCACCACCGGGCCCTACGCCGAGAAGCTTGGCCTCGATTCCGTCGCCCAGGCCATGTGCGGCAACATGGTGATGAGCGGCACGCCGGGCCAGCCGATCAAGTCGTTCTCGCCCTGGGTCGACTACAACACCGCCACCTACGCCGCCTTCGGCGCCTTGGCCGCGCTCATGCACCGCAACGCCACCGGCGAGGGCCAGGAGGTCCAGGGCGCGCTCCTGGCGACGGCGCTGACGACCTCGAATTCGATCCTGATCGAGCAGGATCTATTGAAGAAGGACCGCGTCGCCAGCGGCAACCGGGGCCAACTGGGGGCGCCGGGGGACGACGTCAAGACCAAGGACGGCCATATCTTCGTCACCTCGGCGGGCCAGCCCATGTTCGAGCGCTGGGTCCGGCTGATGGCCGCCGACGGCGAGGACGAGATCGACTGGCTCGGCGACCCGCGCTTCAAGGACGACGCGGCCCGCGGCGACAACGCCGAGATCGTCAGCGAGCGGCTCGCCCGCTGGGCCGCCCGGCGGACCACGGAAGAGGCGCTGACCGAGATGGCGGAGGCACGGATCCCGGCGGCCTCCGTCTACACCCTTCAGCAGACCCTCGACGACCCGCACGTCCGCGAAAGCGGCATGCTGGCGCCGACCCCCTACCCCGGCACGGCGAAGGACGCGCCGCTCGCCGCGACCCCGGTGCGCCTGACCGGAACACCCGGCGAAGTCCGCGGCCGGGCGCCGCTGCTGGGCGAGCACACGGACGAGATCCTGGAGTCGCTGGGTTACGGCGAAGCGGAGATCGAGCGGCTCAGGGCCGAACGGGTGGTGTGAGGCGCGCGGGTGACGGCGGCGGCCCGCCGATCTTGACATTTTCTTATGTTCGTGATATGTTCTACTATAAATCGCGCGGTCCGACCATCGGCCGTGGCGCGCTATTTGACACTGTGAATAGGGCTGTCGAAGGCGGAGGACCGGCGCTTCCCTCCGGGGGATCTCCGGTACCTGCGCGGCGCCATCGGGCGCCACGGTTCCCTTCGATAGCGCCGCCGGGAGCGATGGGCCTCTTCGTTGCGAGCGGCGGTTAAAGCAAACGGGACATATCCACCCGCCCCGCCGTCATGCCCGGACCTGACCCGGGCATCCACGACTTCGCAAGGTGCCGCGTGTTTCAAGCAAAGTCGTGGATCACCGGGTCGGGCCCGGTGATGACGTCAAGGGGCAGGCAGCCGTCGCCCGCCCATCCTTCGACGGGCTCAGGATGAGGGGGGTTGGGGTTGCGCCGTCCGCACCTCCAGGGCTTCTCAAGAAGCCCTCATGCTGAGCTTGTCGAAGCATGCGGGGGCGCCGAAATGTCCATGGGATGCGTATCCGTCGGAGCTTTTTCGCCAACCGATACGCATCTAAGCCATTGAAAACATTGGCGGCGGTGCGGCGAATGTCCGGGAACGCGTAGGGATGCGTATAAACGCGGATAATTTCCTGAGATGTGAACGGCGGTAACGGCGGCGCCTAGGCGTCTTCGTCCGGGATCACCGCCTCGACGTCGATCTCCATCAGCATCTCGGGCTTCGCCAGGCCGGCGACGATGAGCCCGGTCTGGCACGGGTAGACGCCCTTCAGCCAGCGCCCGACCACCTGGTAGACGGGCTCGCGGTGCTCGCGGCCGGTCAGGTAGATGGTCGTCTTGACGATGTGCTCGAGGCGGGACCCGGCTTCCTCGAGCAGAACCTGGACGCAGTGCATGGCGTTCTCGGCCTGCGCCGCCGCGTCGCCCTCGCCGACGAAGTTGCCGTCGAGATCGAGTCCGGTCTGGCCCCTGAGCCAGATCCGGTTGCCGGCCCGGACGGCCATGGCGAGGTCGTTGTCGAGGGCTTGGCCGGCGTAGATGTCTCGGGTGTTGTAGGTCCGGATTCGCTGGTGCGCCATGGCGGCCTCCCTGGTCCCGGCGGCCGCTCAGCCGGCGCCGAAGAATTCCGGCCGGCCGTAGGAGCGCGACCCGTAGATCAGCGGCTTGCCGTCGCCCAACAGGGTGTCCTCGACCATGCCGATGAAGATGAAGTGCGAGCCGGCCCGGTGGATCTCCTCGACCCGGCAGTCGAAGGCGGCGAGCGCGGCGGCCAGGATCGGCGCGCCGGTGGCGCCCGTCTGCCAGTCGGCGCACTCGAACATGGCCGCGCCCTCCGCGCCCGTCCGCGACGCGAACACGTCGGAGACGCCGGCCATGGCCTCGGTGAGGACGTTGACGCAGTAGACGCCGTTCTGGCGGATCGCCGGCACGGCGCGGCTCTGGTGATGGATGCAGGCCAAGACCATGGGCGGGTCGGCGGAGACCGAGCACATGGCGCTGACGGTGACGCCGTCGCGGCCCGCCGGGCCGTCGGTGGTGATCACCGAGACGGTCTGCGCGGCGCGGCTCATGCCTTCCAGGAAATTGTCGCGGGTCATGTCGGACATCCTCGCTTCCCCCTCCCCCGGTCCGCCCCAATATGGCGAAACAGACGGCGAAGAAGAAGCGAAAACATCCGCCCCGGCGGGCGTGGCTTTCCCGGCCGGCGGGTTTATAGTTCGGGGATGGACGGCATTGCCACCGAACCCGACGACGACGGCCTGATCGGCGCCGGCGATCCGGCGCCCTTCGAGGTGGTCAACCGCGACGGCGCCGCGGACCTGCTTCTGGTCTGCGATCACGCCAGCCGCGCGGTGCCGGCGAAACTCGACCGTCTGGGCCTTGGCGATCCGGCCTTCGAACGCCACATCGCGTTCGATATCGGCGCCGCCGGGGTCGCCCGGCGCTTGGCGGAGAGCCTCGACGCGCAGTTGGTGCTCGCCGGCTATTCGCGCCTGGTGATCGACGTCAACCGGCCCATCGGCCATCCCGATTCCATCGTCGAGGAGATCGACGGCACCCCGATCCCCGGCAACGCCGGTCTCGACGAGGCGGACAAGCGCCGGCGCATCCGGGAGCTGTTCGAGCCCTACCACGACGCCGTCAACCGGGCCCTGGCGCGGCTCTGGGAGCGCGGCACGCCGCCGGCGCTGTTCTCCGTGCACAGCTTCTCGCCGGGCTACGGCGGGACGCCGAGACCCTGGGACATCGGGGTGCTGTGGAACCGCGATCCGCGCATCGCCGTGCCGCTGATGGAGAAGCTCGAGGCCTTGGGCCTCAACGTCGGCGACAACGAGCCCTACTCGGGACAGCAACTGGCCTACACCATCGACATGCACGGCGGCTCCGCCGGGCTCGCCAACTGCGTCATCGAGATCAACCAGGACCAGGTCCGCGACGCGCAGGGCGTCGAACGCTGGGCCGGAATCCTGGTGGGGGCCATGGCCGAGATCCTGCGGGCTCCGGGATTGCACCGGGTCGAGAGGTTCTGATGGTCTACGCCCCGCCGCCCTTCACCGTCGGCATCGAGGAGGAGTACCTGCTCGTCGACGTGGAAAGCCGCGGCCTCGCCAAGGACCCGCCGGCGGAACTGTTCGAGGCCTGCACGGCGGCCATGGGCGACATGGTGGCGCACGAGTTCCTGCGCTCGCAGATCGAGATCAACACGCCGCCGTCGGCCTCGATCACCGAGGTCCGCCCGCACCTGGCCGAGTTCCGAAAGTGCGTCGCCGAGGTCGCCGGCCGGTTCGACCTGGCGCCGATCGCCGCGTCGACGCATCCGTTCTCGCGCTGGTCGGAGCAGGACCACACGGACGCCGAGCGCTACAACATCATCGCCGAGGACCTGCAGGCGGTGGTCCGCCGGCTGGTGATCTGCGGCATGCATGTGCACGTCGGCATCGGCGACGACGATCTGCGCATCGACCTGATGAATCAGGTCGTCTATTTCCTGCCGCACCTGCTGGCGCTCAGCACCTCGTCGCCGTTCTGGCAGGGCCGCGACACCGGGCTCAAGTCGTACCGGATGAGTGTGTGGGACGAGATGCCGCGGACCGGGCTGCCGCACGCCTTCGATTCGTTCACCGAGTTCCAGCGCCACGTCAACGTCATGGTCCAGGCCGGCCTGATCGAGGACGGCACCAAGATCTGGTGGGACGTGCGGCCGAGCGCGCGATACCCGACCCTGGAGATGCGGATCTGCGACGTCTGCACCCGGATCGACGACGCGCTGGCCGTCGCCGCGCTGTTCCAGTGCACGCTCCGCATGCTCTACCGGCTGCGCCAGGGCAACCAGCGCTGGCGGCAGTACTCGGCCATGCTGGTCAACGAGAACCGCTGGCGCGCGCAGCGCTACGGCATCGACGACGGGCTCGTCGATTTCGGCCGCGGCGAGATCGTGCCCTACGGTGACCTCCTGGAGGAGATCATCGAGCTGGTCACCGAGGACGCCGAGGCGCTGGGCTGCATGCCGGAGATCGAACATCTCCGGGTGATCCGCGAGAACGGCACCAGCGCGCACCGTCAGGTGGCCCGCTACCAGGCCGCGCTGGCCGAGGGTCTCGATGAAAGGGAAGCCTTGCAGGCGGTCGTCGACCTGCTGATCGCCGACACCAAGGACGCCGGCCGGGGCAGCGCCCTGCCGCTAGAGCCCTGAGGCGGCGTCGCCGCCGAAGATTTCCTTGAACAGGGCCAGCAGGTTCTGGTCGATGCCGGTTTCCATGCTTTCGAGGATGGCGAAGGCCTTGGCCGGCGGGAAGGCGGGCTTGTAGGAGCGCTCGTCGGTCAGCGCGCCGAAGATATCGACGATCGCCGACATCCGCGCCAGCTCGTTCAGCTCGGCACCCTTCAGGCCCTTCGGATAGCCGGTGCCGTCGATCTTCTCGTGATGCTGCTCGGCGATGATCTTGGCGCCCTTGGTCACGTCGTCGCCGGCGTCCAGGAGATTACCCGACTCGACCACGTGGTCGCGCATGATCGGCCATTCCTCCTCCGTCAGCTTGCCGGGCTTGTCGAGGATGTTGGGCGGCGTCACCAGCTTGCCCGTGTCGTGCAGCAGCCCGCCGGTGGACAGCACCAGGAGGTCGTCGCCGCGCATGCCGATGCCGTAGCCGAACAGCGTCAACAGCGTCGCCACCCGCATGGAATGCACGTAGGTGTAGTTGTGGTGGGCCTGTACGTTCTTCAGGAGGTCGTGGTGGCCGCCCTCGTTGATGGCGTCGACCAGGGGCGTGCAGCTCTCGGCGGCCGAGTTGTAGTTGATGGGCTCGCCCGAGGCGATGGCGTCGGCGATTCCCTGGTATTCGTCGACCGTCAGCTTCAGGGTCTTCGCCTGAGTTTCGGGCAGATCCTCCCAGCTCTTGAGCGCGTTCTCGTTGATCAGCTCGGTGATCGCGTCCATCAACTGCTTGGCCGGGAACGGCCAAGTCAGATAGCGCCCGGCGCAGGTCGCGTTCTCCAGGGAGACGGTGAAGTCCTCGCCTTGGTCGCGGGTCAGCAAAACGCCCGCCTTGCACGGCGGACTCGACGCCTGCTGCACCAACAGCCGGGCGCCGCCCAACGGCTTGATGTCGTTCTCGATGATGACGACGTCGGGCGATTCGGTCTCCAGCGCCCGCATGGCGTTGTTCGAATCGCTGAACACCGTCAGCTTGAAGTACTTGGTAAGAGCTTTCTCCAGTTCCCCGCGGTGCTTGTCGTCGTTCATCACGACGAACACCTTGGGCACTGTGATTTCGAGTTTGTCGTCGATCCCGCCAGTCTCCCGTGGCGCCCTGATCTTCACGGAGAAAGACCAAGTTCCACGCTCATGTATTCAGCTTACGCTGTTATCGCGTAATTTTAAACTAGTAAAAGGTGGTCGCCTCGTCATTGAGGCCGTTGGATCAATCTATCCAGCTATGAAAACTCCTGTTTCTCCTAAAACGCAGCATTTCGCTCACTTACCCCGCCCGATGCGCGCGAACACACCAAGATTAAACCTTTGGCGGCGAACCTTCCAGAGGTCCGTGCTCGGGCGGTCACCCGACCACCTGGAACTTCTCGATGCTGTCCGTCAGCCCCTTCAATACCGCTTGGCCGACCTCGCCGCCTTCGCCGGAAATCTTCTCGCGCAGGATGGCGCGCATGGCGTCGATATGGCACTTCACCATCTCGACGGCGTTGTCGTCCTCGCGGCAGCCGTCGACGGTGATGTCGAACAGCATCTTGCCGATGGTCGAGATCAGCGGGTAGCCGAAGGTCCCGCCCTGGCCGCGCAGTTCCAGGGCCAGGGTGTGGATCTCGCCGAAATGCCGGCCGCGCCCGGTCGGCTCGTTCAGCGCTTCCGTGCAGAGATCGGCCAGCGTCGACAGGTATTCCAGCGCCCAGGTCGTGAAGTCGAGCGCCGCGCGCTCCAGTTGCTGCTCGGCCTCGGCGACCAGGTCCGCCGGCATGGAACCCTTGACGTCGCCGTCGACCACGCCGCC
>JAPPPF010000273.1 GCA_028817665.1 Magnetovibrio sp. | reverse complement strand
ATGATATTGATAATAATTTATTAGAAAATGATTTTCCATTAAATAAATTAAAAAAAAATACATTAAAAAGTAAAAGAATTGAAAAAACAGCTAAAATAAATTTAATAACAAATAGTTATATTTATATGCTACAAGAAAGAGAATTTGTTAAGACACAAGAATCTATATATAAAATAGGACATACTAGTCGTGATATTAGTAAAAGATTTAGTGAATATCCTAAAGATAGTAAATTATTATTTTGTTGTCCCATTGATAAATGTGTAGTTAAGGAATGTGAAAATAAATTAATACATTTATTGAAATCTAAATTTAAACAACGTTCAGATATAGGAACTGAATATTTTGAAGGTAATCAAAGTATAATTATTAAGGATATTATTAATTATATACAAACTATAATTTAAAAATTGATTTTAATTTTATTAATAATCTTATTTTATTCAATAAATGGAAATTCCTAGATTTATAGAAAATAATAAATTATCATTATCTGGTAATGGTAAATTACATTATGGTATTAAACCTATTATATATAAAAATAATATTATTTATATAACACGTGATAATTGTACTAGAGTATATTTAATGAATTTAAAATCAGGTACACCTAAAGTAATAAAAACGTATCAAGGATATATTTATGAAATGAATATAATAAAAAATGAATTAATTATTAGATATGTTATTAATACAGGATATTCTTGTGGTCAAGGTAGTCATTGTTATAAAAAATATGAATGTATTAATTTAGATACAAATAAAATGATAGAATTAAAAGGCTTTAAATTACTAAAAAAATATAATATAATGGATAAATCATGTACAGTTGAAACAGCTGATGATAAAACTAGAAAATTTAATAATAGATATATTCGGTTTCTACATAATTTAGATAGTAATTTACAATTATATCACTATAATTGTAACGGTTTACTTGTTAAGCCATATATAGTATATTATATTAAGGAAGATATATATACTCATTTTGAATTAAATATAAAAATACCAGGATTAATAACATATAATAATAATAAATTATATGTTAATAATAAAGGTTGTGTAGATATATATGAATATAATAAACAGCAAATTAAAAGTATTAAAGACTTACCACTTATTGGTAAATTATTATTATCACATAATGAAAATATACAAACAATAGATGTACAAGATAATAAAATAATATGTGTTGGATATTCATATGTATATATATTTAATGTAAAATTGGAAGATGTAAGTAAAAAAGAAGATAATATAGATATAAAATATACAAAAGAATATATTCAAGAGTTGGAAAAACAATTAGCAGAACAGTATTATTTAATAAAACAATTACAAGCTAAATAGTAAATTCAATATTTATATTAGCAATATGACTCTAGGTAGTTTCTAAATTATTTAAATATTAATATAATAATAATAATATTATGTTAATAAAAAGATTTATAGGTGGTAAAACTATAAACCATGCAAAAAAGTTACAGTTACCATTTGGTAAGATATATGATTATGTTAAGGAGAGTGATCCAAAATCGCATTTAGAAAATCATAAGAAAAATATATATGGTTTAGAATCAACAATTAATTCGATACATGCAATAAAGTTAACAGGATTATACAATAGTAATTTGGAAAATTATTTAGATGATTATAATAAAGTAGGGTTAAAACAAAATCATAAAATTTTAATAGATGCAGAAAATGTAGAGAGTCAAGAAATGATTAATAAGTATACAGATTATTGTATTAAGAACTACAATATATTTTATAAAACTTATCAAATGTATAGAAAGGATCAATTAAAATTATTGGAAATAGATTTAGAGAAATATAAAGAACGAAACTTTGGAATAAAATTAGTAAGAGGTGCATATTATAATGAAGATAAGGTAACAGGATTATTACATAAAAATAAAGATGATACAGATAAAGATTATAATAATGCAATAGAGTTATTATCTAATTATAATAATGATGTTATAATAGCTACACATAATAGAGAATCTTGTAATTTAGCATTAAAGTATAATAGAGATTTTAAGTATGCTCAATTATTAGGAATGAATGATGAATTGAGTAAATATTTATTAGATAAAAATAATGATGTATACAAGTATATACCATATGGTTCATGGTATGAATCAATACCGTATTTAGTGAGAAGATTATATGAGAATTATGATATAATAAAATATGTTGTATAGAAAGTTATTTAAAATAACGACGAATTCGCTTCGCTCATACGCCGTATGCTGAATTTAGGTAGTTTCAAAATTATTAATATATTTACAAAAAATTGAATATTAATTTATTAATGTAAAAATTATTATATTAATAAAATATTAATAAAAAGATGGTATATATTTATGTATTACAATTAGTAAACAATAAATACTATATAGGAAAAACAAATAATCCCAGATTTAGATTAAAGAACCATTTTACATCTAATGGTTCAGCATGGACAAAGAAGTATAAACCACTAAAAGTTTTAGAAGTAAAATCAGGTTGTGATACATATGATGAAGATAAATATACATTAAAGTATATGGAAAAATATGGTATAGATAATGTAAGGGGTGGTAGTTTTTGTAGAATAAATTTAACAAAAGAAAATAGAAGTACAATACAGAAAATGATAAAAGGTGCATCAGACCGATGTTATAAATGTGGAGAAGAAGGTCATTATGCAAATGAGTGTTTATTTGATAGTGATGAAGAAGAAATATATTTAAAAGATGAAATTATAAGTGAATGTGATAAAATGGATAAGGATAATAAAAAAATAGAAAGATTAAAAAATTGGTGTGAAGAAATGATAAAAGATCATCATACAATTTATTTACTAGATAGAATAGGTAATAATTATTATTATTATAATGAAAGACAAATATGTTGTGAACAGTTTTCATATCAAAGATCAAAAAGAAAAACCAAAAAACCGTCAATAATATTCAATATAATTAATTTTGATACATTTGAAAAAGTATTAAAAGGCGAAGAAATGAAAAGAAGAATAGGTCCAAGTGGTATAAATAAAGTTTATGAGGATAAAGATTTTAAAGTATTAATAACAAATAATATACAATTAAAAAGACCACAACGAGACATGATAAATAAATCAATAAGTGAAATGATATTATATAATAGATTTGTATATGTTGAGTTTTAAAAGCAACATACTTCGTATGTCGCAGCGGAAATTAGGTAGTTTCAAAATTATTAATATATCTACAAAAGATTGAATATAAATTTATTTAGTAATAATTATTATTAAATAAATATGGATTATGATTTACAAATAAAAGAATTACAGGAACAAATAGAAAAATTAAAAATAGAAAGAAATAAAAATAAAATAGAACAAATGATAAATAATACAGGTATAAATATTAAATTTATTGAGAAATATATTAAATATTTAACTGATATGCGAGGTTATTACATTAGAGCACCAGAAGATCCTTTTTTTAGTAAACAAGGATACTTCAAAATAACTAATAATATTAATTCTATGGATGATATAGATATTTTTTCATTTTATGATGGTTGTAGACAATCATCAGCTATATTTCCAAAACAGAAATGTCACATTGTAAAACAGTCTTTTAATTATACAAATCTTGTAAATAGTAAAGTATGTAAATGTATCTTAAATCTTATAGAAAATATAAATAGAAGAATAGAAAAATTAGAAAAATTAAAGGTATTAGTGTAAGTATTTATTTTATGTATTATATAAGTAGTAACACAACTCTGTAGAATTGGGGACACTTTTTTCTGGCGAGATTTACTCGACCACGCAGAGGTCCATACCGCACACACCTTTATAATATAATTTTGAAAGTGACTACTATATATATTACCATTATATGTAAATATGTTTTTTATCTGCTAAAAATATTATCTTTGTATATATTAAATAC
>JAPPPF010000275.1 GCA_028817665.1 Magnetovibrio sp. | reverse complement strand
TGCAGATGTCGATAAGCTAGGTATTACTCTGTTGGGGGATGTTCAAAAAAGGCCACATCTCTCGTAGCTCTTTAAAGCAACTTGCTAGTGACTTGTTTGATCAAATAACCTAAAGCACCCTTAATCTTTTGATTGAGGGTATACTTTGAGTTGATTTTTAGAATTAACTTTTTTAAGATCTCTTTTATTCATAGTTTTTACTGAATTGTTAAGAGTTATAGAAAAAGCAATGTGAATCGGTTGAAGGTGTGCTGGTACACACGCTTCAACAACTCACAATTTTATCAAGGTTGCTTGCAGTCAAAAGAACTATTTTTGACCAATATACGTTGCTGTAATATCTTCTCGACCTTGCCCATGACCTAGCTCGCTATTAACGATTTTTGCTGCATTATCCCAATGTTGCTTTGCTTCGTCTGTTAGTTCTGCGTACGGTGTACCACCTGCTATTGGCGCTTTAAGGCCATTACTCACCTGTTCAAATCTTTGTTGCGCCCAATGATGCCTAAAAGCATGTCCTTTGATTCCAATTTCAGTGCTTTTAGCTTGAACTAAATTTTTATAAGTTTTGTATTTTACTCCTGCTGGGATCATGGATTTATCGTTATTTTTGAGTTGAAAGTCTCTCACCTTAGATAAAATCGCTTTCTGAGCCTCTGTATTGACCTGTATTAGACGTTCTCGCCCTCCTTTGCACCAACTATATTTTAAATAAATAAAGCCCTCTGTGTGGCTTGTAGCGACGCTGTGTTGAAATTTAAGTGCTTCCGTTTCTCGCAATCCAAATTCAGCTTTTAACTGATTAACTAACTGCATCCGCTCGTCCATTTTCGATAAGTGATCTTTTGTTAGCCTCTGAGCCTTATTTAAACCGTGATTTTCGGCGTTTTTCCTTAACCCTATACCAACATCCCTATTTGATGGTATATGCGCCTCACGGCCAATTTTAGAGGCTAGCCAGCGTACATCTGCCATACGGTTGGCTATAGTTTTGTGATTTAGTCCTTTATCACGCCAATCACGTACCAATTTATGGACTTCTTTTTTACTTAGTTTGTGTATATCCCAACGTTTTGAATAACCACGCTCTTGTAATTCTTTTGTCATTCGCATCAAATTTTGATGTCGTGCGCTTTGCTTGTCCGGTGAGCCATCCCGATTGTATTTCAAAATCTGTTTAATCTGATAATCCGTTTTATGTCTTTCCATTTCAAAAATCCATAGGGAATCTATTGGCATTTTCGCTCGAAAACCAACCATCCCAGAAACAAATTGTCATGTTTAATGAAAATAACTCGTCAAATTTTAGTAGCAATTAGCAACTAAAATCAAAGACGAAAATACCCTAAAAATTATTCGTTAATAGGGATTTTTGAACTAACTCTAAACCTTTCTTTAATGCGCTAATTTATGCTCCTGCGCTGTTGGTTAAAAAACAAAGTACAAGAAGCAAGCCATAGACAACACGCTGCGCGAGTGGTCGAGGAAGTTTCTTTGTACCACTCAAAAATGTGTTATCGGTTTAAGTTATGCGGGTTTATTTTTTGTAGATTTCCGCAAGTCTACACCAAGTTTAAAGCTGCACTTGGAACTAGAAGGAATCGTCTATCCCTAGAGTATATTGGATTACGTATAGTAAAACAAAGGCTTGTAAGAGAACCTATGCCCCGTCACTTACCTATGGCAAGAGACGGGGCTACTCTGAAACCTAATTTTTGAGTATGAAACACAATCTTTCGATTGCTCATTCACACTCAAAAATTAGGTAACCACAAATATCCATCGCTATGAGTTGGTTATGGGAAATGCTCCCTTTGGTCACAAATCCATAAGCCAAAGCGTAATTTATTAAATCCAAGGTCAAGTGCTTTTGCGGCATATTCTCATCACTTTGTTCTTGCGATATTCCACATTTACTTGACCTTGGATTTAATTTTTCAGTAGCTCGTTTTGTCATAAGTACCCCAAAATGAACTATGAATATCTTAAAAATTTCAAAGGCTGTTCACTAAGAAAGTCAGATAAAAAACATAAAAATATAAATTTTTTTCCTTTTTTATTTTTATATTTTAATTCTTTTAGGGCTCCTAAAACCCTTTTATATCAATGATTCACAGGTTTAAAAGACGACAATTACACCACTAAAAGACGACAATTACACCACTAAAAGACGACAATTACACCACTACACGACGACAATTACACCACTAAAGACGACAATTGGTGTAATATGTCGTTGTATTGTTTTTACGGATAGATAACCATGTCAAAAAACTTAGTTGTAAAGGATAATAATTTAATTAACGCTAGTTATAATTTAGAGCTAGTTGAGCAACGTATTTTATTAATGGCTGTAGTTCAATCCAGGCATTTAGGAAACTCAATAAATGAATTTTTTCCTGTAATAATCCATGCTCAAGATTATGCAGACAGATTTAATTTAAATATTAATTCAGCTTATCGAGCATTAAGAGATGCCTCTAAAACACTATTTAATCGTAAATTTACGTACAGTGAATTAAGTAAAAAAGGGAATACTGTTCACGTCGAAAATCGCTGGGTTACTCAAGTTAGATACACAGAGATGGAAGGGGAGATTACACTTATGTTTTCCCCTGTTGTCATACCACTTATAACTGAATTGGAAAAACAATTTACATGTTACGAAATAGAACAAATAGCATGTTTGTCTAGTGCTCACGCTGTTAGGATTTACGAGCTACTTATGTCTTGGAAGACGGTTTTAGAGGTACAAATATCACTTGAAGATTTAAAATTTAAGCTTGGTTTAGAAGAGTATTCTTATCCAAGAGTGTATGACTTTAAAAAAAGAGTTTTAACACCTTCTGTGCAACAAATATCTAAAGAAACTGATATCAAAGTATCGGTTCAAGATATTAAAAAAGGTCGATCAGTTAAAGGGTTTGTTTTTAAGTTTAGCTTTGAAAATAAATCTAATAACAATGGAATGTCACATGAAAAATTAAGCATTGATGAGTGGATTCAAAAAAACAATTTGGCTCATATTGGCGAAAGCTGGGAAGAAGCTAAAAAGCGACTAAAGGATCAATATAATGAATATAGAAATCAATAATAACTAGAGGTGGAAAGTTACTTTATGACAAGAAATGCAACAAATACGCTACTCCATAAAGCAAAAAAATCAAAAAATGATGAGTTCTACACCCAACTATGCGACATTGATAGCGAGCTTAAACACTATTGCAATCATTTTAAAAATAAAACTGTTTATTGTAATTGCGATGATTGGGAAAAAAGTAATTTCATTACTTTTTTTCAGAAAAACTTTCAAAAACTAGGTTTAAAAAAGTTAATTTCCACATGTTATATCGAAAATGGGCAAGGCAAGCTTTTTGAATATGATGGAGTTAATACCAAAACCAAAGTAATGAATGATGATGGAGACTTTAGAAGCGCTGAAAGCATTCACCTTTTAAGTGAGTCAGACATAGTGATAACGAACCCTCCGTTTTCATTATTTAGAGAATATGTTTCTCAATTAGTTACATACAATAAAAAATTTCTTTGTATTGGTAATGTTAACGCAATCACATATAAAGAAATTTTCAAACTTATAAAAAACAATAGTGCATGGCTTGGCATTAATCTTGGTAGAGGTGTATCAGGCTTTATTGTTCCTGATCATTACGAGCTATATGGAACTGAAACACGGATAGATAATCAAGGACAGAGAATTGTTTCGCCAAATAACTGTTTATGGCTAACAAATTTAGAACATTTTAAACGCAATGAATATTTAGATTTAACTAAAAGTTATATAGGTAATGAATCGAATTATCCTGTATATGACAACTATAATGGAATAAATGTTAATAAAACAAAAGATATTCCTTACGACTATGATGGAGCTATAGGCGTACCTATAACATTTATTCATAAATACATGAAGCTTATAAACAA